>JAQXZB010000067.1 GCA_029226975.1 Clostridiales bacterium | reverse complement strand
CATGGCTGCTGGTCCAGCTTCATACGGTATGACAGATACACTAGGACGTATGCACTCAGACGCACAGTTCGCAGGTTCTTCATCAGTTCCAGCTCACGTTGAGATGATGGGATTCCTTGGTATCGGTAACAACCCAATGGTTGGTTGCTCGGTAGCTTGCGCAGTAGAGGTTGACCTTGTATTGAACAAGAAATAATCAGTTCTGATTATAAAACAAAAGGCGTGTCTTACGGCACGCCTTTTTTGTTTCTATTAAAAAAAGTATATCTTTGTAATTGTCAATTTCAAAAGTCTATGTCAAAACATGATTATAACATATTGAGATTTACTATTGCCATTGTGACTGAGTTTTCGAAAACGTTTGGCATCACCCAAAAACAGGCATACAATTATCTTGTCCGTTTTAAGGGCATGTCGCATTTGACAGAATTCTATAACGTTTTACACACACAATCATTCGAAGACAACATTGAAGTGTTGGCAGAAGTATGTTCGCATAATGGAGGGCAATTGAAATGAAATTGTATCATGGTTCTGACGTGCTAATCGATGTGATTATCCTAGATAAATCCAAACCATTCAAGGATTTTGGCAAAGGCTTCTATTTATCAGACGACTATAATCAGGCATTTGATATGGCCAAACAACGAGTAAGACAAAAAATGGGTATCGGGACTCCAATCGTTACGACATTTGAATTTGATGAACACGAAATATCCAAAGGAGATTTGAATGTCAAAATTTGGAATGACTATTGCGTTGAGTGGGCAGAGTTTGTGATTCGCAATAGAAATAGAAATTTGCCCTACCCATGGCATGATTATGATATTGTGTATGGTCCAATTGCTGACGATGGTGTAACGATGCAATTAAGACGATTTGAAGCCGGATATCTCACTATCGAACAATTGGTTGAAGAATTGAAATATGATGAAGGCATCACTTTTCAATATTATTTCGCAAATGAAAAAGCAATTTCAAAACTGAAAAAATTATGAGACTTAAACCAGAACAAATAACAATTTTGCAAGAAGATCTTTGTGCAGAGCTTGTAGAAATTCTTATGAATGAGTGGCATTATTCAATGCAAGAGTCTCTTTCAATTCTATATAATTCGGACACTTTCACTCTGATACAAGATATAGGAACTGGACTTTATTACCAAAGTGCAGGTTATGTATACACCTTTCTTGAAGAAGAACTAAAAAAAGGTAAGGTTGCCTAACGCTGATGGTCCAGCTTCATACGGTATGACAGATACACTAGGACGTATGCACTCAGACGCACAGTTCGCAGGTTCGTCCTCAGTTCCGGCTCACGTTGAAATGATGGGCTTAATCGGAATGGGCAACAACCCGATGGTTGGCGCTACAGTTGCCGTTGCAGTTGCTGTTGAGGAAGCACTGAAGAAGTAATGTGAGGTAAGCTGCATTTCTTGTAAGGAACAACCTATTTGACGTTCCGATAATACTAAAAAACTCAGACCCGTCATTTTCGTTAAAATGGGTCTGAGTTTTTTGGTATGTTACTAATTATACGATTATTTGTAAAGGTATTTAGTGCCGATTTGGTCAGCGTCTCCCGACACAGTTAAGGATATGCACTGCGGTGTTTCTAAGTAAATTGTTATATAAGATGTTCCCCATGTTGAATATCCAATGCCATAATAACTGCCGTTTTCCTGTCTATAAAGAATCATATTGTCAATATGATAATCCGATTCGCTTTGGCCAAAGGCTAAATTCATAGAATTTGCCGTAGCATTTGTTATTATTGCATGCCATTGTCCAATGAAGTATATACTTCCCGGAATCTGTGTACCTCCTCCTGAATAACTGCCGTTACACATAGTATAAACCGGCTCAGTATACCATCCGACAGCCTTGTAGGCTTCAACTTCCGATTTTTCTACAATTATTGTCCTTCCATCAGATGAATACATTACTATGGTAGGAACTTCCTCAACGGCAGCGTAATCTTTTACCGGCAAATCCGAAATCCAAAGTTTTATTGCACGTGCTTCGGGAACCCAAGATACTTCTCCGCAAACGCTTAGCGCATCAATATAAATGCAAGTTTGTCCTCCTATGTTGAAACTTTCTACTTTTTGACCATTCAAATATGTAACTACGTCCGTTTCAACATAGGCAATAGAATTTTGACCGGCTTTGTAACTGTATTTATATACATTTGAAGTTCCCTCGATAGTATTCGTACTGCCTCTTGTAACAGAAAGCGTTCTGTTTGTTTCATCCCAAACAACATCAAAACCATAATTATTCAAATCTTCCGCCACTATGGCAGTATAATCGTTGATATTATAAGACTTTATGGGATAATGATTTATATATGCCGAAATGTCAGTGTATTTTGCATACCCAAGTATATCTCCTGTTTTCGCATATGAGGTTTTAAACATTCCAAAAATAGCGCCGACAGATAATATTAAGCATAAGATTCTTTTCATTTTAATGTTCCTTTCAGTCTGTTTTTTTAGATAATCCAATCGACTATATTATACCACTTTTGGACTTTTAAGTCAATACATATTCTATAAATTTAAAAAAAATCACATAGCCGGATTGAACGATAAATAATTTTAATACCGCGCCCGAAAATCGGGCGCGGTATTTATAAGTTCCATTATTTTTTTATTGTATCAGCCTTTAAGCCATGCGCCTTTTGTAAAATCCGGTATGTTAACAGGAATTCCTCCGCATGCCACAGAATGCTCCGATAAAGCGGAAATAGCCATCCAGCTTGCCGCATCATATACATCAACAGGCATGGGCTTATCATTCTTTATACTGTCAAAGAATATCTGAAATTCAAGCCAATCCATGCCGTCATGGGAACCCTTTACACCGTCCTCAATATACTTTTTCCAGACGGGATGCTCATATTTTTCAAAATACCGTTCGACATTTCCGACTTCGGTTTCACGCCATTTAAAATCCTTTTCTATATCCTCGGCCCTGTCCATAAATATTGAATCGGTAGCTTCTTCATACATTCCCTTTGTTCCTCTTACCGTAAAATTTCTGCTGTAATAGCGCGGCAGTGTTGTGTCAAGAGTCAGTGTGATAGTCTCGCCGTTGGCGCATTTTATTACCGAGGTTACTATATCGCCCTGCATAAATTCAGCATTTATCAGCTCTTTATCCTCCGGCTTATTTGCAACAATATAATCATGCAGACCTTCTGACTTTGAAGCTGTTGAGCTTATGGTAAGCATTCTGTTTCCATGGTTAATATTTAAAATTCTTGCAATAGGACCAAGTTCGTGAGTCGGATAGTTTTCACAGTTCCTCTTAAGGTAATTCCTTAATCGATAATGACGTTTTTCCTTTCCGAATGCAATTTCCTCTCTCAAATCATGCTGATAGCCTCCTGCACAATGCACTATCTTTCCGAGCACTCCCTGTTGTGACATATTGAGTATCAAAAGCTCACGTCTCCCGAATACACAATTTTCCAAAAGCATAAACGGAGTTTTTGTTCTTTCATAGGTTTCCACAAGCTGCCAACATTCATTTATAGAATATGTACCGCCTACCTCCATGCCTACTGCCTTACCCGCATTCATTGCATCTATGGCAATATTTATGTGGGCATCCCATGATGTCATAATTATAACCGTATTAACATTTTCATCGGCAATCACATCATGATAATCCGTATATAGTACCGGCTCTGTTCCCTGCTGCTTTATCACCTCATCCTTCCCCTGTTCTGCGCGATCGGAATATACATCGCATACTGCGGTTACTTCTCCTGCCTTTAACGGAAGTATAACATCACGCAGCAGCATTGTTCCTCTTGCTCCCAATCCGATTACACCGATTTTAATATCTTTCATATCTGTTATCAACCCTTTCCCCGCGTTCATAAACCGTCGCGGCTTTTATTATAATTATATATAAAATTCACCGCAAAGTAAATGTATATTCAAGCATTTTTCGTGTATAAAGCCTTGATTTTATGCAAAATCGAACATTTTATTGTTCCCGCGCTGTTTACAATTATATCGTTCTGTGTTATAATTATAAAAGATATTTATGTATTTTTGGTTTATATATAAAAATAAACATTTTTATTAGGAGGAACAAAATGTATACACCTTTTCGCGTAACCAATGCAATTCATATATCAAATATGTATTCTCTTTTTACGATACATTACCCAAACGGTTATACGTTTGACGGTGAAGTTCATGATTTCTGGGAATGTCTTTTTATTCGCACAGGCTCGCTTCATGTAGTGGGAGATGACAGAGTATATGACCTTGCGGAAAATGATTTTATTGTGCACAGTCCTCTTGAACTGCATAAATTTGTTGTAACAAGCTCCGAGGGAGTTGATATTCTTGTTTTCTCTTTTGACGCAAGCGGAATTATTTTAAATAAACTTATGAAAAATGCGTTTCATCTTAATGCTGCGGCAGCCTGTAATGCCGCAAAAATTATTGATTGCATAAATGCTTATAAAAATATGTTTACGAATAAGCTGCATATCAGCCTTCGCGCCGCCGAATATATGACAAGAGACAATATATATTCTCAGACGATATTGAGTTATATATATTTATTATTGGCGTTTGTAAAAGAAGATCAAATCATTCTTCCATCTTCCAAATCCTCATCCGCTGTGATTTTCGGGGAGGCTGTAAGATGTATGGAAAACAATATTCATACAAACCTCACCATTCCCCGGCTCTCACGCATATTAGGCGCCAGCCCCACAAATATTCAGAATGCTTTCATAAAACATTCCGGACTGAGTGTACACAAATATTTTGTAAAACTGAAAATCAATACTGCGATTAGCTATTTGAGCAAAGGTATGGACGTTACCACTCTTGCAGAGCTGCTCGGCTTCAGCAGCCAGGCTCACTTTACAAACACCTTTAAAAAGGAAACGGGACTTTCTCCGACGGCTTACAGAAAGCTTCTTGAGAAAAATCATCATTCCCAACTTGACTGACGTTTTGAACATAAAAATCCCCTTAGAGCAGGTATGAATATCTGCTCTAAGGGGATTAACTCTTTATTTTCCTATATTACACAGTCCCGTTTCAAGCGCAAAATACAGCGCAAAATCCTGGTCATTTGCCCATTCGTCATAAAATTCGCCTTTTTCGCCGTTTATGCGGTATGGGTATACATACGCGCAGGAGCCTTTGCCCTCATCATCAAAAAGACAAAGACAATTACGCATACATTCCTCGGCAGCGTTAAGATATTTCTCATCGCCGGAAATGTTATAATAATCCTTATATGACCTTGCAGTCAGACAGCTCCAATAATGCGGGAACGTGTCCCCCGTAAGCATACTCTTACCGAACCAGTAATCATCCCAGTAGCGTATCGGAATTTCATTTAAGTGGAAGCTGGGCTGATGTCCGTTAAAGCGTTCGAGTATTTCTATATGAAGCTTTGCGTCCTTTCTGTATTTCTCCTCTTCGGTTACTCTTGCCCACTCGGCAGTAATGGTTGCGGCAGGACTTACAATCGTCTGCTCATAGTTTACCTCATGCTTCGGGTATGCTGTTCCGTTTGAAACCATATTATCCGCATGAGCTGTGAAAAGCTTCTTAACCCTCTCCGCTTCTTTTTTAAGACCGGCACTCTCAAACGCCGAATATGTTTCAAAAACAGAAAATCCGTTAGGATAGAACTTTGTTCCTCCGTTTGAATAATAGAACTCCAGAAGCTTTAAAATTTCATAGAGATACTTGGTATCGTCTGTGAGCCTGTACATTTCCGTAAGCAGCATGGATACCCACGGCGCATTATAAAGACGCATATGCGCTTCATTTTTACCGACAGTATCATACACCTGACCTCTTGATGCATCAAAAAATTCACGGTAAAGAAATGTAATGTATCTGTCAAGAGCTTCTCGGTATTCCTCATTTTCATGGGTCTGCAGATATTTAATAAGCAGCAGCGCCATGCCTATCCTCTCGCGGCAGGCGTTGTGGTCGCCTATTGTATCGTCAAACACAAAATGCTCCTCGGCATTGTCATAGATAAGAAATGCTCCGTCAAGATGACTGCCCTCACGTTTATACTGCTGCTTTTTTACAATGAAGTCAAGTCTGTTTTTAACAAGTTCCTCCATTGGTAACGACACATGGAAGTCAGCAAAGGTTTTTGCTCCGCCCGATTCTACCCAAATTCTATGCGCTCCTGTACGCTTAGGCTCATATTCAACTCTCGTTTTTCCGTTCGACACAGAAACCGGCAATTCCTCACCGTCAAGATAAGCCTTAGCGCTCTCGGATGAAGCCTCAAGCTCTATTTTCTCGCCCTTAAATACCGTAAAATGCTTTGCGGTTATTCCTATATATGATGGATATCGGCTTATTTTTTCATAGAAGTCCTCAACGCCGCGGCAAGGAAAAAGTTCCCATTCAATTACACATTCCTCACCCGGCAAAAGCTCTGTATGGGCGGTATTCATAATAAATTCGCCGCGGTAACTGCTTCCAAGATTTTCCCCAATGTTTAATATGCTGTAGCTGTCTATCGCTCCGCGTGTGAGAACAAGGCCGATATTATGATCTGAAATTCCCATTTTAAGCGCATTTATGTAAGCGGTGTTATGCCCACACCAAATATGAGTATTGCATCGGTTTGTCATGCAGTCCTGTGCATCCGTATATCTGTCTGTAAACGGAACTGTTATGCCACAGTCTGCCTGCTCCAAAAACACATCGGAATCACTTATATTTTTAAGCGTATATCTTTCACAGAAGTTTCCGTCTTCCTTAAAAAACCTTTCCACATACGCCGAAATTCTACCGTTTGAATAACAGCTAACGGCGTGGTTATCCTTTTCCTCAAAGGATACAAGCGACATCTCTCTTGCGCGGCTTTTGTAATCGCCCCAAATATTGTCTAAATGCAGATTTTTAACCAAGCCCCAAAGCTTACCGCCATTCTCCCTGTCAACCCAGTTCATACCGTCCTTATCGGCATTAAGCACAATTGAATTAACTGCTCCCGAGAATGGGTCAAGTGTTATGCTAAATACATCGTTTTTCATTATAAATTTCTCCTTTTGCAATTTCTATCGTAATACATTGTTCTTTTTCCTGATAATGCCAACTGTTGCCATTATAGCATAGTTTAAATTGTTTTTCAATACTTTTTTTGACAAATAAAATATTTTTTATCAGCCCATTTCGGGCAGGACTAAAAAGCCCCGCCCGATTTTTTAAAGCTCACAGGGATCGCCGAATTCAAATCCCATTTCTCTTATTTTATTTATCATCTCCTCCAAAGCAGCGGCATTGTCCTTGGACACCGCGTGCAGCAAAAGCACCTCCCCGTTATGGGTATACGGCACCACCTGTTCAACCGCATATTCGCTGCCGCGCTGTAAATCCACATCCCAGTCTTTATAAGCATGACTCCACAAAACAGTTTTATAGCCCATATCCTGTGCAACCGCCAGCGTAAGCTCATTAAACGACCCTTCGGGCGGACGCATAAACTGCATTGAAACTCCGTATTTTTCCTCACATTTTGCATTTAACGCTCCCAATTCATCCCGTATTTCCTGCTCGGAGCATTTGCTCAGATTGGGATGATGCACGGTATGATTTCCTATGTAATGTCCGTCCTTTATCATTCGTTCAATAAGCTCCGGCTGTCCCTCAAGATACGGTGCAGTCACAAAAAATATTGCCTTTATGCCGCAGCTCTCCAAAACGTCAAGGATTTTGGAGGTATAGCCGTTTTCATAGCCCTCGTCAAAGGTAAGATATATCTTCTTTTTCTCACTGCTGCCTAAATACCTGCCGTCATAACGTTCCAAAAGCTCTGCCCACTCCTTTGGAATATCGGGAGCGGCATTTTTATTTCTGACAAATCCCCAGGCAATCGTTTCCGTAGAAAGCGACGACCTATCCACAGTCGGCTTCTCGGTTATACACGGAGCTTCGCTGCTTACCGGCTCGGCTGTATTTTCCGGTATTTGGGGTTCTGTCGGCACACATCCGGCAAGCAGCATTGCCGAAATAAGCAATATAAGTGTTTTTTTCATATTACTACCTCTTTTCTAAAATTTGTTTAATTTTTTTGGCGAAAAATATAAAAAAGTGTTGAAATTTATTTAATTATAGTATATAATATAAGTTAGAGTACTCCATACTCTTTATATAATTATATTTTTAACGGATTGATTATATTCTTGTAATAAACTTTTGAGGGGGCGTGATTTATTTGGCTAATGACATGAATAATTTTGAAGAAAAAAGACGCACAAGAATAATGCGCGAACGCAGAAGAAAACGCAGAATACGTCTTACGCTTGCGTTTATAATCCTGGTAGCTGTGATTGTTTTAATATGTCTTGCAGTATCTGCAATTCGAAAAAATAATACGCAAAACGCCGATAACCAAACCGCACAGATTTCGGTAACGCAGGAGCCGGTGGTTTACGATGAGCCGGCTGCGGTTGATTACGGTATTCCCGACACTTTGGAGGAAAACAATATCATGGAAATCCTTCAAAATTCCGGGCAGCAAAAAACCGCATACCTCACCTTTGACGACGGTCCTACGACGAATATCACACCTCAGGTGCTCGATGTTCTGCGCAGATACAACGTTAATGCAACCTTCTTTATGGTAGGCTCACTGATTGATGCCAATCCCGATATGGCAAGGCGCGTTTACGAAGACGGAAACCTGATAGCCGACCATTCATATGCACATAATTATGCCAAGCTGTATGAAAATACAGAGTCATTTTTAGAGGAGATAAACAAGTGCTATGACACGCTGCAAACGGTAATAGATTCGGATGATGATTTGTTCAGACTGATACGCTTCCCCGGCGGAAGCTTCAATTCCAGTGCGGACAGCTATGCCCCCGTTAAGCAGGACTGTAAAACGGCGCTTGCACAGGAGGGGTACTATTACTGCGACTGGAACTCCTTAAACGGCGATGCGGAAGGTAAAACGAAGAACGCTCAAGAGCTGCTTGAATACTTTAAAAATTCGGCACAGGGCTACAACAATCTTGTAATCCTAATGCATGACGCCGCAACAAAGCAAGCTACGGTGGACGCACTTCCCTCAATAATTGAGTATCTTTTAAATGAAGGTTATACATTTAAAACGCTTGATGATATAGACTATAATGCTCAGCCTGTTCAGGTACAGTAATAAGAGAAATTTAAAGCCCCCGGCAAAACACCGAGGGCTTTTTGTTTAATTATAATCCGTTATCCCCTTTCCTGAATTGGGAACAAAGTGCGAATAGGTCTGATCCGCAACAAATACTGTTATTAAAACAGTGCATATGATAATCTTATACTTTTTCGGTATCTTTTCAAATAATCCGTTTAAGGCAGGACCTATCATGTATATTGCCGCACAGCCGCCTATTGCGAATACAAGCAGTCCCTCCAGGCAGATTCTGCCGTTAAGGTTCATAAAATAGCCGCTGTAATCCCACCATTTCATTCCCTTTGTCATCTCAAGGAATAACGATGTGAAATATTCGACAAATCCGCACAATACCATTGTTGCCAAAAACGTCAGCACCGGTTTGTCGCGAAGCTTTTTTAACACAACCAGAACAAGCACTCCGCCCGCGCCGTATATCGGAAGCCATGGACCGTAGGAAACTCCCCTGTTTACAAACGCTCCGTCCTTGAACAGATGCAGACTAACCTCCCATAGCCAGCCTACACAGGAGAACGTAAAGAAAATAAGTATAAGCGTAGTTATGCTGTAGCTGCAATTATAATCCGTCTGAATCCATCTTTTTGCATCCGGCGTGGGTATAAAGTATTCGTTTATGGGATACTGTCCCTCACAAGGCTCACCCTCCAACAGCGTATCGCACAGCTTATCGGCTCCTGCCATTCCCTCGGCTTTAGCTTTTTTGCGCAGCTCCATATAAAGCTCCATATTGGTAAGATATTTATACGGGTCAATGAACAGCTTGCCCAAAAGACCAAGGGTGCACGCGTCCAGAATTGCCCATCCGATAAAGGAAATATCCAGTAAAAATGCTTTAAACTTGTTTCCGTCCATCATCTTTCTGGAAAGAAGGATTGCTTCTTTTGCGCTTATTTGGGGATTTTCCGCAACTATTATGGGCACAAGCCGGTAGGAATAACTTTTTATAATACCCCCGACAATTGTCAGGCTCCACAAAAACGTGTATACGCTCCTTAAAAGCATAATTCTAACGACATTTCCCCCGTGCTTTACAGACCAGGGAAACAGTATGCGGTTCATACGGGTATTTTTATAAACCCGACATTCCAACAGGTATCTGTAAAAGCCCACAAGCAACGTATTTATAAATAAAATCCATACAGCGGCATAGACAATAACACCTACAAGTATAATTATACCCGCACCTATTTTATCCTTAAATATCAGCTGATTAAGAGCGTTCAGTATTCCGTAAACCATATTTCCGGCACCCTCGGCATTATTGGCAAATACCGCAAGCACGCCTTTTGTCCATTTCTGGGTGGAAACTTCCTCCACACCGGCTTCTTCCATAAAATCCTCTACGATTTCGGAGCTGCCCTTATCTTTAATATCCGTATCAACGGCAGATTGTACATCATTCAAAGGAGTTTCATCATCAAAGAAAAAGCCGTCCCCCATCTGATTCATATAATGGCCTATATTCTTTATTGTACTTTTTTCGAAAGTATCAAGGGTACCCATAACCGCCATCATAATAATGCAGGTTACAATTATACCAAAGTAATGCCCTTTAAGTACCCGGCGGGCATTCTTTTTTAATTTTCCTATCCTCCACATATTGTTTTCCTTTCGGTTTTTGTTTTCCCTGTGAATTATACCCTTTTATTTATCCCAATCAAAGCTTATTTCCTAAGCAGCATCGGGAATGACGTATCATTCTTCAATAACCATTTTGGCGCCGATTTCATTTACAAGCGCGTTAAGCTCATCAACAGTACCGTTTTCAATTGTAATGCTGTAGCAGTAAATCAATCATCTTCCTTTGCATCTATTCTGTAAAGTATTGATGCAAGCTCGGCGCGTGAAACGTTTACATCGGGATTAAACTCTGTATCGCTGACACCGTTTATTAAGCCCGATGTATAAACATATTCTACCGAAATCTGTGCTTAATTCATATTATATCATTTATGTACATAAATGTCAATATGCGGATGTTGCATTAAACGGCGTGCGCCCGCGACGTTCACGACTTCAACCCGGAGATAAAAATCATAATGACGAGGACTTTGTGCGGCTGTTAGGCAAAGTGATATTCTACACCATCGCAATTACCGTACTTGCCGGACATATACTGCTGCCCCTTGCGGCATATAAATGTTAGGGCCACTAGAAAAATCAAGGCATCATTAAAAAACCGAATAACTCAAATTACCCGATATGTCGAAAAATTGCACAAATTTTCTTTTTTTTCATTTAAGCCGCTTTACATGGCAAAATAAATGTGATATAATCAGCATATGGCATTGCCATAAAATAAATTTCGGAGGGATGTACAATGTTAGATAAAAAAGTAAGCGAGCTGCTTAATCAGCAAATCAACAAAGAGCTGTATTCGGCATATCTGTACCTTGATTTCTCAAATTACTTTGAGGGCAGAGGATTAAACGGATTTGCCAACTGGTACTATATACAGGCTCAGGAGGAAAGAGATCACGCAATGCTTATTTACCGTTATCTGCAAAACAATAACGAAACGGTAACCTTAGAAGCCATTGCAAAGCCCGATAAGGTGCTTGAAAGCGATATGGGCGTACTTAAAGCAGGTCTTGAGCATGAGCAGTATGTAACCTCGCTTATAAATGATATTTACGCGGCTGCATATGATGTAAAGGATTTTAGAACAATGCAGTTTTTGGATTGGTTTGTAAAGGAACAGGGTGAGGAGGAAACGAACGCCAACGATATGATTTCAAAAATGGAGTTGTTCGGCTCAGACCCAAAGGGCTTATATATGCTCAACAGCGAGCTTGCAGGCCGTGTTTACAGCGCACCTTCGCTTGTACTGTAAGCTTTAAATATTGAAACTATGTATCATTCATTTTGAATGTCTCCTGTCGATATTTTGCAGTTGTATCGGCAGGAGTTTTTTTCCTATACCGTATCTTTATACAATCTTAATACGAAATAAATCCTCCTTATACACCCTTAATATGCATTATGATAAAATTAAGATAACACACAGATTGCATTAAGGAATGAGCAAAAATGAAAATGATACATAAAAAAACGTATTTTTCGCCATTTCGGATTATAATATTCGGATTTGCACTGATGATTTTAACCGGCAGTATTCTTCTTATGCTGCCCGTATCCTCCCGCATGCCGGGAGGTGCGCCCTTTGCGGACGCGGTATTTACCGCAACCTCCGCGGTATGCGTAACGGGACTGGTTGTGCATGATACCGCCGTATATTGGTCGGAGTTCGGGCAGTTTGTCATTATGCTTCTTATACAGGTTGGCGGTATGGGCGTGGTAACAAGTGCCGTAGCGGTTACGATAATATCGGGAAAGAAAATAGGTCTTATGCAAAGAAGCACCCTCCAAGAAGCCCTTTCCGCGCCCCAGGTAGGCGGAGTTGTGCGTCTTACCGGATTTATCATAAAGACCTCAATAATGATAGAGCTTATCGGTGCGGCGGTTTTGTCTGTGGTGTTTATAAAGGAATTTGGAGTAATCAAGGGAGTATGGTATTCGCTGTTCCATTCGGTTTCGGCATTCTGCAACGCCGGCTTTGACCTTATGGGAGTAAAGGAGCCCTGCTCCTCCCTCACCTCACTTTCCTCAAATCCGGTTATAAATATTACGGTTATGCTGCTTATTATTATCGGCGGAATAGGCTTTTTAACCTGGGAGGATATAAAAACCAACAAGCTTCATATAAAAAAATACCGTTTGCAAAGCAAGCTTATTTTGACTGTTACGGCAGTGCTCATTTTATTGCCGGCGATATATTTTTACTTCGGCGAGTTTGGCAATGGTGATATGCCTTTTGGTGAGCGAATACTTGGTGCGCTGTTTCAGTCGGTAACGCCGCGTACCGCGGGCTTTAATACGGTTGATTTATCTGCTATGAGTGAGGCGGGACAAGCAATTATTATTCTGCTCATGCTAATCGGCGGCTCTCCCGGCTCAACCGCCGGAGGTATGAAAACCACCACTGCCGCTGTGCTGATATGCTCCGCCGCCGCAGTGTTCAGGCACAAAGAAAGCACCGTCTGCTTCGGCAGACGAATAGCCGCCGAAGCCGTAACCCGCGCAACCACCATAGCTGTAATGTATATAACGCTGTTCTTTGCGGGCGGTATTATCATAAGCCGAATAGAAGCAATTCCCCTTGGCATATGTCTGTTTGAAACGGCATCGGCCATAGGTACGGTGGGATTGTCTTTGGGTATTACACCGGCTTTGGGAGCAGTATCGAGGGCAATTCTTATTATGCTTATGTTCTTTGGACGTGTGGGCGGCTTGACGCTTATATTTGCGGCAATGTCAAATAAAGGCAGAATAAATTCACAGCTTCCTCAAGAAAAAATCACTGTAGGATAGGAGAAAATATTATGAAATCAATATTATTGATCGGGTTGGGACGCTTTGGGCGTCACGTTGCCAAAAAGCTCAGCGAGCTTAATCATCAGGTAATGGCAATCGACAAATGCGAGGACAGAGTTGATGCTGTGCTTCACCTTGTAACAAACGCACAGATAGGCGACAGCACAAACGAGGATTTTATGTCCTCTTTAGGTGTGAGAAATTATGATGTGTGTATTGTTGCTATCGGAGATGATTTTCAGAGTTCTCTTGAAACAACCTCTCTTTTAAAGGAGCTGGGTGCACAGCTTGTGGTTTCAAGAGCGGCAAGAGATGTTCACGCAAAGTTTCTGCTAAGAAACGGCGCTGACGAAATTGTGTATCCCGAAAAGCAGCTTGCCACATGGACCGCCATAAGGTACAGCTCGGAGCATATATTCGATTACATAGAGCTTGATGATGAGTATGCGATTTTTGAAATTGAAGTGCCAAAGCCATGGACAGGTAAAACAATCGGCGCACTGGACATACGGCGCAAGTATAATATCAATATAATGGCAGTTAAACGAAACGGCAGACTTGATATGAATATTACACCTGATACCGTTTTGACCGCTCCCGACACAATGCTTGTGTTGGGCAACGAAAAGGAAATTCATAAGTGTTTTCATATTTAACAGGAGCTGTATGAAATGAAAGATTTACTTTTAATTATAGCTACTGTCACTGCGGCGGCTGTTATGTTTTTTGCAGTCGGTCGTCTTGACGGTTTTCTTACAAGAAACAAAAGACTTATAAGCGAAAAAACTCCGGCAAATTCCGTCACAATAGCGGCGGAAAACCCGATTATGCTCGCCGTACTCGCCCCCGCCTTGGAAAAGCTTTCAAAAAACAGCAAGGATGCTGAGTTTTATTTAAAGACCGATTGCCATGAAAATATAATCAACGCGCTTGACAGACATGATATAGACATGGCTTTGGTATTTTCCGCGGGCGGCATTGAGCCTAAATATGGAAGCATACACGCCAAATACAAGCTGTCCCCTATTATGTATGACAGTCTGCCGGTAAGTCTTATTAAAGACAGCGGCAGTCTGATAATAATATGGGATAAAAATCATATATCAAAAAATTGCGGCATGGTAATAGAATATCTTCAAAACAGTTTGATTTAAGTGCCTGTTTGTGTTACAATATTATCATAAGACAAAACGGAGATGATAAAATGGATATGTCACGTCAAAATCCCCATGAGGCCGAGAACAGAGGACGACTTAAGATTTTCTTTGGCTATGCCGCAGGCGTAGGAAAGACCTATGCCATGCTAAAAGCTGCACTTAGGGCAAAGGAACAGGGAATTGACGTTGTTCTCGGATATGTTGATACCCATGACAGAGCGCAGACAAAAGCTCTTGCCGATGGGCTTGAACAGCTTCAAAGACTTAATATAGATTATAACGGAATTACGCTTGAGGAATTTGACTTAAACGCGGCAATTGCGAGAAAACCGCAGCTTGTCATTGTTGATGAGCTTGCTCATACAAATGCTCCCGGATGCAGACACGCAAAAAGGTATCAGGACGTTGAGGAACTTTTAAAAAGCGGCATTGACGTTTATACTACGGTAAATGTGCAGCATATCGAGAGCCTTAACGATGATGTCTGTGCCATTACCGGAATAATGGTGCGCGAGAGAATACCCGATTCGGTTTTTGACGGTGCAGATCAGGTTGAGCTTGTGGATATTGAGCCTCAGGACTTAATTGAAAGGCTAAAAGACGGGGATATTTACAAAAAGGAGCAGGCAGTAGATAATCTGACCGCCCTAAGAGAAATTGCGCTGCGCCGCTGTGCGGACAGAATGAATTTGCGCTTAGATGACGCAAGGCTTAAAAACAACAGCAGCTATCACACCGATGAGCATATTCTCGTATGCCTGTCCCCCTCACCCTCCAACGCCAAGATTATACGAACAGCGGCAAGAATGGCTTCCGCTTTTAGGGGGATGTTTACGGCACTTTTTGTTGAAACGCCGGATTTCCAGTCCATGGACAGTGAAAACAAAAACAGACTGCGTTCAAATATTCGTCTTGCACAGCAGCTGGGCGCAAAAATCGAAACGGTATACGGCGAGGATATAGCCTATCAGATTTCCGAATTTGCCAGACTTTCGGGAGTTTCCAAAATCGTTATGGGCAGAAGCGAAATACCCGGCAGAAAATTCAGGGTAAAGCCCCCGCTTACGGAGCAGCTTATCGAATACGCGCCCAATGTCGATATCCATATAATCCCCGATACTGCCGCACCGCTGTCGCGGATAAAAAAGGCAAGAAAAAGCAGCGTTATATTTTCTGCCCGCGATATATTAAAGAGCATAGCTCTTCTTATTACCGCAACATGCTTAGGAATGCTTTTTCAGTGGCTTGGATTTAGCGAATCAAACATAATAATGGTATATATTCTGAGCGTACTGATTATTTCAACCATAACGCGGCACAAAGTATACAGCTTGGTATCGTCAATCGCAAGCGTCATAATTTTTAACTTTTTGTTTACCGAGCCAAGGCTTACACTCCTTGCTTATGACAAGGACTATATTGTAACCTTTCCGGTTATGTTTATAGCGGCCTTGATTACCGGAACGCTTGCCGCAAGGCTTAAAAACAACGCCAAGCAATCGGTGCGGGCAGCATACAGAACTCGCGTCCTTCTTGACACAAACCAGCTTTTAAGCCAAGCTTCGGAAAAGCAGGAGGCTTTGGACATAACCGCCGAACAGCTTATAAAGCTTTTGGAAAAGAACATTGTAATATACCCAGCCCAAAACGGCGCTTTATCAGAGCCGCATATTTATCCGGCATCACCGGAACAGGGCGACCTTTCGTATCTTATCTGTGAGCATGAAGCGGCGGTTGCAGACTGGGTATTAAAAAACAACAAACACGCCGGAGCCACGACCGATACATTGGGCAGTGCACAGTGTCTGTATCTTGCAATACGGATAAATAACCGCATTTACGGAGTAATAGGCATAGAGATAAATAATTCGCCCCTTGACAACTTTGAAAACGGCATTGTTCTTTCCATTTTAGGAGAATGTGCGCTTGCTTTGGAAAACGAGCATAATATAACCGAAAAGAAAAACGTTGAAATTTTGGCAAAAAACGAGCAGCTTCGGGCAAATTTGCTAAGAGCCATTTCCCATGACCTGCGCACACCGCTTACCTCTATTTTGGGAAATGCCTCAAATCTTACGGCAAACGCCGACAGCTTTGACGAGAAAACGCGGCATATGCTGTATACGGATATTTACGATGATTCCATGTGGCTTATCAACCTTGTGGAAAATCTGCTTGCCGTAACAAAGCTTGAGGAGGGAAAAATGAATATCCATATGTCGGCGGAGCTTATGGATGAGGTTATTGCCGAAGCTCTAAAGCATATTAACCGAAAAAGCAACGAGCATAACATAACCGTCAAAAGCGAAAATGAGCTTCTGCTTGCCAAAATGGATTCAAAGCTGATTGTTCAGGTTATTATCAATCTTGTAGATAATGCTATAAAATACACACCGAAAAATTCCGCTATAGAAATATCAGCAAAAAAGAAGAACGATGAAATTATTGTTTCCGTTTCTGATAACGGCTTAGGAATTAATGATAACATAAAGCCGTACATATTTGATATGTTTTTTTGCGGCGAAAATAAAATAGCCGACAGCCACAGAAGCTTAGGCTTGGGCTTGTATCTTTGCAAATCTATTATAGAAGCCCATGGCGGAAAGCTTTGTATTTCGGACAATATGCCCCATGGAGCCGTATTTACGTTTACACTGCCGGCAGAGGAGGTTACCTTATATGAATAAAATATTGATTTTGGTAGTTGAGGATGATACACCGGTCCGAAACCTGATTACAACAACATTAAGAACGCATAACTATAATTACCTGACCGCCGCAAACGGACAGGAGGCTATTATGGAAGCGTCCTCATACAATCCCGATATTATTCTTCTGGATTTGGGGCTTCCGGACTTGGACGGCGTGGAGGTTATACAAAAAATCCGTACATGGTCTAACACCCCGATTATTGTAATAAGCGCCAGAAGCGAGGACAGCGACAAAATAGAAGCACTTGACGCGGGCGCGGATGATTATCTGACAAAGCCTTTCTCGGTAGAGGAGCTTTTGGCGAGGCTTAGGGTTACTCAAAGGCGTATTGCCTTTATGCAAAATAACGTCATGTCCAATTCAGTATTTACAAACGGCAGTCTGCGTATTGATTATGCTGCCGGACGCGCATACTTAGGAGATACGGAACTGCACCTGACACCCATAGAATACAAGCTGCTGTGTCTGCTGTCAAAAAATGTTGGAAAGGTGCTTACCCACACATATATAACTCAAAAAATCTGGGGCAGCAATTGGGATAACAATGTAGCTTCCCTGCGCGTATTTATGGCAACGCTGAGAAAAAAGCTTGAGACAAAGCCCAACTCACCCCAGTATATCCAAACTCACATAGGTGTCGGCTACAGAATGGTTCGCGTAGAGTAACTAAAAAACTCTTGAAATCAAGCCTTTTTGGATTGATTCAAGAGTTTTTTTGTCACTTTTTATTCTATTTTTTCGGTAAAGTCCGGCAGCGGCTCGCCGTTTACATAATCATTATCCGGTATGGGTATTTCCTTCATATCCGGACCGATGTAAAAGCCGGTCTGAGGGCACTGATTATACGCAGTATTCTGAAACGCAACGCTCAGCCTATATACGGGATCGTGCATAAGGGTATAAATCTTATGCTTGGTAACATCCGTTGTTGTATATATACGAAGCTCCGTATCGTCCTCATTACGCCAGATTGCTTCCTCTCTCCAGTCGCCCAAAATATCTGCCTGAATACAAGGAGTCCCCTTCTTCCAGTTATTGGACAGAACTCCCGACGGGTTTAATATTGTCACAAGCTTATTGTTTTCATAATCCCACTTGTATATTTTCGGCGCACCGGTCTGTGTTTCTTCGTTAAACTCATGGTCGAGAAGCTCCCTTATAAGGTCTCCGTCCCACCAGATTGCAAAATCTATCGATTCGGGACCCCTTTCATGTATAAGCTTGCCCTCCATTGTGTATATGCCGTCATCCATTACCCAGCATTGATTTCCCTCATATCGGGGGTCGATCTTGGCGCAAAGGCCTCTTGTTGTATCTCTGCCGGTATATTTTCCCCATTTTATCTCGCCCGTTGCAGGGTCTCTTACCTCAAAGCCGTATTCCGCGCCCTCATGCTCATGTATCTGGAAGAAATCCAGATTAGGTGTCTTGGGTGTGAAATTTCCTAAGTTCATGCAATCGCCGTGTCCCAGTCCTGTGGAGTAGATACCCTTTCCGTCATGGTCAACCGCCATTGCGCCGTACACAATTTCGTCCAGTCCGTCACCGTCTATATCGCCCACACCCAGGTTATGGTTGCCTTGATTTGTATATTCTATATTCTGACGGCTGTTTGCAAGGAATTTCCAGCGTTTTATCAAGTGATTGTCTATCAAATCATACGCCACCAAAACCGTCGGACAGCCGTGGTCATAATAGCCTCTGCACATTACCACGCTCGGATTTTCTCCGTCAAGGTACGCCACACACGCCAAAAATCTGTCTACGCGGTTGCCCCAGCTATCGCCCCATTCTCTGACGTTTCCTCGCGGAGGGTCATATTCCACCGTATCTATTGCCGCTCCCGTATCACCGGCAAATACAGTAAGATATTCGGGGCCTTCAAGGATAAATCCGTCCTTGTTTCTGTAATCCGCGTCCTTATCGCCTATAACCTTGCCCACTCCGTCAACCGTTCCGTCGGCGGTCTTGCATATCATTTCGGCTTTGCCGTCATTGTTGAAGTCATATACCATAAACTGCGTATAATGCGAGCCTGAGCGTATATTTACGCCCAAATCTATTCTCCACAGCTTTGTACCGTCAAGCTTATATGCGTCAAGAATACAGTTACCTGTATAGCCCTTATGGGAATTATCCTTTCCGTTGGCGTCCCAGCGCAAAACTATTTCATATTCGCCGTCACCGTCCAAATCCCCCACAGCCGCATCGTTTGCGGTATATGAATAGGTTTTTCCATCCGGAAGAGTTATATCCGCCGGCTTATCCAGGGGAATGGGTATATACGGAGTTGTAACAACTCTTACCTTATGCCCTTTCTTTTCCGCCTTTCCGTTCATAACCGCCTTTATTGTATACTCATCCTCCGCGCCGCCGTCGGGATCAAGATAATTTGTCGAATCGGTTATGGGTACTTCGGTTATAAGCTCACCGTTTCTGTATATTATAAAATCAATATTTTTCGCATACTCATACGCGTTTATACGCCATGACAGAAAAACTCCGTTTTCCGTCAGCATCGCTACGGGAGCGCGGGAAAGAGTTTCCATTCTGCGCTTTTTGGGCTTTGCTTCAAGGTCTGCTGTGACCTCGGCGCGTTTCGTTATTCCGCTTGTTGTAACCGCCTCTACCGCGTATACAAAGGGCACATTCGTTACAACCTTATCGTCTATATAATAGCACTCATCTGTTTTTCCTATATATTTATATATTCCGTAGGGAGACTTTTGGTATATATTGTACCACACAGCCTTGTCGATACCGTCCCATACCAGAGTAACCGATTTCGGGGTTTCCTTTGCATCAAGGTTATTTATCTCGCCCTCAAGCTTCTTTCCGTCAACGATTTGTACGCTTACCGTCTTTTTGTCATCCGAAAAGAAATGCTGTGCATAAATTGCGCATACCGTATATTCATAGCTGCGGCAAAGCTCAACCTCATTATCCTCAAATTCCTCCCAAACCACATCGGTAATTAAATCCGTTTCTCCGTTCTTTTTATTCAGTCTTTCCACATGGTAGCCGCATACGCCGTCTACCCTCTCCCAAGTCAGCTTAACATTTTGCGTATCTCGTTTTGCAACAACCTTTACGGCTATCTCCGGCATTTTTATATCACGCTTTTTAGCAATATCTATACCGTTTAATGCCGGGTGCTTCTGCAAGCGTCCGCAGCTAAAATCAACCGTCAGCGCTCCGTCCGTCACCTCAACGTAATACACCTTTTCGATAACCGAGCCGTCATTCACCCACGCGCCGCCTCTTTGTCCGTTTACGGTGTATGAGGTTGTAACATCTCCCTCATCATCATAGTCACCGGTAGCAACTCTTACCTTATAGCTACCGTTTTCAAGCTTTACCTTAAAGCTGTTATCCTGCATAAGCAGGAAATCCCGGTATATTTCCTTTTCGCCCAAGCTGCGCTCAATTCCCTGAGCAGCAACGGCAAGACCATACCCGCTCTCCTCGCAATACAAGGTATTCTCACCGATTTTTATGCAGCCGTCCATTACCGGTTTCTTGCCGAAATCAAAGCTTACATTTTTCATAAAATCAACTCCTCCATGCCTGATGATATGTATTTACATATTCATATATTTGTATTATACACCATTTCCCGTTATTTTTAAAGAGTTTTTTTGAATTTTGTATATATTTTCTATTCAAGAATATCTTCGCCCATATCAAAAAGAGCCTCATTACATTCCATAAGGCTTGCACCCTCATTTATGGCAAAAATAATCACACTGTCCCGGCGAAGTCTGGGATAAAGGGGATTATGATCCGCAAGTCTTAGGGCAAGCTGGGTTTCTTTTAGCCCAAGCCCCATACCGAAGCACAGACACAACAGCTTATCCCGACCCGGACGCCGTTCTCCGGAAAAGATTTTATATGCGTGAATTTGTGATAAATTGGCTTTTTGTATAACCTCGGATTTTTTTAAGTCCTTTTCCTCAAGCAGCTTTTCAAGATAGGCTTTTAAATCCGTATCAATAAAGCTTTGCAAATTTTCATCAATATAATCGTCAAGATTTTTCGTTTTATTTAAAATTTTAAGCAGTTCATCAGTTGTTTTCATAGGCTCACCCCAAAAAGTATTTGATTATATTATATACCTGTGGTATAATATTGTCAATACATAAATTACCGTCAAGGAGAATACAATGAACAGCAGCTTTACCGAAAAATATATACATGCGGAATATGACGAGCTTGCGCAGCTTTCGGATAATATATCCCTTGTGCGCGGCAGACATAACGGCGTTCTTATGATAAGAAAAACAGTTCCCGCCGAAAACAGCGGGGTTTACAAAACTCTTGCAGGTTTGCAGCTGCCCGGAATTGCACACATTTTTTCCGTTACTCCCGGCAAGAGAGGATATGACGTTCTTTATAAATATATAGAGGGCATGACAGTCAAGGAATATATAGAAAACAACGGCGTGTTCGGCAAACCCGAAGCAGACAGGCTTATATGTGAGATTTGCACCTCCCTTTGCGCACTGCACCGCATGGGCATAATCCACCGCGATATAACCGCGTCCAACGTGATAATCGGTGCGGACGGGCATTGCTATCTTATAGATTTCGGAATATCGCGTACCGTTAAGCCAGGTCAAAGTTCCGACACCGAAATTCTGGGTACTGCCGGCTTTGCCGCACCGGAGCAGTTCGGCTTCAGACAAACCGATGCACGCTCGGATATTTATTCGGTAGGTGTTTTAATGAGCTATATGATAAGCGGCAAAATGCCCTCGGGCTCACAAGTATCCGAGAGCGTAAATGCGGTTGCGGCAAAGTGCATGGCAATGGAGCCGGATAATCGCTACACTTCAGCGTCGGAGTTAAAAAACGCTATTGAAAAGCCTGCAAGAACACGCAGAAGCATTATGTACGGCTTTTTGGGGCTTTCACTTGCCCTTATTGCGATAATGTTCTTTGGTGAAGGCACCTTGTCATATCATATCTATCTTGCCTTAGGCTGTATATTCTGCTTGATTATTCCCATTGCTGTCGCTGCGGACATATACGGTTTGCTTCGCAAAATAGCGGACAGGTTTTCATGGCGTATGGGAGAACGCATATTCATACGCTGCGTTATAATCATTATCAGCATGATTTTTTTCGCAATTATTGCCGAATTTATACATCCTGTATAACAGATGAACTTTATTTTATGGTATCATATATCCGAAGTTTTAAATACCAAAAGGAGGATTTTATGAAACACCATAATATTTTAAATCAATCCCATAAAAAGCTTTTGCTTGGCGTCATAAGCACCCTGCTTATTTTGACTGCTGTGGCAGGCTGCAGCAGTTCAGTGCAAACCTCGCCGCAGCAATCATCTCAGCAAAGCGCATCGCCCGAGCCGGCAGCCAAAGAGGATACGGAAGCCGCCGGTGAAAGCGGTGCTCTGGGCGATTATGAAATAAGCATCTTAGACGCGGTAAAGACTACGGATTTTGAGGGCAATCCCGCAATAGTCATTAACTTTGATTTTCAAAACAACAGCAGTAATAACGCCATGTTCAGCACCGCTGTGCTTTGCCAAGCGTACCAAGACGGAGTATCCTTAAGCTCAGCCATAATAATCAATAATGATGTCTATGACGGCGAGGCTTCCTTAAAAACGCTTCAGCCCGGCGCAAAGCTAAGAGTTCAAAAGGCTTATACTCTGACAAGTGCCGACGCTCCCGTAACCGTTGAGGTAAAGCCTCTAATCAGCTTCGGCGATGACAAACTTACAAAAACCTTTACAATGTAAAAGAACGGAGAATTAAATTATGAAAACTGCAAGATTAGTATTGGGAATTATATCAATTGTTTTATTCGGACTTATTATATTTCAGTCCTGCGCGGCGGGGCTTGGAAACGCCATGGCGGAAAACGGCGAATCAAGCGGCTCTGCCGGAATGATACTGGCTGTATTTATGCTTGTTGCCGGCATCGTGGGCATAGCGGCGCGCAAGTCCTTCGGCGGCGCGATTACAGCGGCGGTGTTCTACATATTCGGCGCAGTAATTGCAATTCCCATGTCCGGATCCTTTGCGGATTTAAAAATCTGGGGCGTTTTATCGGCTGTTTTCGGTGCGGTATTTCTCATAACCGCAATCGTGCAGAAGAAAAAAGGCTTATAATGGTTTAGTAGTGCATAATGCGTTTGACAGCGTGCAGACAGGGTTATCTGCACGCTGCCGTACCTCTAAAAATACATGTGGTGCTTCCGGTGTAGACGAAATAAATCATTACATAAACGTTATCTATCGTCACTATTTGCGGGTCTTTGGGTCTTGGGATTGCCGTATTTTTATAAGTTTTCATATACACAGCTTCAGGGTTACCACCTCGAAATTACCTACCGGAACCTCAAGCTCACGTCCTTTTGCTGCTATTTCTCTTTCGTTGTTTTCCAACATATCGCATACATACGCTTTTTTTACATCAAAGCCCGTAAAAAGTCTTGCCGTACATCTCCGGTCGAAGGCATCATACAGCCTTATTATAATGTCATTGCTATTCTCTGCTTTTTTTACGGTTTCTATAATAATATTCGGACTGTCGCAGCCTATCAGCGAAAATTCAGCCGGAAGAGTACCGTTTTGCGCCGGGATTTCCAGTGCCGTAAGCGGCTGATTAAACAGCTGTGCTTCGCGCACAATATCCGCTTCCCTAAAATCTCCCCTATGAGGTATCAGTGAATACTTAAACTCATGCACTTCCTTATCCGCATCGGGATTGGGATAGAGAGCGCATTTTAAAAGCGTTAATTTCAGTGTACTGCCCTCTGCGCTGTGGCCGTATTTACAATCGTTTATCAGACTTACGCCATATCCGTTTTCCGATATATCCGCCCATTTATGCGCGCATACCTCAAATTTTGCCGCATCCCATGAGGTGTTGGAATGTGTCGGTCTTTTTATATTGCCGAACTGAATGTCATAAACTGCTTCGTTTGCGTGTATATCAACGGGGAACGCCGCCTTTAACAAAACATGCTCCTCATGCCAGTCAATATTATTTTCAAAATCAATGCGCCTTGAATTTTCATATAAATATATCGTCTGTACTATTCGGGAGTTCAAATAATCCCTCGTTATTCTCACTCCTGCGCGTACTCCGTCATATACGGCTTCCATTGAGGTTACATCGTCGATTATCCACATTTTCTGTTTGTAATAAACGGATATTTCCCAGGCATCGTATTCCTTGGGGAAATCCTCAAACAGCTGAAGCTCGTTTAACCTCTCGCCTTGTTTTACCACCTCGCGCTCGTTTTCCTTATCGTAAAGGGATATTATCGCTCCGTTTTCGTCAAGCTCTATTACATAGTATTTATTCTCAATCCGTCTGCCTGAAACCGAAACATTTCCGCTTCCTCTTTTGGGTTTTATAACTTTATAGCCCATGGGCGGTATATTATCGGCATATATACTTTCTCCGTTATATATCACCGTATCGCTGCATTCAAAGGAGTTGGGATTGTATACAAGCAGCCCGCCCTCAGAATCAACATTTCCGGCTATTTCGGTTATTTTTTCCTTGACAATATTATTTCCGGCATCGAATATTTCACTGTAGGATATGTCGCTGTCCTCATAAACTCCACCTATTGACGAGCCGGGTATTATATCATGGAACTGATTTAGGAGTATCTTTTTCCAGCCTGCATTTATTGTGCTTTGGTCATAGCTGCCGCCGAGCATAAGCATATCGAAAACCGACAGCTGTTCTGCTTTTTGATATAAAAGCTCACTTTTGCGGTTATTCTTTTTGTTTCTTGCCATTGAAGTGTATGTTCCTCGGTGAAATTCAAGATACAGCTCTCCCACCCATCGGGGAGTTCTTTTAAGCAGTCTTGAATTTTCCTTAAAGCTTTCATACGCTCTGTCAAGAAAAACCGACAGCGGCTCTATTTTTGTTTTTGGAATTCCCGGAATACCAAAAGCCAGCCGCCTTTGTTGTTCAAGCATATCCTTTGTGGGTCCACCGCCTCCGTCACCGAAGCCGAAGGGTATCATCGCACAGTCGGTATATTCCTTTTGCTGATAGCGCTTCCATGTTCCAAGCACTTGTTTCGGTCTGATATATCCGTTATAGGTGGTAAAATTCTCGGGCTTTTTGCTTTTTGGCAAATCCTGTGCCGTGATGAAATATGTAAATATTTCCGTTCCGTCTATTCCCTCCCATTCAAAGCTGTCATAAGGCATTTGATTGCTTTCATTCCAGCTTATCTTTGAGGTTACAAATTTGTCAACACCGCATTTCTTTAAAATCTGCGGCAAAGCCGCACTGTAGCCGAAAACATCGGGAAGCCATAAAATCCGGCTTTCAACTCCGAATTCCTCCTTTATAAACCGCTTTCCGAACATTATCTGTCTTATAAGGCTCTCTCCCGAGGTGAGATTGCAGTCCGCTTCAAGCCACATTGCGCCCTCCGGCTCCCAGCGTCCCTCCCTGACCTTTTCTTTTATCTTTTCGTAAAGCTCGGGAGCATTGTCCTTTACAAATTCATAAAGCTGCGGCTGTGATGACATGAATTTATATTCGGGATAATCCTCCATAAGCTTAATTACCGTAGAAAAACTGCGCTGTGCCTTTTCTGCCGTCTGCCGAAGCCGCCACAGCCATGCCACATCTATATGTGTATGCCCGATGCAGCTTATTTCCTTGCCGTTTTCTCGGCATATACTGCCGTAAAACTCTTTTTTTAAAAAATCCTCCGTTTCCTCTAAGCTTTTATAAAACATATCGCTTAAAGGAACACGCATATCCAAATATGACAGTGCCCTTTCAAGGGTTTTTAATATCAAAATCCTGTTATCGTCATTCTCGTCAAGGCACATTGCCGCCTCATAGGGAACATGGACATCGTAAAACAGCTTTTCTATTCTTGTATCTATCATTACAAGCTCTGCCTTAAACTCCGCCGGCGCATCCTCCATGCCCGTATAATAATATATATACATTTCATATTCGGTATCAAAATTCAGCGGCAGCTCTGTATGATTTATATCCAAGCCCTGAATCATTTCTCCGTTTAAATATACAAGGCACTGTGGATTGGCTACGTTCCATTTATGATTATCTCCGCCGCTTAAGCTAAAATACAATCTTTTTCCCTCACAGGCTTTTGTGGGCGGGATTTTGGAATACATCCAAAAATGCCTGTCCGCACCGGCAAGCTTAAACTCGCTTACAGGTCTGAAATTTTTCGTATCGGGAAGCTCGTTTGATTTTTTATAATCCGTTTCGGCGCATACAAAATCATCAAGTCCGCATACTCTGCTGTGTGAAATACTCTTTAGCTTTTCGCATATTACCCTTATTTTATCGGGAATAAAATTATTCATTTTCTTATCCTCCAAATGCTGTTGTCAGTGACAGTGTAGCATAAACTCCATATTATGTCAATACGGTATTCTTTTTTTTCCGCGATAAAATTTTGCGCTTTATACAAGCACCCATATCTCCAACTACGATCCATAAAGTGTCGGTCGGCAGGGTATGTCCATATATGCGTGCATATCCGGCATTACTTGAATTTACATTTTTATATTTCCGTCGGTTGAGATTATCTTTACCTGCCACGGTATGAATTTGCCACTGCTTTGCAGTGCTGTTTTTACAGCCTGCTCAATACCGCCGCAGCATGGAACCTCCATTCGCACTATCGTTACGCTTTTAATATCGTTTAGGCGTATGATTTCTTCGAGCTTTTGGGAATAATCCGTATCGTCAAGCTTCGGACAGCCGATGAGCGTAATGTGATTTTTTATAAACTCTTCGTGGAAATTCCCGTAGGCGTATGCTGTGCAGTCGGCAGCTATGAGCAGATTTGCACCGTCAAAATACGGCGCATTTATCGGCGCAAGCTTGATTTGTACCGGCCACTGCCCTAATCTGCTGATTGGCTTTGCCACAGTTCTTTCTTCGGCGCTTCTTTTTATTTCCTTAACATTTGTACCGGGACAGCCGTAGGGCATTGCCGACTTTTTTTGCTTATTTGCCATTACCGCCGCTTCATCATATGCGGCAGCTTCACGCTCCACAAAGGTTATGGCACCTGTGGGGCAGGTTGGCAGGCAGTCGCCCAATCCGTCGCAGTAATCATCGCGCAGCAGCTTTGCTTTGCCGTCAACCATTCCGATTGCTCCCTCATGACATGCCGCGGCACAAGCTCCGCAACCGTTGCACTTTTCTTCATCTATTTGAATAATTCTTCTAAGCATTATATTTACCTCCTGTTTTTTATGCTTGATTTTACTCCATAATTATAATATAATAAAACTATTAAGTCTGTTGTATTTACAACGAAAGGAGCTTTTAATGCAAAAATATTTAAAACAATTAAAGCAAACAACATTATTTGTCGGAATAGACGAAAATGAAATTGAGAACATTCTTCTTTACTTGTCTGCGGTTAAAAAAAATTATTCAAAGGGCGAATACATTTTTCATACCTCACAGCGCATATCCTCGGCAGCACTGCTTTTGGAGGGAAGCGTGCATATTCAAAGCGAGGATTACTGGGGAAATTTAAGCATTTTAAGTAAGATTTCAAAGGGTGATATTTTCGGCGAATCATACGCCGTATCGGGGGACTGTGCCCTTTTGAATAACGCTGTTGCCGCAAAAGACAGCACAGTGCTTTTTATAAACCTTAACCGTATTTTTGCCGCTGATGCCTTTGAGCAGAAATTTTACCCAAGGCTGATTGAAAATCTGTTTTCTCTGCTTGCCCGAAAAAACAGATTTCTTGCCCAAAAATCAGCCCATATGTCGCAGCGCACCACCCGCCAAAAGCTGCTGTCCTATTTATCGGAGCAGTCCATAAAGCACAGCAGTCCCTCCTTTGATATTCCCTTTAACCGTCAGCAGCTTGCGGATTTCCTGGCCGTAGACCGCAGTGCCATGTCAAAGGAACTGTGCAAAATGCGGGACGAAGGACTGCTGAGCTTTAAGAAAAATCATTTTCATCTGACATAGTCTCGTAAAAAACAGCGGTCCAAATCCCCCATAATCGGATTTGAACCGCGTTCATGTCTTTATCCTCTGTCACTGTCATCGAATACATCACCGCATTCGGGGCAGAATTTCGGCGGGTTTGAGGGATCCTCCGGCTCCCAGCCGCATTTGTCGCATTTATAAATCGGTGCAGCCGATGGCTTGGGTGAGCCGCAGTTTTGACAGAACTTTCCCTTGTTCACAGTACCGCAGGAGCATTTCCAGCCGTCCTGTGCCGGTTTTGGCGCTCCGCATTCGGGGCAGAACTTACCCGACGATTCCGCTCCGCATTTACATCTCCATGTGTCCGACCGAGGTTGTGGCTGTTGCTGCCCCATTGCATACAGATTTGAGGCATTCACTCCTCCTGCATTCTGTGCCATATTCATGCCGAAGAAACCGCCCATTGCGCCCATGCCGCCTTGATTTTCGGCTGCACTCTGCATAGCCTGTGCCTGTGCGCCGACCATGTGCGCCGCCGCCATGGTGGGATTTCTGAACGCCGCGTTCCTTTGTATTTCCTTTATCATCTTTTCATCCTCTTCGGATGCATTTACCGATGATACGCCGAACACTACTATTTCAATACCTCTTAAATCTCTCCATCTTGAGGAAAGCTCCTCGTTTAATGCATCCCCTATTTCCTTTGTATGCGCCGGCAGAGCGCTATAACGAATGCCCATTTCGGAAATTCTTGCAAAGGCGGGCTGAAGCGCTGTCAAAAGCTCGGTTTTAAGCTGGCTTTCAATGGTATCCCTAAGATACAGCCCCTCCACATTTCCGCATACATTGGCATAAAACAGCAACGGATTTGTTATTTTATACGAATATTCCCCATGACATCGGATTGCAATATCCATGTCAAGACCGATATTGTTATCCACAACTCTGAAGGGCACCGGTGAGGGAGTTCCGTATTTATTGCCTATAATTTCCTTTGTGTTAAAGAAGTACACTCGCTGATCCTTGCCCGCATCGCCGCCAAAGGTAAAACGCTTACCGATTTGAGCGAAGCTCTTTTTAATATTTTCGCCTAAATTTCCATAGAAAATGCTCGGTTCCGTTCCCGAATCATAAACGAACTCGCCCGGCTCTGCGCAGACTTCTACAATCTTACCGCTTTCAACAATAATCATGCACTGTCCCTCGTTTACGTTTATAACCGAGCCGTTTGAAATAATATTATCCTCTCCTTTTTTGTTAGAGCTTCTTTTTCCCGCTCTCTTTTCGCCCTTTGCCGCAAGAACGTCAGAATCAAGGCTGTCACAGTAAAAATAATCACGCCACTGGTCGGCAAGAACTCCTCCCGCCGCGCCTATGGCTGCTTTTAATAATCCCATATGTATTACTCCTTTCCTTTATTATATAAATCAATAGCTTCCGCCGCGCCCTCCGTGGCTCTCGCCCGAGGACGATACATGAGAGCCGGAATCGGACTTTGGCTTCGGCGTTTTGGTTACTGTACTGTATAAAAACAAATCCTGTGAATTTTCAAGCTTCAGACTGCCCGGCTTCATATAATTTGCCGCATAATCCTGCTTGTTTGCCGTTTTCATTTTTGCCAGTCTTGCCGCCGTAATCAGATATGCCGCAAGGACAGGCAAAAGCAGTGCAGCCGCAAGAACTGCTATAATATACTGCATACTGTGCTGACTTTTGTTAAAAGGATTTCCCTGCCTTGCCATCTCCAAAAGCTCGCCGCAATGCGCAGCATACAGCTTCATTGCCGTATAGCTGTCATTCTCCCTAAGTGACGGCAGTATCATTTTCTCGATATATGCAAGACCGTTTTCATTAAAAACAGCTTCGCCCCTGCCATGGGTTGTTATATGATATTTTCTCGGATTTACGGAAATATAGAGCAATATTCCGTCCCTGCCGTAACCGCCGTAATCAAAAATATCATCGGCGCGGCTTTGGGCGTCATCACCTGCGAGGGTTTCCTCCGTATATATTGCCGTATCGAAGCCGTATTCCTCTCGAAGCTGTTCAAGGCTTTGTGAAATTTCCGCAAGCTGTTGTTGACTTAGCAGTCCGCCGTTATCCGAAACGGGCGGATTTTCAAACTTTGCAGATACCACAGTTACCGCACTCATCATTATAATCGTAATTGCCAAAATAATTTTTTTCACAGTTACACCCCCCCTCAGCGCAGCAGCAGATACGCTAAAATTGCAGCAGCTACATAGGATATACCCAACACCTTTGCAAAAAAGCGCCGTTTCTTGCTCTTGTCAACCGGATATTCCCCCACGACCTTGCCCGTCTGACCGTTTATCGCAAATTTATACATGGTATTGTTATATTTTATATTAAGCATCCATACCGGCAGCAGAGAATACCTGATTTTTCCGTTTGAGAAGCTTATGCTCGAATTTTCCGGAGTAACCGAAACGTAGCCCCCGGTTGTGGATTCAAAGACCGATACCGTAGAATTTTTAACGCGCTCATTTGCCCGCACCACGCTTTCCTGTGCCGTAACATCATATTTATCCGCGAGGTATCCGGATAAATATGCGCTGTTAAATTCCACCGCCGCGCTGTAATCAAAAGGCTCAACCGCCTCCATATAAGCATCATCGGCTTTTTTTGAGCCGTCAACGGGGATATTGGCAAAGCCCACGCTTCCGCTTCTGAAAAGCTTGAAATAATCTGTTTTTATATAATTGTAATCGGAATCGCTCCAGTGAGTTACCAGCTGTGCGCGGTATGAAATTGCTGCATTGCAGTCGCAGTCAAACATCCAAAACGGGACATAAACCCCCGCCATTTCCTCGATCTTTTTCTTACTTTTAAATTCGTCCGGCAAAAAAGGCGCCTTCTTAAAATCCTCCTCAAACGCCGTCATTGCAGTTTTTTTGTCCACCTTAAAAGGAATTATGTAATCCGGTCTGAGTGTTCCCTCAAACTGTCCCTTTACAATGGTTGAGTTTCCGCAATAGGGGCATACAGTTGCACCCATTGTATCATCACCGGTGATTTGCGCACCGCATGACGGACAGGAGTAGTCTGAAAGCTCAACACCGCCGTTATCCTCAAAGCTTCTCGGCTCGTAATGCTCCCAATCAAACTTGGATTCGCCCTTCGCAGCCTGCTCAGCACCCGTCATCTGCTCCATGGTTTCCATAGAAAAAGTATTCCGGCAGGATTGGCACTTAAGTTCTTGACTTTTTCCGTCAAATACAAGCGGAGCGCCGCAGCAGGGACATTTGTAATTTTGGATTGTGTCCATTACTGTACCTCCTTTTACATATAAATTCACAGCGTCTGTAATTTGGTGTAATTTCTTATTTTTATTATATAGTATGAAGTAAGATTTGTCAATTTATTTAAGAAAAATAATTTCTTTCATTTAAGATATTGACAACCTATCCGACAGCACATATAATAATAGTGTAACAAAACGAGGAGGATATGCCATGAAATACGATAATATATTACCGGGAATATTTATTTCAAGACCCAATCGTTTTATTGCCCAAATCGAGATAAACGGCAGTCTTGAAATCTGCCATGTAAAAAACACAGGAAGATGCAAAGAGCTTTTATTTGAGGGTGCAAAGGTGTATGTTCAAAAATCAAGCAATCCCGCGAGAAAAACCAAGTATGATTTAATAACAGTCCTAAAAAACGGCAGCCCCGTAAATATAGACAGTCAGGCTCCCAACGCCGTTTTCGGAGAATGGGCAAAAAGCGGCGGTTTTTTAGAAAATCTGTCCTTGATAAAGCCCGAGTGCAAATACAAAAATTCCCGTTTTGACTTTTATATGGAAGCGGGCAGCCGCAAAATTTTTGCCGAAATAAAGGGTGTTACCCTTGAGGAAAACGGCATTGCGCTGTTCCCGGACGCTCCCACAGATCGGGGCGTGAAGCATATAAGGGAGCTGTGCGAATGTGTAAAGGAGGGATATGAAGCATATATATTTTTTATTATTCAAATGGAAATGTGCCGATATTTTACTCCCAACCGCAAAACGCACCCGGAATTTGCCGACGCTTTGCTCGAAGCAAGACGCGCAGGTGTGAGCATAAACGCCCTGGATTGTTTTGTTAGGGCTGATGAGCTTAAAATAAACCGTTACATTGATGTAAAGCTATAGCTTATTTCTCAGCCCCATCACCGTATTCTCTTTTCATTGCATCAACCGCTTTTTTGTCAACTCCATACAAATAAATTTAAAAATATATTTTTTATTGAAAATGTGCAATAATAATGTTATACTTATATCCGGAGTGATGCTTTATGGAACAAAACAATGAATATAATTTCAACGATATACTGGGACTTGCCCTTGATATGGGCAGATGTATGCTTGAATGCGGCGGCGAGGTCAGCCGCAGCGAGGACAGTGCAAAGCGCATATGCCGCGCTTACGGCGCAAAGCGCATAGAGATATTTTCCATACTTTCTCTTATAACCGGCACAATTATTATGCCCGACGGCACACAGTACACCCAAACGCGGCGTATAGGACAAACGGGAACTAATCTCCACCGTCTTGAACGCTTAAATTCCCTTTCCCGGCGCATATGCAAGGAGCCTCCGCCGCCCCATGTGTTTGCCGGGCTTTTGGCGCACGTTGAGCGAAGCGTACCCTACAGCCGCGCTCTTGCCTACCCCGGAGCGGTGTGTGCGGTTTTGTCATGGACTTTGTATTTCGGCGGAAGTATTTCGGACGCCGTATGCGCTTGTATAATAGCGCTTATAATAACCTTTATAGATTTAAACCACAGCAAGGTCATAAACCGAATTATTTATACACTGCTTGTCTGTGCCATTGCCGGAGCCCTGTCGCATATACTGGTAATGCTCGGGTTGGGAAAAAGCCTCGACAGCATAATGATAGGCACAATAATGCTTTTAATTCCGGGTATGGCTATAGGCAATGCTCTGCGTGACATGATATGCGATGATATTATAGCCGGCTCGTCAAGACTTATACAAGCCCTGCTGCTTGCGGTTGCCATTGCTTTAGGCTTTGCTCTGGGTCTTGCTCTTACGGGAGGTGTTGCCGTATGAGCAATGCAATAATGCTTATAACCTCGGTTTCCGGAACAGTGGGACTTTCCATAATGTTTAGACTGGATTTAAGACGTATTCCCACAGCGGCTTTGGGCGGACTGATTTCCTGCGGAGTTTATCTGATATTTATGGCAATGGGTACCGGTCTGTTTACGTCAAGTCTTGCCGGTGCGGCGGCGGTTTCTTTGTACTCCGAAATCTGCGCCAGGATATTGCGCGCGCCGGTAACGGTATTTCTTACCCCGTCGCTTATCCCACTTATGCCCGGAAGCTATCTGTATTATACGATGTATTCCGTATTCAGAAAGGATTTTCCCGCCTTTGCCCAAAACGCCGTTTATACTGCTGTTGTCGGCTTCGGCGTTGCCGTAGGCGTCATTTCGGTGGCGGCTGTAACAAAAATAATCCTCTCAAAGCTTCACAACAGAAAAAAATATGCCGAATAATGTTACCTTTTGCTAATTTTTCTTCAAAAGGGCTTGCTTTTTTCAAAAAAATGTATTATAATAGAAATGGAATGTGACTTATATTCCATAATCAATCATCCCGGCATAGCGCCTTGTGCGCTATGCCTTCCCTTTTTATGGGCTATTTATAGGTCTTTATCTCATATTCTCCGCTTTTTTCGGCAATTACCTTTATATCCCCGTTCTCATCCGTCCTGAATATCTGTGTTCCCGCCAGAATATCGAGCATTTTTTCATGGGGAAAGCCGTACATATTGTTTTCGCCTAAGCTTATAACCGCGGCTTCGGGAGATGCCGCTTCAAAAAATTTTGCGTATGCCGAGCCGCCGGAGCCATGATGCGGTACCTTTAAAACCTCACATTCTTCCACTCTGCCGCCCAAAACCATGCTCTGCTGTGAAAATTTTGTCATATCACCGGTAAAGAGAGTGTTAAATTTGCCGTATTTTACATTTATCATAAGGCTTGTATCGTTTTCATCCTCACTAAGACGCGTTCGTTCATCAGGTACAAATACCTCCAACTCCAAGCCGCTTTTAAAGCTTATGCGCGTATCGCTGTCTATATAGTAAATCTGAGTTCCGCTCTTTTGAGCCGCATCTTCAAGCTCCCGCTTAAGCTCATTATCGTCACTGCATACCGGTGCAAATACCCTAAGTACCTTAAGGTTTTCAACGGCCCTAATCACACCCTGTACATGGTCGCGGTGGAAATGGCTTATAAACGCCGCTTCTATTTTGGTTTTGCCGTGAGAGGTAAGATAAGGCACAAACACCTTTTCTCCGGGGTCATAATCCGAATACTCCCCTCCGCCTCCGCCGTCGATAATGATATTTGTTCTGTAGGGTATGCTTATTAGTGCTCCGTCACCCTGTCCGACATTTACAAACGTAAGCTCCGCCCTGTGTGTACGCATTATCTGCCCCGGCAGCATAAGGATTACGACAACCACTGCGGCCGCAAGAAATATCTTTGCAGTTTTTTTACGAATATGACGGTAAAATGCGGCTATGAGCAGTATGTTTATTGCTATAACTCCGTATGAGGGCGAGGGTAGATTTATATGTGCCAATTTCATGTTCTGCGCAATATAGGGAAGCTTAAGATAAATATATACCGGACAGGCGGCAGCATACGAAAAAATCGGAGCCGACCCGAAAACGGCAAGCATTAAAAGCATGGGTATAGCAAGAATAATTATTAAAACCGTAAGCCCCATGCACCAAAGACCCAAAGCAATACTGTAAATCCCGATACCGCCCCAAAAGCATGCGCCTATTCCAAGCATACCTACGGTGCATATAAGACTGACTGCGGTATAACGTCTTACAATTCGGCTTTCTATAAAATAAAGCTTATCGTTCATCCAATTCCCGAACATAAACACCAAAATTGTTCCGCCCACACCCATGACAAAGCCGCCGTTAAAGGCAAGCATCGGACGCATAGCAAGCATAATAATTACTGTAAGCGCAATGACAGAGGGCTTATGCACATATCCCAAAAATCGTTTTGATAAAACCACTCCTCCCGCAATCAGCACAGCTTTAACCGCAACAGGACTGCCGCAGGAGCTGCAGCAGTATATCAAGAGCAGGGCGCACAGCAGATATACCCTGATCTTTTTGGGAACGACCGCCGAGAGCGCGCCTATAAAGAGCATTATCAGCATCACATGGATATACGCCTGATAAAAATATCTCCTAAGCCCCGTTTTTAAAAGCACGTCTTCATATTCCTCGGAAAATCCACTCAGATCACCTATTAACACAGCCTTTAAAACAGCGTTTTTATCTCCCGAAAAATACCGGTCGATAAGTCCCGATACGGCATATCTTAGCTTATTTGCCGCAGTAAAAATCGAATAGCTTTTTAAACGCTTGTCCGAGAGGGTGTCGCTTACGGAATAAGCGCGGAAATAAATGCCCTTGGACTTGTAATACCGCGCCGCGTCAAAGCCGTATTCATTCATGCTCCCGGCAATTTCTTTAAGTCTTGCCGTAAACTCTGCGGTATCGTTAAATTCGTAGCGGTTGGGACTTGTTATAATCACTCGTTCGTTTACATTATGTATCTTATTGTCATAACGAATTTCCTTGGCTTGGACGACATACCTGTACATATCCTCATATTTTTCCGGAAGCTCACACACTCTTGCGGTAATAACACAATGGGAGTCAGTAAAATCATAAAGCCCTCGGTTTGCGGGATCGGCGCTGTATTTTGCATAGCCCCTACCAAACAAAAATACCGCTGCCGCAATCATAAGCCACATACCGGCCGCTTCACGCTTTATAATGAGCAACAAAACTCCCGCTGTCAAGCCCAAAGCCGCCGCTGCCAGTGCCGTAACAAGGCTTATACATTCATATGTTAAAATTCCAAGTGCCAGCCCCGATGCGGCAAAGACAAGCATATTGCAACTCTCCTTTTTTATGTAAAATCAAAAATAATATTCGGTTTTGCAAAATACAACAGCAGCGAACAAAAACCGTCATTTTATCTATATTTTATCACTTTTTTCTTTAAACGTCAACACATTTTTTCACATAACGGGCGGTCTGTGAATATTATAAAGCAGGCTTTGGTTACAGCATTAAAAGGAGGGAAAGAAATGTCCGCATCGAAAAGGCTTTGCTGTGTTTATAAGGAGGCGCCGGTGCTGTCCTTTGACAAAAGTGCAAAATTTATAATCATGAGCGACTGCCACCGGGGTCAGGGCAATACCGGCGATAACTTTCTTCCCAACAGGATTTTGCATTATGCCGCCCTTGAATACTATTACAAAAACGGCTTTAGCTATATTGAGATAGGCGACGGTGATGAGCTGTGGGAAAACCGCCAAATTCAGCCCATTATCACGGCTCACAGCGATATTTTTCGCATTATGTCGAAATTTTATAATGATAACCGTCTGTATATGCTCTACGGAAATCATGATATTGTAAAACGTCGCAGACGGCTTGCTGACAAAGAGCTTTGCAGTCTTTACTGCGATGGCGAGGAATGCAGTCTGTTTCCCAGCATAGAAATCCCGGAGGGACTTATTTTAGAGGATGCTGACAGCAAAAAAAGGCTTTTGCTTGTTCACGGGCATCAGGCAAGCCTTTTAAACGATACGTTTTGGCCGCTTGCGCGGTTTTTGGTACGGTATTTCTGGCGCCCTTTGGAGCTTATCGGCTTTTGTGCGCCAACAGGTGCGGCACGCACTCACAGAAAAAAAGAGATAATAGAAAAAAAGCTGTCTGCCTATGCAAAATCCCGGCAGATAATGCTCATAGCCGGTCACACCCACAGACCCGCTTATCCCAAGCCGGGACATGGGCTTTATTTTAACGACGGATGCTGTGTTCATCCCGGCGGAATAACCGGAATTGAGATAGAAAACGGCAAAATAGCCCTTGTGAAATGGTTTGTTTCCGTAAGAGAGGACGCCGGACTTTACGCAAACCGCCAAATCCTTGAAGGTCCCGAAAATATAGATGATTTTTAAATATATAAAGGGGACGGAGCGCGCTCCGCCCCCAAACCGATTTAATCAGCCGTTAATTACTGCTGCCTTTAATGTATTTTTCATAAGCATGGCGATTGTCATGGGTCCCACGCCGCCGGGAACAGGCGTTATTGCCGAGGCAACCTCCTTTGCGCTTTCAAACTCCACATCACCGCAAAGCTTTTTGTTTTCCAAACGGTTAATGCCCACGTCAATTACAACCGCACCGGGCTTTATCATGTCCCCGGTAATAAAATTGGGTATGCCCACTGCTGCTACAAGTATATCCGCGCGCCTTGTATGCTCCTTAAGATTTTGTGTTTTTGAATGGCATACGGTAACAGTGCCGTTTTGATGCAGTAAAAGCATTGCCTGGGGCTTGCCTACTATATTGCTTCTTCCGACAATAACACATTCCTTTCCCGCAACGTCAATGCCCGATTCCTTTATAAGCTCCATAACACCCGCGGGAGTGCAGGGCACAAAATCATAGTCTCCGACCATGATTTTACCCACATTTACCGGGTGGAACGCATCCACGTCCTTTTTAGGATCTATGGCGTTTATGATTGTCTTTTCATCAATGTGCTTGGGAACCGGAAGCTGCACGAGTATTCCCGAAATCTCCGGCTTTTTGTTGAGAGTGTCTATAAGCCTTAAAAGCTCCTCCTGTGATGTTTCTCCGGGCAATGCGTATTCCTCCGAATAAATTCCACATTCGGCACACGCCTTTTTCTTGTTGTTTACATACACGCGGCTTGCGGGGTCATCGCCCACGATGATTACCGCTAAACCGGGATTTATTCCTTCCTCCTTTAGCTTCTGCGCCTCCTTTGACAATTCGGCCTTTATTCTTGCCGAAACTTCCTTTCCCATTAACAGCTTTGCCATTTTTATTCCTCCTTAAATTATTTTCGTTTAATATATTTCCCTGCGGCGGACGTATAAGACAGTGGCTTGTATAGCCTATCAAATCCTCCCGTCCGGCAGTTTTTAACGCCTCATACACAAGGCGGTAATTTTCCGGGTTTCTAAACTGCAGCAGTGCCCGCTGCATTGCCTTTTCCTTGGGTGTTTTGGGTACATACACCTTTTTCATGGTAAAAGGGTCAAGCCCGGTATAGAACATACAGGTCGAGATTGTTCCCGGTGTGGGATAAAAATCCTGCACCTGCTGTGGATTTATATTGTGTTCCTTAAGGTATTGGGCAAGACGTATCGCATCGTGCAGTGTCGAGCCGGGGTGGCTTGACATCAGATATGGCACAAGATACTGCTTTTTTCCTATTTTTTCGTTTATTTTATAAAACTTATCGCAAAAACGATTAAATACCGAATTTTCCGGCTTGCCCATATATTTTAAAACATTGTCGCTTATATGCTCCGGCGCAACCTTGAGCTGTCCGCTTACATGGTATTTGCACAGCTCATAAAAAAATGTATCATCGGTATCGTTTATCAGGTAATCAAAGCGTATACCCGAACGTATAAAAACCTTTTTAACGCCGTCAATGCTTCTTAGCTTTCTTAAAAGCTCAAGATAGCTTTTATGGTCTATCTTCATGTTTTTGCAGGGCTTTGGGAACAGGCATTGCCTGTCCTTACAGGCTCCCGAAACAAGCTGTTTTTTACACGCCGGACCTCTGAAATTGGCAGTAGGTCCGCCCACGTCATGGATATATCCTTTAAAGTCCTTGTCCTTGGTCATTTCCTTTGCTTCCCTTATAAGCGACTCATCGCTTCGGGAGGTTACTATTCTGCCCTGGTGAAACGCCAGTGCGCAGAAGTTGCAGCTCCCAAAGCAGCCTCTGTTTGCCGCAAGCGAAAACTTGACCTCCTTTATCGCTTCAATGCCGCCCAAAGCCTCGTACATGGGGTGATAATTTTTCATGTACGGCAGGTCATAAACCCGGTCAAGCTCCTCGGTTACAAGCGGTTCCATGGGCGGGTTTTGCACAAGATACCTGTCACCGTGCTTTTGCACAAGGGTTTTTCCCGTATAGGGATTTTGCTCATAATACTGAATACGGCAGGATATGGCATATTTTTCCTTACTGTTTACACATTCCTCATAGGAGGGAATTTCCTGTGCATTTTTTTCGTCATAGTCCTTTGCTATATAGCAAGTGCCCTTTATATCCGTTATTTCACTGATTTTCTCACCATTGTTTAATCTGTCCGCAATCCGAACAATCTGCTTTTCGCCCATACCAAACATAAGCATATCCGCCTTTGAGTCAAAAAGTATCGAGCGGCGTATTTTATCATCCCAGTAATCATAATGGGCAAAACGTCTGAGACTTGCCTCCACGCCGCCTATAAGCACCGGCACATCCTTAAACGCATGCCTTACGCGGTTGCAGTAAACAATGGTCGCCCTATCGGGGCGCTGTCCCGCCTTGTTTGAGGGAGCGTATGCATCGTCATGCCTTTTCTTTTTATGGGCGGTATAGTGATTTACCATGCTGTCTATATTTCCGGCGCTTACCAAAACCGCAAGACGGGGCTTCCCCATCTTTACAAAATCATCAATCTTGTTCCAATCCGGCAGGGCGACTATTCCCACTTTGTAGCCTGCCGATTCAAGCACTCTTGAAATTATGGCATGACCGAAGCTTGGGTGGTCTACATATGCATCGCCGACTATATACAAAAAGTCAAGCTGATCCCAGCCGCGCTTTTCCATATCCTCACGGCATACCGGCAAAAAATCATTCTTCATCATATTCATAGCTGTTTCCCGCACGAGGCATATCAGCATGGCTTACAAGCACATCTCTGGGCTTTGAGCCGTTTGCCCCGGAGATTATTCCCCGCGCCTCCATTTGATCTATTATTCTTCCGGCTCTGGAATATCCAACGCCGAGCCGCCTTTGTACCATGGAGGTGGATATTTTCCCCAGCTCCACCGCCAGTGAAATCGCATCGGGCAAAAGTGCGTCGCCCTCCTCCTCGGTATCGGGAGTTACTCCGTTTTCGCCGGTGGAGCAGCGTTCTATCTCCTCCTCCAAATCCTCGCTGTAATGGGTAACGCCCACATTCTCCTTTATATAATTTACAACCGTTTCAATTTCCCCGTCAGTCACAAATGCACCCTGAACTCTCATGGCGGATCTTGCTCCCGCCGGGTGATAGAGCATATCGCCCTTTCCGAGAAGCTTTTCCGCGCCGCCCTTGTCAAGTATTGTACGGCTGTCCACCTGCGAGGATACCGCAAGCGCAATTCTTGAAGGGACGTTTGCCTTTATAAGTCCGGTAATGACGTCTACCGACGGTCTTTGGGTTGCGATTACAAGATGTATTCCCGCGGCTCTGGCAAGCTGCGTAAGTCTTACTATGTAATCCTCAACCTCCTTTGCCGCAACCATCATAAGGTCGGCAAGCTCGTCTATTATAATTACAAGCTTCGGTATCTTTTCACCGCCCTGCTTTTCCATAAGCTTATTGTATGAATCAAGCTGTCTTACCCCGGTTTCGGTGAACAAATCATATCTGTGCATCATTTCCGTTACAGCCCAGTTAAGCGCACCCGCCGCTTTTTTCGGGTCGGTTACCACAGGTATCAGCAGATGGGGTATACCGTTATATACGCCAAGCTCTACTCTTTTCGGGTCAACCATGATGAGCTTTACATCCTCCGGCTTTGCCTTGTAGAGAATACTCATAATCATCGTGTTTATGCACACGCTTTTTCCGGCTCCGGTTGCGCCCGCAATAAGCAGATGGGGCATTTTGGCAATATCCCCCACTACCACGTTTCCGCCTATGTCCTTTCCCAGTGCAAAGGTCAGCTTTGACTTTGCATCCTTAAAGACGTCGGAATCAAGCATTTCGCGGATTGAAACGGAGCTTACCTTATTATTGGGTATTTCAATACCCACCGCCGCCTTGCCCGGCACCGGCGCCACAAGCACCGTTGACACTGCCAAATTAAGTGCAACATCATCTGCCAGTCCCACGATTTTCGACAGCTTTACACCGGTTTCGGGCTGTATTTCAAATCTTGTTACCGTCGGTCCCTGGGTAACCTGCAAAAGCTTTGCCTTTACTCCGAAATCATCAAGTATCGATATAAGCTTCTGTGCGGTTGAGCGAAGCTCCTCTCTTAAATCCCCCGAGGCTCTTTTGGGCTGATTTAAAAGCTTTATGGGCGGATATACATACTGTACGCTGGGCTGTTCTATTGCCCGGTCAAGCTCTTCGTTATATGATGTCTTTTCCGCCTCGGTTATGCTCTTTTTCTTTTTGGGCTTTTCCTTTACCTCATCAAAGGTTTCCTGCTCGCCCGGAGTACTTTTAAATTCCGCAAACACCTCGTCTATGCCGTCGGAGAAAGGCTCCGGGGCTTCTTCCTTTTCGGGCTTTGCATTGTTTTTCGTCTTAAGCTCGTCCTTTGAAAAGGATTTTGCCACATCAAGGGCGTCGGATGGCTCTTGCGCCATTGGCTCCTCAAACTCCCTGATATACTGCTCCGCTTCTTCCTCCTGCGCTTTTCTCTCCTCGTAGTTTTCTTTTAGCTCATCGTACTTGGTTTTTGCACCCACTACAGCCTTCTTCGTGCCGATACCGAGTATCTTAAAAAACGATACCCCCGTAACCAGGCTTGCCAGAAGCAAAAATGTAAAAATCAGTATTATATATGATATAACTATATGTACCATGCCCGTCAAAAACACAGATATACAGCTTCCCAAAACACCGCCGCCCACATTATCGTCTGCGCCCAGCCAAAAGGCGGTCTGTATATCTCCATTTGTTCCCAAAGCCACAATCGCGCTCACATTTATCATAAGCAACATAGTCAGGGTAAATTTTAACCAGAATTTTTTTATATCCTTTGTCTTTATCAGATATATCGTACATCCGCCCAAAGCCACCGGCAAAAAGTAGCCCGTTTTTCCGAACAGTCCGCATACAAATCTCGTAATCCCGATATTTATAATGCCGTTTCCGTCGGTGTCTATGTACATAAACAGCGCCAGTACCACAGTTATTATCGAAAAAACTATAATATGGATTTTAAGATAATCCTTTTTTTCCTGTTTTTTCTTTTTTGCCGCGGCAGGCTTCTTTTTTGAAGCCGTTTTTTTATTAGCCATTTAAACAATCCCTCCCGTCAGTCTATCTTTTTAAGCTTGGCAAAAACTGCCATAAGCTGCTTTGGTCCTATGGAGTCAAAGGCAATGTTTACTATTGCGTCATTTCCAAACCGCTTTGAGCTTACCACAACGCCCCTGCCGAATTTTTCATGCTCGACCTTATCGCCGGGCTTAAAGTCAATACAATATGTCTGCTTCCCTTTCGGATGCGGTTTTCCCGGTTCTATGCGCACTCCGAATTGCTCCAGGCTCATTGACACTTTCGTCCCAAAGCCGGACACGTCCTCTATATACTCCCGGGGTATTTCTCCGTAAAATCTTGAGGGCAGTGCCGGAGCAGTCTTGCCGTAAATAGTCCTTGAGCGGGCTTTTGTAATATAGAGCTGTTCCTTGGCGCGGGTTATTGCCACATAGCAAAGCCGCCTTTCCTCCTCTATTTCCTCGGCATCACCTATAGAGCGCGTTCCCGGGAACAGTCCCTCTTCAAGACCCACCATAAACACTATGGGGAATTCCAGACCCTTTGCGCTGTGAATGGTCATCATCACCGTTGTATCCTCGTCCTCGTCATAGGCGTCAATATCGGAAATGAGCGATATGTTTTCCAAAAACAGGGCAAGGTTCTTATCCTCCTCCTCGCTGTTTTCAAACTCTGCCGCCACATTTAAAAATTCGTTGAGGTTTTCTACCCTGGTTTGATTTTCTATAGTCGGCTCCAATGTCAGCATCGCGATGTATCCGCTGTCATTTAAAACCCGCTTAATAAGCTCCACAAGGCTTAACGTTCCCGCAAGCTTTGACATATTTTCAATAAAACAGCAAAAATCCAAAAGCCTTTGAGCAGCCGATTTAAGTGCCGGATAGTCGCCGGCATTTTTTATTATATCATAAACGCTGCACTGTGCCTCGTTTGCAAGGTTTTGAGCCTTTTCCATGGTCGCCGCCCCGATTTTTCGTTTCGGCTCGTTTATAATTCTTTTAAGGCTTATATCGTCGTTGGGGTTATGTATAATCCTTAAATATGCTATAATATCCTTTATTTCCTTGCGGTCATAGAATCTAAGTCCCGCCAAAACCCTATAGGGTATTGCTTCCCTCATAAAGGCTTCTTCTATAACACGGGACTGTGCGTTTGTTCTGTAAAGCACAGCACAGTCCGAAAAGCTTCCGCCGTTTTTGCAGTGCTTACTTATTTCCTTTGCAACAAAGCGCGCTTCGTCATACTCGTTTTGCGCAGTACATGCCTTTATTTTATTTCCCTCGCCGTTTGCAGTCCACAGGTTTTTGCCCATTCGCTTGCCGTTGTTGCCGATAACGGCGTTTGCCGCGTCAAGAATAGTCTGTGTGGAACGGTAATTTTGGTCAAGCGTAATTCTTGCGGCATCGGGATAATCCTCCTCAAAGCTCAGAATATTCCCGACATTTGCACCGCGGAATTTATATATGCTCTGGTCGTCATCACCGACAACGCATATGTTTTTGTACGCGCTTGCTATAAGGTTTACCAATGTGTACTGGGCAATATTAGTATCCTGGTACTCGTCCACAAATATATAGGAAAACCTTGCCTGATATTTTATCAGCACGTCCTCGTTTAAGCTAAGTATCTTTACGGTATTTAAAATAATATCGTCAAAATCCAGTGCGTTGTTTTTTAAAAGCTTTTGCTGATACTTTTTATAAATCCGCGCGATTGTGGACATACGGTAATCGTTTCTGTTGACCTCCTCAAAGGTTGCCGCGTCCATAAGCTCGTTTTTTGCATTACTTATTGTGGAGGTTACATATTTTATGGGATAGTTTTTATCGTCAATATCCTCCTCGCGGTAAATCTCTTTCATGAGTGTCTTAACATCTGCGGTGTCATATATGACAAAATCAGAGTCATAGCCCAAAAAATCAATGGTTCCCCTTAATATCCTCACGCATATGCTGTGGAAGGTCCCCACCCACATTTTTCTTATTTCCTTTTCCCCGACAATATCGGAAATTCTTTCCTTCATTTCATTTGCCGCCTTGTTTGTAAAGGTTATGGCAAGAATATTATGGGGTGTGGCAAGACGCTTTTGCAAAATATAGGCAATTCTGTTTACAAGCACTGTGGTCTTGCCGCTGCCCGCGCCGGCAACAATCAAAACGGGTCCCTCGGTAGTAGTAACCGCTTCGCGCTGCTTTTCGTTTAATTTTTCCAGTATAGAATCCATATTTATACATCCGTTTCTGTTTATTCATACGGCCGCAAATTGCCGCCGCTTACTATTATACCACAACTCCCTATGCTTTTTCAACCATTTTTGCAATATGTTTTTCAGTATAACATTGTCGGATTACGTCAAAATTAAGCATATGACGGGAGGCGGTATAATGAAGCATGGCATAAAATTCATTTCATTCAGTATTATTTTTAATTTTTTATTGTTTAATACCTGTTTTGCCTATGCAAAATATGTATATCCCAGCGGCGAAACAATAGGCGTTAAGCTCTACACCGACGGACTGCTGGTTGTCGGGGTTTCGGACGCGGCAAACGGTGTAAAAAAAGGGGATATTATTGAGTCGGCAAACGGTAAGCTGCTAAAAAGCAGCAGTGAGCTTTCGGAAATTGCCGGCAAGGGCGGCAGTGTAATGCTTAGTATTAAGCGCGGCGATGAGAAGCTTTCGCTCACTCTTGAGCCGACAAACACCGAATACGGTCCGCGGCTCGGACTTTGGCTTCGGGACAGCACAGCCGGAATAGGCACTCTTACCTATTATGACCCCGAAAACAGCAGCTTCGGCGCACTGGGGCATGGTATAACCGATATTGACACCGGTCAGCTTATGCGTCCTAAAAGCGGCGTTATCGGAGAGTGCAGCGTTTCCTCAATAATAAAAAGCTCCGCAGGCTCCATAGGTGAGATAAAATGCAGTTTCGGCAGTGGCGAATACGGCAGTCTGCTGATGAACACAAGCTGCGGCATTTACGGAAAGCTCTCGGGCGACATTCGCTTTTTTGAAAAAGCGCAGGCACTGCAGGGCCCTGAGCCGGGAGATGCGTATATACTTACCGATATTGACGGAAACGGCGCAAAGCCGTATTCTGCAAAGGTACTCAAGGTATATGACGACCGCCAGGCTTCCAAAAGCATTGTTTTGGAGGTTACGGACGATAAGTTAATCTCAAAAACCGGCGGTATTGTTCAGGGCATGAGCGGCGCACCGATAATGCAGGATGGCAACTTTGTCGGAGCTTTAACTCATGTGTTCGTAAACGACCCCAAAAAGGGCTACGGTATTAAAGCGGGAAAAATGCTCGAATTTTCAGCTTCGCTAAATTGACAGAGCAATTTTTCAAAAAGCGCATAACAAAGGCGTTCCTCGATGGAATGCCTTTGTTACATTGAAAAAAGCTTTTTATCTGTTTAAAATATAAATCATTAAATTAAGATAACCCGCAAATTTTATCCACAAAAGATACGGAAACTGCAAATATGCCGCCTTTTTGTTTATCTTATGAAATTTAAAGGTCATGGCTATAACCGCCGCCCACAGCAGCAAAAGCCATATAAATGCAAACAAATATGCCCGCATATTAAAAAATATTATGCTCCAGAAGAAATTTATTATCAGCTGCAGTCCGTAAAGCCTAAGCGCGCCGGACACGTCCTTTCCGTCATTTATTCCCGCCTTATAAATCATTGCGCTTCCTATTCCCATAAGAATAAACAAAATTGTCCATACAATGGGAAATACCGCCATGGGCGGAGCAAAACGCGGCTTTGCTACATATGGGTATATATCCATATTCCCCTTTGTAAACCACGCAGAAAGCGCGCCCACTCCCAAAGCAATAAGAACGGAAATTATATACGGCTTCAGTTTTATCCACATATGCCGCTCACCTCCCGTTCTTTAGCTTATGCAAAAAATATTTACATTATTCAAGCATTTATCCCAAAGCAACGTCAAGAATCATCATGACCGAAAAGCCCGCCGCAAATATCAGCGTTCCTATATTTGAATGTTCGCCCCAGGACATTTCGGGTATAAGCTCCTCCACAACCACATATATCATGGCACCGGCGGCAAAGCTCAGAAAATACGGCAGCGCCGGAACAACAAAATCAGCGGCAAGAATGGTAATCATGGCACCTATCGGCTCTACTATTCCCGATAAAACTCCGTATAAAAACGCTTTTGGCTTTTTCATACCCTCCGCACGAAGCGGCATGGATATAATCGCACCCTCGGGAAAATTCTGAATTGCAATTCCCACCGAAAGGGCAATCGCGCCCATTACGGAAATAGCGGATTTTCCCGATATACAGCCCGCCCAGACAACACCTACAGCCAGTCCCTCGGGAAGATTATGAAGCGCTACTGCCAGTACAAGCATGGTTGTTTTTCCCAAACTGCTTTTTGGTCCTTCCGACTGCTTGCTGTTCATATGCAGATGGGGAATTATATGGTCAAGCAAAAGCAAAAACAAAATTCCTACCCAAAAGCCCGCAACCGCCGGTATAAACGCTAAGCTTCCCATGCCCTCGCTCTGCTCCATTGCCGGAATAAGCAGACTCCATACGGCAGCCGCCGTCATAACTCCCGCCGCAAAGCCGGTAAGCGCACGCTGAAGCAATCCGTTCATGGATTTTTTCATAAACAGAACACATGACGCTCCCAGAGCAGTACCCGCAAAGGGTATCAATATCCCTTTTATAATATCAGCAGTTATCATTTTCTACTTTTCTCCACACCATTTTATTCACAACTCCCGTATAGCTTTGAATAAGCTTAACCACCTTAACCGAAACATTTTCATCGGTATAATTGGGTACGGGTATGCCCAAATCTCCGTTTTTATTCATTTCAACAGCCACATCCACCGCCTGCAAAACCTGCTCGGTGCTTATTCCGGCAAGGATGAAATTGCCTTTGTCAAGGGCTTCGGGACGCTCGGTGCTTGTTCTTATGCACACCGCGGGAATGGGATTTCCCACCGATAAAAAGAAGCTGCTTTCCTCCGGCAGTGTTCCGCTGTCCGAAACCACCGCAAAGGCGTTCATCTGAAGATTATTGTAATCATGGAAGCCCAATGGCTCATGCCTGATTACCCGATTATCAAATTCAAAGCCCCGCTGCTCGATAAATTTTTTGCTTCTCGGGTGACAGGAATAGAGTATGGGCATATCATACTTTTTTGCCATGGCGTTTACCGCATTCATAAGCGAAAAGAAGTTCTTTTCGGTATCTATATTTTCTTCTCTGTGAGCCGAAAGCAGAATGTACTTGTTTTTCTCAAGCCCCAGTCTGTTTAAAACATCGCTTGCTTTGATTTTGTCAAGGTTTGAATGAAGCACCTCCGCCATCGGTGAGCCTACCACATATGTACGCTCCTTTGCCACGCCCGACGCGTTAAGATAACGGCGCGCGTGTTCACTGTAGCACATATTCACATCGGAGATAATATCCACTATACGGCGGTTTGTTTCCTCCGGCAGACACTCGTCAAAGCAGCGGTTTCCCGCCTCCATATGGAATATGGGTATATGCAGACGTTTTGCTCCGATTACCGACAAACAGGAATTGGTATCTCCCAAAACAAAAACCGCGTCCGGCTTTTCCTTTACCATAAGCTTGTAGGAGGAGGATATTATATTCCCCATGGTTTCTCCCAAATCCGCGCCCACCGCGTCTAAATAATAGTCCGGCGCGCGCAGTCCCAAATCGTCAAAAAATACCTGATTTAAAGTATAATCATAATTCTGCCCGGTATGAACAAGTATCTGGTCAAAATACTTATCACACGCCTTTATGCAGGCACTTAATCGTATTATCTCCGGTCGGGTTCCGATTATCGTCATAAGCTTGAGCTTTGCCATCAGTTTATCATCTCCAGTTCCTTTTTTATATATTCAAGCGACAGTAGCTTTTCCTTAACCTGATTAACGTCCAAAAGCTCGGTATTATTTGAATTAAACTCTGTTAATGGGTTTCGGTTTTCGTCGCCCACCTTAAAATATTTATCATAATTCAAATCACGCTTGTCCGCCGGAACTCGGTAAAAGTCGCCTAAATCAATGGCATTGGCACATTCCTCATTTGTCAGCAGCGTTTCATACATTTTCTCACCGTGACGGATGCCGATTACCTTTATTTCACTTTTGTTCTCCTTATCAAACAGGCTCTTTACCGCCTTTGCAAGCACCTCAATGGTGCACGCCGGCGCTTTTTGAACCATTATATCACCGCTGTCTGCGTTTTTAAAGGCGAACAGCACAAGCTCCACGGCCTCCTCAAGGGACATGATAAATCTTGTCATTGACGGCTCGGTTATGGTTATGGGCTTGCCCATCTTTATCTGCTCAATCCACAGCGGAATTACAGAGCCGCGGGAACACATAACATTTCCGTAGCGTGTACAGCAGATTTTAGTTTTATCCGGGGATACGGTACGGGATTTTGCAACGATAACCTTTTCCATCATCGCCTTTGACGTACCCATTGCATTTACCGGATACGCCGCCTTGTCGGTTGAAAGGCATATTACGCTTTTTACGCCCTCGTCAATGGCGGCGGTGAGTACGTTTTCCGTACCCAAAACATTAGTCTTTACCGCTTCAATCGGAAAAAACTCACATGAGGGCACCTGCTTTAAGGCTGCCGCGTGGAAAATATAATCCACGTCGTGCATCGCGTTTTTAACGCTCCCCAAATCCCTTACATCGCCTATATAAAACTTGATTTTTTCGCTCAGCTTCGGATATTTCGCCTGGTATTCATGGCGCATATCGTCCTGCTTTTTTTCGTCCCGGGAAAATATGCGTATCTGACCTATATCCGTATCGAGAAACCGATTTAAAACGGCGTTCCCGAAAGAGCCTGTTCCTCCGGTTATCAACAGTGTTTTGTCTTTAAACATAGTAATCCTCCATTCTTAATCCCATAAGCTTACCTGATCTGCGTCCGGCAGCTCGTCAAAGCAGCCGTTTTCTTCAAGCAGATCTATTGATGTTTTTGAAATGCCCGTCCTTATCCTTAGATCCTCAACGGTTTTAAACGGACCCTTTTCTCTCTCGGCGGTTATCGCCTTGGCGGCGTTTTCGCCCATGCCCGGCAGGGCGTTTAAGGGAGGCCTTATACCGTTTTTAGTCTGCAAAAAGTTCACCGCATGGGATTTATACAAGTCAATCTTGTCAAAAGACAAGCCCCTTGCATACATCTCTATGCATATTTCCAAAATCGGAATAAGGTTTTCGTCCTTGGGCGCGGCAGTCCCGTCCTTTTGCCTTTGCTTTATCTCTGCCATTGCCTCCCGCGCCTTGTTTATTCCCTTTGCCATTATGGAAGCGTCAAAATCGTCGGCTCTTACCGAGAAATAGGCTATATAAAAGGCAACCGGATAATGCACCTTGCAGTAGGCAATTCTTATTGCGGACATTACATATGCCACCGCGTGAGCCTTGGGGAACATATACTTTATCTTTTTGCACGAATCAAGATACCATTCGGGAATCCCGGCGGCACGCATAGCCTCCTCATCCTCCGGCTTTAAGCCCTTACCCTTTCTTACGCTTTCCATTATTTTGAAGGAATGACTGGCTTCCACACCCTTGGCTATCAGAAAAATCATAATATCGTCACGGGCGCAGACCGAATGTGACAAATCCGTCTTTCCCTCCAAAATCAAATCCTGGGCGTTGTTTAGCCAAACGTCCGTACCATGGGAAAGTCCCGAAATTCTTACAAGCTCCGAAAAAGTCTTTGGCTTGGTATCCATAAGCATCTGCCGAACAAACTTTGTTCCGAACTCCGGCACTCCGTAGCTTCCCAACGGCGTTCCTATATCGTCTTTTAATTTAAGCGCCTTATTTGAGGTAAACAGGCTTAAGGTTTCCTCATCGTCAAGAGGTATTGTCATGGGGTCAATGCCCGTAATATCCTGAAGCATTCTTATAACCGTCGGGTCATCATGTCCCAGCTCGTCAAGCTTTAAAAGGTTGGCGTCAATGGAATGGTAATCGAAATGCGTGGTTACAATGGTCGAGTTGGGGTCATCAGCCGGGTGCTGAACCGGACAAAACTCGTGTATATTATTGGTATACGGAACAACTATAATTCCACCCGGATGCTGTCCCGAGGTACGCTTTACACCCTCACAGCCCTTGGCAAGCCGTTTCATTTCCGCCCCTCTCATGGCTATGCCCTTTTCCTCACAGTATTTTTTTACATATCCGAAAGCGGTTTTTTCGGCAACAGTGCCTATAGTTCCTGCCCTAAACACAAATCCCTCTCCGAAAAAGGTTTCCGTATATTTATGAATTGTGGGCTGATACTCGCCGCTGAAATTCAAGTCAATATCCGGCTCCTTATCCCCGGCAAAGCCCAAAAAGGTTTCAAAGGGAATATCGTGTCCGTCCTTTTTATATTCCGTTCCGCATTTGGGACACACCTTATCGGGCAGGTCGCAGCCCGATAAACCGATTTCAGAGCCGATAAACTCGGAATTTTTGCAGTTGGGGCATATATAATGCGCCGGCAGGGAATTAACCTCGGTTATATCTGACAAAAACGCCACAAAGGACGAGCCGACCGAACCTCTTGAGCCTACCAGATAGCCGTCTGAAAGGGATTTTCTGACCAATTCCTGGGCTATTCGATACATTACCGAGAAGCCGTATGTGGTAATCGAGTGCAATTCTTTGTCAAGCCGCTTCTGCACTATATCGGGAAGCGGGTCACCGTATATCTCCTTTGCTTTTTTCAAGGAGTCGTTTACAATTGCGTCCTTTGCCCCCTCTACCACCGGCGGGCATTTTTCCTTGGGAATGGGACGCACATCCTCTATCATATCCGCAATCAGGTTTGTATTTGTAACAACCACTTCATAGGCCTTTTCTTTGCCTAAATAGGAAAACTCCTCAAGCATTTCATTTGTTGTCCTAAAATACAGCGGTGCCTGATCGTCCGCGTCCTTAAAGCCCTTGTAATACATAAGTATCTTTCTGTAATCGGCGCCCTCCTTGTCCATAAAATGCACATCACAGGTAGCGCACACCGGCTTGTTGTATTTTTCGCCCAAGGCAACGATTTTTTTATTAAGCTCCCTTAAATCGTCGTCCGTATTAACATGAGGAAACTCCTCGCTTGACTTCATGTATGCGTTATTGCCTATGGGCTGTATTTCCAGATAATCGTAAAAGTCGACAATTTCCTTTATTTTTTCCTCGCTCTCGCCCGCAACAACCGCCCGAAACAGTTCTCCCGCCTCACAGGCCGAGCCTATTATAATTCCCTCGCGCTTTTGTGCAATCAGGCTTCTTGGGAGTCTGGGCGTTCTTACAAAGTAACGAAGCTGCGACTGGGAAATCATCTCGTATATATTGCGTATACCCTGTTTGTTTTTTGCAAGCAGGATAATGTGATTTGCGCGGTTTTTCTTTGACGCGGCGCGCATATCATATGAGCTGTTTAAGACCGAAAGCTTGATTTTTCCCTCGTTTCTTAGCTGGCTTACCATTTTTACGAACATATCCGCAGTAGCCTTTGCATCGTCTACGGCTCTGTGGTGATTTTCAAGAATTACGTTTAAATGCTTTGTTATGGTGTCAAGCTTAAAATTATGCAAAAACGGATACATACATCTTGCAAGCATAAGCGTATCCAAATACGGAAAATCAAAGCTTTCACCCATAAGCTCCGCCTTCTTCTTCATAAAGCCCACATCAAATTCGGCATTATGCGCCACAAGCACACAGCCCTTGCAAAACTCCTTAAACCGAGGCAGTATCTCATCTATGGTTTCTGCGTCTTTGACCATTTCATCGGAAATACCCGTAAGGTCCTGTATATTTTGGGGAATGGGCATTTGGGGGCTTACAAAGGTTGACCATTTATCAACTATTTCTCCCCTCTCCACCTTTACCGCACCTATTTCGGTAATATTGTTCTTTGTATTGTCAATACCCGTAGTCTCTATATCGAATACGACAAAGGGCGAATCTATGGTTTCATCGCCGACTCCGTAGGTAATCTTTTTACTGTCGTCAACCAGATAGCCCTCAACCCCATAGAGTATTTTTATTTTTTCGTTATTGTTTGAAGCGTGCATAGCGTCCGGATAGGCCTGTACAACGCCGTGATCCGTAATGGCAATTGCCTTGTGTCCCCAGTAAACCGCGCGGTTTATCAAATCGGCAGCCGATGAAACGGCGTCCATTGCAGACATCTGCGTATGCAGATGAAGTTCAACACGCTTGACCGGCGCATCGTCAACTCTCACCGGCGGTGCCGCAACCTCCGCCATATCGTTTACCATAATTATACATTCATGCGCATAATCATCATACTGTGCCTTGCCGCGGCATACCAGGTGTATACCTCCGCTCTTTAACCCCTTTTTAATTTTTCCGTATACTCTGTTAAAGGGCTCGTCATCGTCGGTTTTGGTAATAAACATCTTCATGGATATGGAGTTTGTGTTATCGGTTATATCCATTGTAAGGAGATGAAACTGCTTTCCTGTTTTCTTTGAGGTTATTTCCCTCTCGTCACAGGCAAAAACCCTGCCGGAAATGGTAACCTTGCCGGAATTTTCATCCACAGATGAAATGGACAAAATATCCTCGTGTATAGGCTTGCCGTAAAGCATTTCCGTAACATTCGCCTTGCCGATTATTCTCGGTCCCGCCGGGACTTGAGCCACATTGGTGTCCTGATTTACTTCTTCGTCAGGCTCGGTATACACCATTATATTGTTGTCAATAAAGCTTTCACGCTTATGTACATCTACAATAACCTCACGCAAATGGCAGGCCGCCCTTACCGCCTGTCCCGCCTTATCTGCCAGCTCATCGGAAATATCGCCCTCAAGCACAAGTCTCATTCTTCTGCTCTGTTTTGACAGATTTATTTTTTCAACCACCAGATCCCCAACCGCATTACCTGCAATATATGGAAATACTGTGCTAAGCTTTGGATTCATATTGCCTCCGTTTATATAATATTCAATAATCACAAGAAAAAAAGCAAGCGAAGCCCGCCGACAGCGGCGGGCTGCGTTTACTTATATTATAACACATATTGGTTTGATTTGTAAATAGTAAATATTACGATTTTCTTTCGCTTTATCCTAAAAATTCAGCTCATTTGAATTTTTCACAGTGCCATGCAAAAAATTTTCTTTACGTCCTCCTTGTCAAGAGGTATAAATCCGTATTGAAGTCCGCAGTCTGCCGCCTTTTTAGCCATCACATCAAAATGAGTGTCATCTATTCCTATTTCATGCAGCGACGCGGGCAATCCGACAGCGGCGAAAAATTCACGCGTTTTTTCAATCGACTTTTTGGCAATCGCCATGTTATCACCATCAAAAATGCCCCATACATTTTTTCCGTATTCCGCAAAACGCCATACGGTATCATCATTTAATACATACTCCATCCAATAGGGCGTTAGTATTGCCAGCCCCACTCCGTGAGTAATATCATAGAACGCACTCAACTCATGCTCCATAGGGTGCACTGCCCATGCGGTGTTTTCTCCGTATGAGCAAACTCCGTTAATTGCCATGCTTGAAGCCCACATCAGATTTGCGCGCGCCTCGTAATCATTCGGCTTTTCAATTGCAATCGGAGCATAGTGGATACAGGTTTTTAATATCCCCTCGCAAAAACGCGCCTGCAAATATGCACCCTTTTCTCTTGTGAAATAATTTTCGAAGGTATGGCTCATTATATCCGCCGTTCCGGCTGCTGTCTGGCGCGGAGAAACCGTAAAGGTGTATTCCGGGTCAAGAATAGAAAATGCCGGTTTTGTAATATCGTTTCCGGTACCCCATTTCTCATTTTTCTCCAAATCTGAAATAACCGCAAAGCCGTCCATTTCGGAGCCTGTGGCGGAAAGCGTTAGCACCGAAACCACCGGCAATGCCTTTGTGATTTTATCACTGTCAAGCACCTGTTCCCAGGGATCGCCCTCATAACAACTGCCGCTTGCAATAACCTTTGCACAGTCAATTGTACTGCCGCCGCCCACTGCCAGCACCGCACCCAAGCCATGCTCTTTACAAAGGGCAACACCCTTTCTGACCGATTCAATTCGAGGATTGGGCTCAACTCCGGACAACTCCTGCCACGAAATTCCCGCCTGCTCCAACTGATTTAAAACCTTATCATATAAACCGTTTTTCTTAATACTTCCTCCGCCGTAAACCAAAAGCACCTTATCCGAAATTTCCTTCAGCTTTTTACCGAGATTTTCAATCTGACCTTTGCCGAAATATATTTGCGTCGGTATGTTGTAATGAAAGTTTTGCATATTCTTCGCCTCCTGTGGTTTGTTATGCCGATATTATACCATATTTTTCTTAAATTTGCAAGCCGATTTCAGCCAAACATATTTATTTTCAATACTCAATAAACGCCGATTGCGCCGCCGGCATAAGCAAATCGTTCCAAATAAAGATTTTAACATCAGTATTTTCACCAAGCTCCCACGGCAGCGGTACTTTAACTTCTGTTGTACCTTTCGTTAAACTAAGCTTGTCGCTGATTAAATGAGTTAATATCCCGTCATTATATGCAGCATAATATATCGTATCAACATTTTGATTATCTTCCCTCTTGTTTATGCTTGATACAATATAATTACCCTCAAGCGAAGCATTGTTTATGGAATAATCATAATTATCATCTTCAATCACCACGTCAATGTTTATATAATTTTGGTTGTATGATATTGCAAGCGACGACTCCAAAGTGTTTACATATCGAGCGGTAACCACACTTGCCTCATCAAATTTGTCGGTAAGTCCGTAAATATACATTCGTCCGTATATTCCGTATTTGGACACAAACTTCCCGTTAATACTCATAACAAATTGTGAAAAAGGGATATGAATAGTGTCGTATGAATTATATACATACCGACGATTTCCGTATATATCAAATATTTCGATTTTAGCCTCCGTTTCCTCTCCGTTTATAATACAATAATCTATAAGACAATCTATATTGGTCGGGAAAATATTGTCATAATACATATCATTCCCATAGTTTACGGGATTGTATTCGGTATCTATTATTTTGGCATTATTAACATTGGTGCTAAGCCTTGAGCCGGTATAGTAGTATGTTTTTTGATTATATTGGGCACTGATAATATATGCTCCGTCCTCAAGACCGTCAAATATGTATGTGTTATCACCGCCGGAAAGCGTCTTTTTGTATCGTTCATTCTTTGTATCGGCATCCAAAAGAATTATATCCGCATCACCGCCGTTTTGGGACAGCACATCGACAAAATATCCCCCTATGGAATTTGCAAGAAAAATCTCGCCGTCCTTTGCAAGAGTAATATCAGTGCTTATCAAACAATTATCAAATACATATGCCGCCGCTTGTTCTTCATAGAACGTACCCGTTTGGGAATTACAATATATTCTTCTTCCGTACTGTAATCCTTCCGGATTTTCCTGTACATAAACAGGTCCCGTGCCTCCGCCTCCGCCGCCGCTGCTTGCTCCTCTATAATAATACGGCAGCGGATTTTTTGCCGATGTCGGAAATAATACGGATTCATAGGTTCCGTAATCATAGCTGATAATGAAGCTTTCGTCTTTATATTCATATGGCACATAAAATTTATAGTATGCGTCTTTGTCCGAATATTTGTTAAAGCTTTTATAATCACAATAGCTGCCCGATGTGCTTTCAATTTCCATGTTTATATAAAAGTACGTCTGCTCCGACATTACTATGTCCGACGGGAGTTCTATTTTTCCCGAAATAACGCATTGCCTTTGCAGTGGCAAATCCACATTCGTCAAAGATTCGGTTATGTATGTATAAGTTCGATAATAATCGCATATTTCCGTTCCGTCAAAGTATCCGCTTTTGTAAAAATCAGAATTTAATATGTCGACTTTTACATATTCCCATGTATCTTTACCTGCCGCAACAATATACCGGGCAGCGGTTTTTCCTTCCTCAATCGTTATGTTGACGGTAGCTTCGGATGTAGATATGCCGATTTTTAATTCTTCAAGAGGATCTGTGGTATCCGGTCTTGATATTTCTCCCGATATGCATACCTGCGGATTTATAACAATATTGTTCATCACATCAAAAGCGGCTTCACCGTTACTGAATGTTCCCGTTTCAACCCTTTGATTGTTAAGCAAATCCGACTTGGGAATATAGTATTTCAATTCATATATCTCGTTTTCTGTTCTAAAACTGCCGCAAATTTCCGCATCACATCTGTTAAAATCCTGTCTTGTAATATATTTATCATATCCGTCATCAGCAATAACAAAAACGGACTGCTGCGGAGCTTCGTCTTTTAAGGCTTCATCAAAGGTTATGCTGTAATCAATTTTATTTTCAGCTTCACTCAATGTAACATTTATATCGGAATATTCATTTTTGTTTGCTTTAAGCTTGATAATATTGGAAACGGACATTTTATTTGATATGTACCGTTCCCCATCCTGTGATATTACATTTGTATCGTATATCCAAAACCGGCCGTAAAACCCATCGGCAGATGAGGATATTTCAAATGTTTTTTCAAACTCGACACTGTTTTCCCCGGCGGGTATGGTTGCAATCACATCTATTTTTTCGTATTCTGTTGTATCCTCCGTACTGTCTGCACTAAAAACACTTGCAGCGGATATGCTGTTAAGCTCCACACTGCCAAATCCGCCGTAAATTTGCAAACCTCCGTCGGGAGCTGCAAACCCATCGGGCAAACAAATTGTGCCTTTGGCTTTAATTTTGCTCATTTCAACATATGCAGGAAAGGACGGTACGCCTATTATCCCTCCACCGCCGCTTGCAACGCCACCGCCCACACCACCATCAACACCGCCGCTTGAAGCACCGCCGCCGCTCGATGATGCGGTATCCTCGGCATATACGGGAACAAATGTTGAAATCATAAATATTGCCGCAATCAAAAATATTAAACCCTTCTTAAGCTTCTGCATAAGTAATCCCCCTCTAACGTAACTTTTGTTTCAAATTTCTTTTTTTAAAACAAGCAAGAAAATAGCCACGCAAATCATCAATACACCGATTACATTGAACATAACCGTACCGATGCCGCCTGCAGTCGGAAGTTGGATACCGATTTGATTTGCAATTTCAATCGTCAAAATGCCGTTTTCATCTGCATTAGTATCGACAAAACTGATCTTTGTGACACCATTTATAATATTATAGCCAAAGGGCGGCTTTGTTTCTACAACATAGTAGTCCCTTCCCGTTAAGAGCGTATCGGTGAAGATTGCAAGCGCCTTTGCGCCATCCTTAGTTAATTCCGTAGTATCGGAGCCGATTTTAATACACTTTATACTTGTGCCATCATAAGTAATTGTCTGATCGCCATTCTCATCCATTTGGTACAGAGTGAACTCTGCGCCGACAAGCGGATCACCGTCATCTTCGTCAACCTTGCTAATATACAGCGTATATGCTCTCTCATAACGCGCATAATAGGTCGCATCACCCGTAGTGATGTATTCTATTGTTTTTCCATTGTTTGTAAGCATTTCACTTGGTACTTTATTACCCTCGGAATCATACCAACCCATAAATTTATAACCCGCTCCTACATTGGCAGTGGAACTTATAGGTGAGCCTACCGCGTCCACATAACTGTAACGTCCGAGCGTTCCGATTTTGTCATCGGTGGTGTTTTCCCAACTGTCGCCGTTCTTTATCTGGCGGATATAAGTCTGAGTGACAGTGTTGGAGAACCTTGCGTAATATGTTTTTACGCTTTCCTTGGTTTCGACATAACCGTATTCGGTATTCGTGCTGATTAAGTTGCCGTCCTTGTCATACCAGCCTAAGAATGTACAGCCCGGATTTGCAACCGCCTTAACCAGTACCGTTTCATCCATTGCGGCATAGTACGCCTTGCCTCCCGCTTCTGTATATGCGTCGTTATAATTCTCATCCGTTGGGTCTGTTACGCTTGTAATTTCGACTGTTCCGCCCTCAGTCGAATTTATACTTACACCATCCCGCACAAGCTGCGGAATAAATGCTTGTATCCAGCGCCATTGCGCCACCATTGTAATTCCTCGGTGAACATTTGCGTAAAGTTTTGTCGCACCGCCGTCATTCCATGTTACGCCAAAAATATATCCGAGCTCTCCTGTGTTGACTGTTTTGTTAAAAGAGATATTTCCATCGTAAATTTTAAAAAGCTGTGCCGTAGTATCAGCTTCGGTAATACCGTTTATTTTAAAATCACATGCTATGGAGTGTACGGCGGGAAGAAGCATACCTTCCCCTTGCTCCGCATTTACCAGTTCTATATCCGAAGGAATATTGTCCACAATATCCCCAAGCATCTTCCAACCCATAAATTTCCAGCCTTCATAGCCTGTCGCTGCTTGCGAAACATAAGGCTTTTGAAACGATTCTTCGTTTATATCGCCTTTTTCGGGTTTAAAGCTGTAAACATTTTCATCTTCCTCCTCAGGATGGGGTCTGTCCGATATAACATAGGGGTATCCGCCATTAGAGTCGTAGGTAACGGTTGGGTTTTTAATAAATACGAAGTGCAAATCCGTGGCTGTGGTAATATTTTCAAGATAATAGGTATAAACTATGTCGCCGTTATCTTGTACAGACCTTACCCATTTTCCCTTTTTTTCCTCATCGGTTAAAGAGCCCGTATCTTCAATTTCATTTCCTACCACTTGAATAAAATCGGAAACAGGGTTGCCGTCCTCATCCAGCCTTGTGTAGTAAGTACCCACAAATTGACAGCCGTCCGCCGCATCTTGTGCTTTTATAATCGCCTGAATTTTAAGATCCTGACCATCGGTTATATAGGTGACAAGGCTGTTATCTATACTAACCTCATGACCTTGAGAGCCGCCGCTGCC
>JAQXZB010000066.1 GCA_029226975.1 Clostridiales bacterium | reverse complement strand
GTCCGTCAACAATGACAAATACGAAAATATGAGCGGCACTTCAATGGCGGCGCCTCATCTGACGGGAGCAACAGCACTTCTGAAGCAGCACATAAAAAAGAATCACGACAAATACGGAGAACCGCAGGGTACGGATATGGTTATGCTTATAGAAAATCTGTTTATGAGCTCCGCTGATGTGCTTATGCAGGACAGTAAAAACGGTATTCCGTATTCGCCGAGATTACAGGGTGCCGGTATGGTTAATCTTGAAAAAGCCGCAAATACGCCTGTAACGCTCATAGGCAGAGTGTACGGTGAGAGTGAGTACACATATGAAAAGTCTAAAATAAGCCTTGGCGAAATCAACAGCAATGAGTTTGCATTGACGTTCAAAGCGAGAAATCTTACAGATGAAGCTGTTACATATGATAAGGTGAGCATGACTGTTATTACAGACAGTGCCGATGAGAAAGGAATTGTCGGCAATATGAGAGAACTTACATTCACCGCCGATTTGCCCAAAAGCGTGACAGTTGGGGCAAACGGCGAGGAAGAAATAACAGTAAATGTTACTCTTGATCAAGACGAGCTTGATATAAATACGGAAACCTTTATAAACGGATTTTTTGTTGACGGCTTTGTGTTCATGGGAACTGCCGATGACAGTCTTCCGGAGATAAGCATACCGTTTACGGGCTTTTACGGAGACTGGAGCAGTGCGCCTGCGCTTGATAAGCCGATGTATGACGGCGGTGTGATTGAGAACGGCACATATATGGGATCGCGCGCTTACAGACAGTCTGACGGCTCGTATGCAAAAGAATATGAAACGTATGTATTAGGTAAAAATCTCTATGCAAATGAAAAAGCCGAGGATTACGATGAATACTGCTCCGAGGCTTTTGCGGGGATTTCACCCAACGGCGACGGTGAGTTTGATAATCCGATAGGAATAATAACGCCTTTAAGACAGCTTGGTGCCACGAATTTTTCTGTTTACGACAGTGAAGGCAAGCTTATAGCAATGAAAACAGATATTTCGTCTGAAACAGGAGAGGCTTATTATGCGAGAAAATTTGCTCAGTCTTATCTTGATTTTGATAATAATGTAATAAATGCGCTTGACGATGGGGATTACATCTTTAAGGCAGAGTCGGGTTTTTACGGACAGAAGGAATACAGTCGGAATGAAAGTGTTGAAATGAAATTCTATGTTGACCGTCAAAAGCCCGTTATCACAAAGTATGAAATACGCGCTGAGGACGGCAGAACCTACCTTGACATTGCTGCGGAGGATAACCGTTACCTCATGGGCTTTATTATAAGCGGAGAAAAAGACGGAAAGAGCTTTCGTGAGGTATATCCGATAAAGGGAACGGATATGGCGGAATATTCCTTTGATATTACCGGTGCTGATTTAGATACACTGTCGGCGGAGGCTGTGGATTATGCCTTAAACAGCGCGGAAAGAACCGCTTCGGGACTTGAAATTAAATTGCGGGGTGCAGCAGGCAGCAGCTTTTTATTCGCTGTAAACAACGCAGCAGGCGGCGATATAGATGCCGCGGTTACGGTTGCGCTCTACCGCGGCGGAGTGCTTGTGGGAATGCAGAGCAGAAATCTGACGATAAAAGAAGGAGTGTCATATGAAAGCTTTAATATACGCAATACAGGTTATGATAAGATAAAGCTGTTTGTGTGGAACAGCATGGACGATATGCAGCCGCTGTATGATGTATTTGAATTTTAACGCATTGCAGAGAAAAAATTCGGTAAAACACAGGAAAGGTAGGTACTGCTATGAAAAAAACAAAAAAGTTGCTTTCCGGTTTTCTGGCATTGTCCATGCTTGCCGGAGCATTTCCCGGCACTTTGGCTGAGAGTGCGGGTGCGGATTACAGCGTTTCGGAGGATTATGCGAATCGTTATCCTTGCGGTGTGATTGAGCTTGAGCAATCAAGTGTTGAGCTGAGCGAGGACGGCGGCGTGCGGGAGATAAAGCTTATCCGCAAGGGTGGAACGATGGGAGAGGTGTCTGTCGGACTGAAAGCTATCGACATTACCGCAAAATACGGTGAGGATTACACTGTCACCGTTGACGGCGACAAGCTTACAGAGGATGAGGAGTATTCCGGCACGCTGTTGGAAAACTATCTGGAGGAAAACGGCGGAACATATATAACCTCCGAGGATATGCTTGAGGATGAGGAGTACAGGGAGCTTATCGGCTATGAGGAGCCGGAGCGGCTCTCTGAGTCGGAGCTTGCGGACATGAAACGCGAATCCGTCGCGCTGGCGGCAGAGCGTCTGGGCATAAGCGAGGAAAAAGCACAATCGCTTCTCGTAAACGATACTGCAAAGCAGGCGGAGGAGGAGCATACGTCCTCTGTCCATGCGTTCCGCGACAGTGTGACGGGTGAAAAGACCGCGCCCAACCGCATGGAGGTGGGAGATATTACCGATCCCGACAGTGTTCTCGGCTCAAATGACAGAAATCTTGAAGCCGCGGCGGTGAACGAGGCCGCCGTAGGCGCAGATATAAGGGTAAGCTTTAAGGACGGCGAGAATGAAAAGCTTATAAGAATCAGACCGAAGGATAACAGAATATATGAGGCGCAGAAGCTTTTTGTGCTTGGACTTTACGCGCCGGAGGGCGGCGCGGAGTTAGGCGATGTGTTTGATGCCAACATAATCATCAATGACAATGACGAGATTGAAGCGTCGTATATAGGCTTTTTAAAAACAAGCGTTACGGTAAGCCGCAGTGATAAAATTGCGGAGATAGAGCTTGTGCGTACGGGCAATATTGAGGATTATGCCGCAGTATCGGTATATACCTGCGAAGGTACGGCAAAGGACGGCGAGGACTATATAGGTATTGACAGCGGCGGCACCTTTATGCCGGGCGAAGAAAAAAAGATAATAGCGATACCTCTTAAAACGGCGGCGCACGCGGCAGAGGAGGATATTTCCTTTACCGTTGCGGTTGAGTGCGATACCCATAATGTTACGCTGACCGAAAACCGCGTCGAGGTGATTATAAAAGGCAGCGGCAAACCGTCCGAGAAAACGGGGGCAAGCACCGAAGAAATATCTCTTTTTGCTGCCGATTCCGCAGTCGCGACACCGGAGCCGATTGTGATTTGCGGCAATCTTCCGTCACAGGATGTGGTTTCACAGGATCGTGAATGGGCATATGCTTCTTCTTTACGCACATGGACAATCGGAAAGACGGGCGATCATATAAAAAATTTCGGCGGAGATATAAACTTTGCCGGAATTGAGCGCATAGAGGTCGATATTGATGGGAATAAGGGAGAATACAAGCTTACTGCCGATGATTCATACAAGAAACTGATTTTCGGATATTCCTCCGCTGATACATCCTGCACTGCCAATTCGGTGAATCTGGGAGGTTTGGAGATTGGATCAAGCAAAAAAAGAACGCTTACATATGTTCTGCCCAAGAATGATTCTTTATCAGATTATGATTACAGAAGACAATGGCAATTATTGAATACGAAAGGGCTCACAATAATAGGCAGAAATATCGGTTATTTCCCCGGAAAAGAGTGGAAAAAAGTAACTGATGACATCTTTCATAACGGGGGCGATTTGCAGATAAAAGAAATACGTCTTTATCCGATTGCGATTGAGGAATATGTTGTTGACAATACGCCTTCTTCACCCGCAGATCCGGTATTGGAGTATCCTTACAGCAGAACACGTGAAATTACGGCATCATATTCTGAGTATGACGGACTGACAGATCCGATAAAAACAATAAGCTATAATTCGGGTACTGTAACCATTGAGGATTACGCATATATAAATAAAGGCTTATCCGGCTCGTATGCTCCGAGTAAGGAAGCAGAAAAGCATAAAGCGCAGCTTGACGGCTTTTACCGTGTTTATACCGGTACTACCTCAGACCATCATATCGTCAGAAAATTAAGCGACAAGCTGCCGCTCGGCTACTGCATGATGAATGATGACAGGCAGTATCTGTTGGATGAATTGTTTGTTTCCATATACCGGAGGCCGCTATATCTGTTCCCGTCAGTCGGCGGCAGGGAGATAAACAAGGTCAACATCGCAAAATATGACGCTGATATGGGAGTGCTGAGTATCGGCGGCAGGGGTTATAACGACTGCACAATAGAGCGCACAAAGGACGGCTTTACATGGAATGAGGGCGATGAACTGATTCTCACCGTTACGGCAAAGGACGGCTATCACTGTGATAAAATCAGAATAAGCCGTACCGACGGCACAGCGGAGGAGATAGAGCCGGGACAAAAGACAATCCTTACCGACGGAATGACAATAGAGCCTTTGTTTGAGAAATATGATATTACCGTAACGGTGGATTGGAGCGAGGTAGGAACAGCGTCCGAATTTGAAAGCAGGGAGGATAATCTTAAGGACTACACTCTCGGCTACAGCTATTCGGGTACGAACGAGATAGAGGTTACAACTCCTGAGGAGGGCAGATATGTTTTCAAAAATCTGACTCCGGGAAAGGTCGTAACCCTTTACGCATCACCAAAGAATGAAAACGGCGACAAGACATATACGGGCCTGTGGCAGAGAAATTCGACGGGAGAAACCGTTCTTGGCAATGATGTCAGATACGATATTCACACCGGCGATGCGTACGCGTTCACCGTTGCAAATCGGGATATGACGATAAGCTATTACTTCAACAAAAAGAGCGAAAACTACAGGGGAGTAATCATAAAGGGCAGAGCCGTTTCGTCCGCGGCGGATATAAAGCATCCGTCGGGAATGAAGCTTACCTCGGGAAATGTAAGCATCGCGCCGGGCGTTGCGGACGCGTCCGTATCTGTGCTGTCGCTTGACGCTGACGCAAGCGCGGAGGAGAACGGACAGACGTATTATACGACTGCCGTTACCGATAAAAACGGTAATTTCGAAATATTCCTTCCGGGCGGCACAGACGGCTGCGCGTACAACATATTTGCGTCAAAGAATAATTCGTCAACGCTTCTTTCGTCAAAGCTGATACGCGGCAAAGCTTCCGCTGTTGCCATCGAGCTTCCGCTTCAGAATGACAATTTCCAGATTGACAAAATGACAGTGGGAAGCGACATGAATACCGACAAGATCGCGGTGGGCGATAACAGGATAAAGCTTGGTATGCATCTCGTTACGGCGGACGGATACCGCGAGCAGTTTGTAATGCTGCGCAGCTATGATGAAAACGGAAATCTGTTCAGGGAATGGAAGGCGGAAAAGAGCAGCAGTCCCGACTGGAGCTATGAAACGGATATTATTCCCAAGGATTATCTTAAGGAAAACGGCAGACTGACGGTCGAGGTCTACAACTCCGACGGACGCGGCATGGGTGAGGTGGAAAGCGGCTACAGCATGTATGCGGCACCTAAAACGGCCTCCTTTACGCTGCCGCAGTTTGATCCGGTGCAGTCGGTAAAGCTGCCTGTTCTCGGCGAGGTGTCGGCAAAAATGAATTTCGGCAGCGATTCCAATACAACACCGAAGGAGCCGGCACAGGATACCGGAAGCCTTGCGACTGTGAAGGAATCGGACAAGCATCCCCTGGAGATAGAGTACGGATCGGGAAAGTCAATCAAGGACGCTATAGAACTTGCGAAAAAGGATAAAAATTATGCTTCCTATAACAAGAATAAGAAAGCATCGCTGATTGCGGCGAATATGCCCAATATATCCGATAAGGGAGCGGCTATGGACGAGCCTGCAAACATTGTCGGAGGCAAGGGAAAGAACTCGCTTTCTTTTGACTATTCGCTGGGAGTATACATGAGTATGTATTCTCAGGGGGGGAAGTTTTATTTTGAGTCGCTTACTCTGTATGCGGCTATGACGGTAGGCGCGGAAAAGACACAGCAGTTTTCAATTGTGGGCATTCCCGTTTATCTTACTCTGCACGGCAAGATAGACAGCAAGGGAATAATAAACCTTATGCCCAACGATGCCGATTCGGCAGAGATTAAAGCACCTGATAAGGAGGGCTGGGTGAACGCAGGCTCTCTTGAGAATATGAGCGTAGGCAGCAGCTTCCTCTTTGTAATAGAAGTCGGAATAGGCGCAGGAGTAGGCAATCCGAAGATCATATCGGCGGGCGTTGACGGAAAGATGAAATTTGACGTTGAGTATCAGCCATGGAAGGACGGAGGCGGCATTGTTGAAATGTCGCTTGATGCAAAGCTCAATCTCGGACCGATAAAAACTACCTACAATATAACCAAGGCATCCTACGGCATGTTTAAGACAAAGGGGTATCAGGAGGGACAGCTTGATTTTACAGCGGTAAAAAATGCCGATAAATTCAAGAGTACCGACAGCATTACTCTGCTCTCATACGATGACGGAACAAGCCTTACCGAGATAACCGGAACCTACGGCAGAATAGACAGGGCAAGGTCTGAAAATTCCGAAATGACTTTAGCTGATGATAATTATATGCCGGCGCGCGCGTCGGCACTGAGTACGGTAACGCCGAAGCTTTTGCCCATAAGCGGCGGCAGGGCGATAATGCTTAGTCTGGGCGATGATGAAAGGCGCGGAGTAAACGATTGTTCTGCGGTCACGTATCGCATTATCGGAGCGGACGGAACGATAGGCAGCGCCGTAATACTTGATGATGACAATACCTTTGACAGCGACCTCACAGCGGCAAGGCTGGAGGACGGACGTATTCTGGCGGTGTGGAGTGATGTTAAAGGCTCATACGGCGATGATGAAAGCGTTGAATTGAGCACTATGCTAAATGACACCGATCTAAGCTTGTGCATATTTGACGCGGACGGCAATCCGGGCGAGGTCAGAGAGCTCAGCAGCACGAACGGCTGTGAAGGAATGCCGCGCATAGCCTGTGACAGGAGCACCGGAAGAACGTTTATATCATACACACTTACCGACTATGAAACGAGCGGTGTTGAATTTGGTCCGGACAAGCTTGATAAGTTAGGGGACTTTGTGTATAATTCCTACAGCACAGTATGCTTCAAGGCTCTTGATGAGGACGGCAGCATAATTTCGGAATATACTCCCGCGGAAAGCCGGTATTCGGAATATGAAGCGGCAGTCGGCGAAAGCCTTGACGGACTGCGGTTTATGGACATTCAACTCTCAGACAATGAAAGTCAGGCGAGGATTGATGAAATAACAGCTGCGGCAAAGGACGGTAAGGCGTATGTCGTTTACTCACTTGACACAAATATGAATACGGAGGACGACGGCGACCGCGAGCTGTTCATGGTTACATATGATTTAACCACGATGGAGGGCAGCGGACCTGTGCGGCTTACGGATAATCTGCTATCGGACACAAATCCGCAGCTGATAAACTACAATGACGCTATTATGCTCTACTGGAGCCGCGGCGGAAAAATCGCGGGCGTAAACATGAGCGGACTTAGCAAAACAAATGAAGAGATAAAGGATATAGGTGTATACTCTGATATTTTAAGCGGTACCGAGGCCGCGGCGCAGACCTTTGTTGTAAGCGAGCAGCCGACCGGAGATTTATACCTTATCTGGAACGGTAACTGTACGGAAACGTCCCAAACGGGAGAAAACGAGACAAGAAGCGCGGTATTTATGCGCTGTTATGACGAGGATTATCAGATTCTTGATGAGGAAACAGGCGAAAGCCTCGGAGTCGGAATGTGGGGAGAGGCAAGCGTTGTAAGAACCGCTGAAAACGGCAGCACAAATATTAACGAGCTGACCTGTACGGCGATAACGGATGACGAAATAATTCTGTCGGGCAAGGAAACGGACCGCAGCAGCGGTACGGAGGAATATTCGATTTTCCTCAATATTTACAAGCTTGCAAGCTCCGTATCAATGCAGACCTCCTTTGTACCGGAATATCCGATGCCGGGCGACGGAGCATCAATTACGGTTGACGCGAAGAATTACGGATCTCTGCCCTCGCATAAGCTTACAATAAAAGCGCAGCTTATGAAAAAGGACGGCAGTGAAGTTACAGAGCTTGGCACAAAGGTGTTTGACGGTCATGTTCAGTCCGCGAGCAGCATTACGGAGTGTTTTGATTTCACAATGCCGGAAAATCCGGAAGACTACAGCATAGCTCTTACGGCCTGGGAGAATGAGCTGGAGGATGCTCCATGCAAAGAGTATGCAGAGCTTCCATCGGGCGCAAAGACGTCCATATCCGATATAGTGTCCGAACCGCTCGGAGGTGATAAATACGCTCTCGGCTTTGATATAGTAAATTCCGGTAACAAAGACCTTGACGGAGCAGTGCTGCTCATAGAAAAGGCACCGGAACACTGGAATGACTTAGAGAATACCGAGGGTTATACGGCTCTTACGGAGGAAATAAGCATAGATACCGTCAGGAGCATGGCTTCAAAACACGAATATATATCCTTTAATCTGCCGCGGGAGCTTTGCGATACTGATGATGCGAACGATATCCGTATAAGTGTTATTGATGCGGACGGAGGGACGGCGGCGCAAAAGACTGTATATCTCAATACCGTACAGGGCGGGAACAGGGTGATAAATGATATTTACATAAACGGTAAATCGGAGCCGGACAGAATAACTCTCAAGCGCGGCGAAAATACAGCTGTGGAGGCTGCCGTTATGCCGATAACGGCAAGGGGAGCTTATCATATATCATATACCTCGGAAAATCCGGATGTGGCGGAGATCGAACCGTCCGGAACGCTTAAAGGAATCAGCACCGGTACGGCAAAAATACGTATCGACGCATACAGAATGGACGAGGGACTGTTTATAGCAAAGGATAATCTTGCCTTTTATTCGGATGGTACGCCGGCGGACAGAAATGAGGACGGCGGAGCTGATGCTGCCGGAGAGTATATAGCGAAAGACGCGGAATTTACAAAGACGGTAGAGGTATCGGTAACCGGCTCGTCATCACACTCAAGCGGAGGCGGTGCATCGGTAAAGCCGACAGCCTCACCTGCGCCTGTATCGACCTTTTCACCCGCACAGACGGCGGCGCCCGAAAAGGATACGGGAATGCCGTTTACGGATGTTAAGACAGACGACTGGTTTTATGACAATGTAAGGTATGCGTATGAAAACAAGCTGTTCTCGGGTGTTTCCGATACTTTGTTCGCGCCTGATGATCCTATGACGCGCGCTATGCTTGTAACGGTGCTTTACCGCGCCGAGGGAGAGCCTGATATGAACGAGGAAATATGGGGCTATCCGTTTGAGGATGTTGACGCAGAGAGCTGGTACGGCGCGGCGGTATACTGGGCAAGAAACCGCGATATTGTACAGGGATATTCGGAGGATAAATTCGCGCCGGACGCGCCGGTCACAAGAGAACAGATTGCGGCGATTTTATACCGCTATGCGGAATTTAAGGGCATAAGCACTAAAGAAATCGGCGATTTATCACAGTTTACGGACGCGGAAAGTATTTCAAAATGGGCGCAGAATGATGTCGGCTGGGCAATCGGCAAGGGCTTGCTCACAGGCAAGGGCAACGGAGTTTTAGACCCGAACGGTAATGCGACCCGCGCCGAGGTTGCGGCAATTCTGCAAAGATTTAATTAAAGCGGTGTTGTGTCATATGAATCTAAGGTGACATTTTCCGCTTATGAATAATAGAGAAAGTGTTATACTATGTGGATTTATTACCCATAGTATAACGCTTTTTTTGTTTTGTGGAAACAGCGAAAGTTTTAGGATATAGCCGTTTGTTCTTCTGCGATAAGCTCTGAGAGTGGCTTGCCAAGAGTCCATATAATACTTTTTGGATATTCAGTTTACCTTTTGGCGATTGAAAAAAGTTGGGCGGCATTGTATAATTTAACTATAAAAGACTCATGTTGATGATGAAAGGAGATTAAAAATGAAGAAAAAAATTTCAATGTTGTTGTCTTTGATTGTGCTGATAGGCGCAGCGGCCGGGTGCTCAACATCCGGGAACAATGCTAAACAGGCTTCGGAGGGACAGACGGTTATCACGATTGCCAACTGGCCTTCGGAGGAGGATGAAAAGAATTATGAAACAATGCAGAAACGCAAGGAGGATTTTGAGGCCGAAAATCCGGATATAAAGATTGAGACCTCTACATATGTGTATGCTACGGATACTTTCCTTCCCAAGGCGATGGCGGGTCAGCTGCCGACGCTTTACCAGACATACTATACAGAAGTTGCAAAGATTATAGATGCCGGATATGCGGCAGATATAACCGACATGATGGAGTCGCTTGAGATGAAGGACGCATTGTCGGATAATGTAAAGACTGTGGTGGAAAAAGACGGAAGATGCTATGCGATACCTATACAGCTTTATCTTCAAGGTATAATCTGCAATGTTGAGATTTTCAAGGAGGCGGGTCTTGTTGATGCGGACGGGGTTCCTGTGTTCCCGCAAGACTATGACGAGTTGGTTGCCACCGCGAAAACAATAAAGGAAAAAACCGGAAAAGCCGGCTTCGCACTTCCCACAACATCCAATCAGGGCGGATGGCATTTTATGAATATTGCATGGGCAAACGGAGTTGAGTTTATGGCTAAGGAGAACGGAAAATGGGTTGCAAAATTTGACTCTCAAGAATGTTATGAAGCATTGCAGTATGTTAAGGATTTAAAGTGGAAGCATGATGTGCTGCCCACAAATGTATTCATGACCATGACCGACCTTGAAACACAGCTTGCAACAGACCAGTTGGCAATGTATTTCAGACCGGCTGATGCATCGGCACCGCTTATAGACACTTACGGCATGAGTAAGGATAATATTGCTCAGTGCAGAGTGCCGCAGGGAAAAGCGGGAAGAATTGCACAGATGGGAGGAACGGTATACATGATTGCCAATAATGCAACGCCGGAGCAGCAGATTGCTTGCGGAAAATGGCTTGATTTTATCGGAACATCACCCAGGGTTACGGAGGAAAGCAAGGCTTTGTCGGAGAAAGATATGCAGACAAGCGTTGAAAAGGGTTATACTGTCGGCATAGAGCAAATGCCTATTTGGATTACGGAGGAACGCAGAGAGCTTACAAAGCAGCTAAACGAAAAGTATTGTAATATAAATAAGAAGTTTTTTGAAGATTATGAGAAGTATGATACAGTAATACTCCGTCCTGAGGAACCGCAGAAATGCCAGGAGCTGTACAGCTTGATAGATTCGTGTATACAGGCTGTTTTGACAGACCAAAACGCCGATCCTAAGCAGCTTATTCATCAGGCGGCTGTAGACTTCCAAACAAATTATCTTGATAAAATATCAGCTGATGCGCTGTGATAACGGGAGAAAGACAATGAAAGTTGTTACAAATAACAAAAATTCAAAAGTTAAAAAGGCAGTGTCCTCAATTGTTCGTGATATACCGGCGTGGATATTGATATTGCCGGCAATACTCGTTCTGTGCCTTGTGGCATGGCGCCCGATATTCATGGGAATACGCATGGCGTTTATGAATAATGAAGGAACGGCATATGTGGGATTGGAAAACTTCAAAACTGTTATTTCTGATGTATTATTCATGCAGGCACTGAAAAATACGGTCATGTATGTTGTGTGGTCGCTGATTTTGGGTATGTTCCTGCCGATAGTTGTGGCAATTATGCTGAATGAAAC
>JAQXZB010000065.1 GCA_029226975.1 Clostridiales bacterium | reverse complement strand
TTTTGGTATGTAAATCAAAACCATGCTCTTATATGGGACGGAGAACCGTATATCCCTATAGGCGGAATGTACTGCCCAAATTATGTATTGTTCTTTGACACAGACAATCCGCAGGCAAACAAAACCCGCTGGGATGAGGAGGTTGCAAGACTTGAGGAGTTTAAAAAACAGGGTATAAAGCATGTTTATATAAACTCAAACAGAACTGCGGAGAACTTCCCGGGCTGGGCATGGGAAACATATTTTGACTTGCTTGAGAAGTATGACATTAAATACGGTCTCCAAATCAGCAGCGGCGTAAGGGAATCGGAATATTATGCGGTTCGCTCAAATGTGGAAAAGCTCGAGGCAGATGCGTCGGATTCAGGCGAGGTAACGCTTGAAAAGGCGGTAACATATACATGCGGCAGCATTGTGGAGTCATCATGCGTATATGTTGTAATTGACAGTGAAACGGGAGAACCGGCAGACAGCGGAGAGGGCAGCGCCCAAATTGCTGAAAGCGGAAATATGCTCTACACCGCAAATATAAAAGTGCCCAAAAAAGGCAAATACAAGGTGTACTTTACACCCCGAGTAAAGGTTGCCTCGAATAACGTTGTCGATCCGTTCAGCGACAGAGAAGCGGTCAGAAAGGGATATTCGGATTTTGCAAATGCGTATATGGCAGGAGATAATTTCCGTGATTTTATAGATATTCTTTCAAATGAAAGCGGCTTTACCAACTGGATAGAGGGAATACGTTTCGATGGAAAGGACGCTCACGGAGCATATGTAAAATGGCTCACCGAAAAATATAAAACTGTTGACGCGGTAAACGAGGCATGGGCGATGAAGGATAAAATCCCCGATATGGATACGGCGGCAGATCTTATGCCTGTATACACCGATACAGAAAAGCAGATTATGTACTGCGAGGATATAACTACGCACAAGATTTACATATCAGACTCGCATTACGGACTTTTGTGGGACGATTATATTGAATTTAGAGAGGGATCTTTTGCGGAGCTGAACAACGAGATGTCGGATGTTGTTAAATCAACTCCCAACACAAATGTCCCGGTAGTTATAAAGCACATATCCATACTTGAGGACTACAATGTTCAGAAAAACACCTACGGCGGAGTAGACGGTCTCGGCGGTGAGATATACGGTGATTTTGATACTTCGACCGCAAAAAGGACATATCCGTATTCCGAGGTAGAGCAATCGAAAAAAACCATGTGGTTTATAATCACTGAGTGCAATACGGAAGAGAATATGGCATTAAAAACGAGTGAGGGCCCTGTAGTATATGAATCGGAAGAATATATGCATCAATTCTTTGATGACCATATGGATGACGGAGCAAAGGGAATTTATGATTTTCTTGTATTCGGAAACTTCTTTTCTACATTGCCGGTATACAGCTATCATTCAAAACCGGAGGCATATACGTGGTCAAAAAACTACAGGGAAAAGACCGAGAAAAATGTGGCGAAAATTGCTTCAACACAAAGACAAAACGGAGTTAAGCAAAATTATTTTTATCCGGGCGGTCAGTCTTGGTGGTATATGCCTAATAAACGTAATGCAGCTATAACAAATGATGACTATGTTCAGGTAAGACCGTTTATGTTCGGCGATGAAATTGTGCTGCAGACCTTCGATCCGAATGTTGATAAAGATATTTTATTTACAAACTTAGAGGATGCTCCCGCATCCAAAAAGTGGGGCGGACAGCTCAATGAATATATAAAGAACAAGCCGGAAAATGAAAAGGTAGTTTATTTGGGACTCAGAAAGGATTTGGGTGAAATTCCTGAAATAGACAAATATTTTACGGATGAGTTCATCCAAAACGGCGAGGAAACCATTCAAGTGCTAAGGCCGACCGAAACGTCTGAGATTATTTTCCAAACAGATGGAAAGGTATGGGGACTTAAAGACGGAAATATCTATATTGTTTCAAATACCGGATGGTATCTCGGTCAGGGAGTAAGCGATCAGTATGTAGGTATACAATATCTTGACGAGTTGGGTATTCAAACCGTATCAAATAGAGTCTCGGATGAATTTGACGACATTAAAGGGCATTGGGCAAGAGCCGATATTCTTAAGCTGTATGGACAGGGAATAGTAAAAGGGATAGGAAACAACCTCTTTGCTCCCGACAGAGATGTCACAAGGGCGGAGCTTCTGCAAATGGCTTTCGGCGCAATTAAGATGAATAAATATGAATACAGCGGATGCTACTCGGATGTAAATGCCGGAGATTGGTATGCAGATGTTATGCAGACCGCAAATGAGATAAAAATCATTCCCAAAGAGATGATAGAAGACGGAAGTATCAGCCCTGACAGAAGCATAACAAGAGAAGAAACGGCAGCTGTCCTGTCGCAGATTCTGCGTGCGGCAGGCAAAGTAAAAGAAGGAGATATTTCTGTATTTAACGATGGAACAAGCATAAGTGCATGGGCGGCAGAGGATATGAAAAATGCTGTCGGACAGGAAATAATGATGGGTGATGACAGCGGAAATTTAAATCCGCAAAGTCCTCTTACCCGTGCGGAGGCTTGCTCCCTGATAAAACGTTTTGCGAACGTGTATCTTGGATAATATTGTTATAAATCTTTCGGGGGGAGGCCTACCCCCGAAAGAATAATAAAAAAATCAATAGGAGGACAAAATAATGGTAAAACTAAAAAGAATTGCGGCGGCTTTAGTATCGGCAGCTTTGCTTATTTCGACGCTGCCGCAGGTGATGGCGGCAGAAACCGAAGCTGTGGAGTATTTTACTGCAAGTGCGACGGCGGGGGACAGCAATGGCGTATATGGGAATTATGGTGACTATATGGGTATAATAGGCACCAGCAATACCGCACCGGAGCTTGGTTTCAGTATAAATCTGAAGAACAGCGGTACATATGATATATGGCTTGATTCTAATGTGGCTTATAAGGATTTTACCGGCTATAAGATGAATAAGGATGCAAATTGGATTGAAAACAGCGGCACTCAGTGTGGATCTGATACAAGCATCGGTCTGTACGGAGTTGCAACCGGATGGCATAAAGTCGATACAAGGCAGCTGTCCGCAGGAGTTAATACCTTGAAGGTGGGTGCGACAAAACAGGATGCAGCTAATAACAACAGATATGTATCACTTGTAAGAGGTGTTGCGGTAGTGCCTAAATACTACAACTGGGATCCGACAAAATCGGGGACACCACAGCTGTGGGCAGACCCTGTAGAGTATTTTTCTGCAAGCGCAACAGAAGGTGACAGCAATGGCATATATGGAAATTATGGTGAATTTATGGGTATAATAGGCACCAGCGATACCGCACCGGAGATTGTTTTCGGTATCAATCTGAAGAAAAATGGTATTTATGATATATGGCTTGATTCTTCGGTTGGTTCCTGGAAAGGTTATACCGGCTATAAGATGAAGGACGATGCAAATTGGATTGAAAACAGCGGTAATCAGTATGGAGATAATACAAGCACCGGTCTGGACGGAGTTGCTACAGGTTGGCATAAAGCCGATACAAGGCTGCTGTCCGCAGGAGTTAATACCTTAAGGGTAGGTGCGTCAAAAAAGGATACAGCTAATAATGACAGATATGTATCGGTTGTAAGAGGTGTTGCCATAGTTCCGAGAAGCTATAACTGGGATCCGACAAAATCGGCGACACCGCAGCCGTGCGCAGATCCTGTGGAGTATTTTACTGCAAGCGCGACAAAGGCGGACATCAGTGCGGCATATCTAAACTATAGTGAATTTATGGGTTTAATAGCCGACAGCGCTACTGTGCCGGAGCTTGATTTCAGCATTAATCTGAAGAACACCGATAAATATGATATATGGCTTGATTCTAATGTGGCTTATAAGGATTTAACCGGCTATAAGATGAATGACGACGCAGAGTGGATTGAAAACGGCGGCACTCAGTGTGGAGCAAATACAAGCACCGGTCTGTACGGAGTTTCTACAGGTTGGTTTAAAGTCAATAGCAGACAGCTGTCCGCAGGAGTTAATACCTTGAGGGTAGGTGCGTCAAAAAAGGATACAACTTATAACAGATATGTATCACTTGTAAGAGGTGTTGCGGTAGTGCCGTCCTCATGGGAATGGTCGCCGGTTAATCCCGGTGTGCCAAATCCGATTGCAATAACGGATATACAGTTTACAACGGATATCAGCGGTACGATTTTAAATGATAAAAACAGCCTTTCAGTAGGTGATGAAGTGTATGTTAAGGTAACATATAAAAATACATCATCCGAAGCAAAAACATTTGCGGTTATAGGTGCTTCTTACAATAGTGAAAGAATGGCAACCGTAGGAATTGAAAACATAACTGCCGCGGCAGGCCAGGATGGCACTAAGTATATTAAAGTTAAAATTGAAGATACGTCAGATCTTACAATAAAGGGGATAATCCTTGACTCTTTCGATAATATGAAACCGCTTCTGAGCAGTGCTTTGAAATTATAAAAAAGCTATGAAGCATCACCATGCGCAGATAATATTGTTATAAATCCTTTCGGGGAAGGCCTACCCCGAAAGGATTATAAATAAGCCAAGGAGATATTGATGAATAAGAAAATATTGTTTTTTACAATTACGGGTGATGAAGACTTCGACTGTATTTTAGCGAAATCTTCCAAGAAGGACGGAGTCGAAATTTATGACTTTGACCTATTTTGGAATTTGGACAGCTTAACGCAGACCGGAAGCTTTAAATTTTCATGGACAGTCCCGATTAACGGGTTTATGTATCGATGGACGCCGGACTGTAAGCTTGAAAGAAATCTTGTGACATCATGGGGAAAGCAAAGTCAATCGATGATTTCCTCCTCTGCTCCGCTTGACAGCTTTTATGACGGCAATTCGGTAAATAAGTACACATGGGCATTAAGCGAGTGTGCAAAGCTTATTTATTACAACAGCGGCGCGTATGAAGAAACGGGAGAACTCGAATGCAAATTCGAGCTTCCCGTAAAACAATATACAAATTTAAGCTCCGCACGCATTGCAATAAGAATTGACAGACGGAATATTCCAATGTGTGAAGCGGTAAAGTCAGTTTCGCAATGGTGGACGGAAGAATGTAATATGGAGAGTGCATATGTCCCCGAAAAGGCAAAGAACAGCGTATATTCGTTTTGGTATTCATATCATCAGAAATTGTCCGCAAAGGCGATTGAAGATGAATGTAAAAGAGCCAAAGAAGTAGGCTTTGACGTATGTATAGTCGATGACGGCTGGCAGACGGATGACAGTAATAGAGGCTATGCTTATTGCGGAGATTGGGAAAACGAACAGAGCAAGATACCGGATATGGCTGCGCACGTTAAGGCTGTGCATGACATCGGTTTGAAGTACATACTTTGGTACAGCGTGCCTTTCATGGGTTCAAAAGCCAAAAGGTATGCCGAATTTAAGAATATGACTCTTTGTCCTCCGGAGGGAAACAGTGCAGCGGTTCTCGATCCGAGATATAAAAAGGTAAGGGATTATCTCATTGATATTTACAAAACCGCATTGATTGAATGGGATTTAGACGGTTTTAAGCTTGACTTTATTGATGAGTGGCGCGAATACGAGAAGGGGATACCGCCGTATAATCCTGATATGGATATTCCGGTTTTGTATGACGCTGTTGATAAATTCATGACTGACGTTATGAATGAATTGAAAAGCATCAAAGGCGACGTTATGATTGAATTTCGTCAAAAGTATATAGGACCGAATATGCGTAAATACGGAAATATGTTTCGTGTAGCTGACTGCCCCAACGATATTTTATCAAATCGTGCGGGAGTTCTTGATTTGCGTATGATCATGGGTAATTCAGCCGTTCATTCCGATATGCTGATGTGGCATAAAGACGAAACGCCTGAAAGAGCGGCTTTGCAGATTATAAGTGTTTTGTTCGGAGTTTTGCAGTATTCGCAAAGATTGGAAGAGATGTCTGAGGAAACCTTGAAAATGACGAGGTTTTGGACAGGCTTTATGAAGGAACACAGAGATGTATTGCTAAATGCACCGCTCACATCCTATGAACCGCAGCTGCTGTATACATGGGCAAAAGCCACAAAGGACGATGAGTGTATAACGGTGGTCTATACCCCTGATAAATGTGTTTGGCCTGATATGACAGATACAATCTACCTTGTAAACGGAAGTGAAGCAAAACGAATTATTGCCGAGATTTATGGTAATTACTCTGTCAAGGTACTGAATTGTTTGGGTGAAACGATTTATACAAGAAACATTTCAGCAGAAGGGATTACTGAAATGCCGGTTCCGATTGGAGGAATATTGGAGTTAAAAAAAATATTATAGGAGGAGAATATAATGGTAAAACTGAAAAGAATTGCGGCGGCTTTAATATCGATAGCTTTAATTGTTTCGGTGTTGCCGCAGGCAATGGCGGCAGAAGCCGCAGAGTTTTTCAAAAAAAGTGCAACAGAAGCGGACGTAAGTGCGGCATATGGAAACTATGGTGACTTTATGGGTATAATAGCCGACAGTGAAACAGTGCCGGAGCTTGATTTCAGCATTAATTTGAAGAATGATGGTACATATGATATATGGCTTGATTCTACTGTGGGTGTTTTTCAGGGCTTAACCGGCTATAAGATGAGCGGTGATACTGAACTGATTGCAAACAACGGTACTCAGTATGGAGCTGACACAAGCGCCGGTCTGTACGGAGTTACTACAGGTTGGTTTAAAGTCGATAGCAGACAGCTGTCCGCGGGAGAAAACACCTTGACGATAACTGCGAACGGAAAGGACGACTATGGAAGATATGTATCACTTGTAAGAGGTGTTGCGGTAGTGCCTAAATACTACAACTGGGATCCGACAAAATCGGAGACACCGCAGCTGTGCGCAGATCCTGTGGAGTGTTTTTCTGCAAGCGCAACAGAAGGGGACAGCAATGGCGCATATGGGAACTATGGTGACTTTATGGGTATAATAGCCGAAAGCGAAACAGTGCCGGAGCTTGATTTCAGCATTAATCTGAATGCCGGCGGTATTTATGATATATGGCTTGATTCTTCGGTTGGTTACTGGAAAGGTTATACCGGCTTTAAGATGAATGACGATGCGGATTGGATTGCAAACAGCGGCACTCAGTATGGAGCAAATACAAGCACCGGTCTGTACGGAGTTGAAACCGGATGGCATAAAGCCGATACAAGGATGCTGTCATCGGGAATTAATATCTTGAAGGTAGCTGCTAACGGAAAGGATGGATATGGAAGATATGTATCGGTTGTAAGAGGAGTTGCTATAGTTCCGAGAAGCTATAACTGGGATCCGACAAAATCGGCGACACCGCAGCAGTGTGAAAGCGCACCGGCAACAGAATACGGATTTGCATATGCAAAGGATTACGTATTAAAAAGCGGTGACTGGGTACAGAGCGGAGTACGAGAAACCGCTATGGCAATAATATCCGGTACCGAAAAGGAACATTCACTGACTTACGAGGTAAATCTGGCAAATGGCGGAAATTATGATTTGTGGATTGAAAATGTAAACAATGACTGGGCAAGCTATTTGACATATTCGATAGACGGTGGGGATTATATTTCCGCGTCCGGAGTATTTGTCGGAGATCCAACCGACAGTTATCTGTACGGCATTAAGACGCAGTGGCAGAAAAACCCGACGTTAAATCTAACAAAAGGTGTACATACAATTACTTTTAAAGTAAACAAGTATACTGACGGCCGTTATCTTGGCGCAGTCAATGCAATAGCATTATCTCCGTCCTCATGGAAATGGTCGCCGGTTAAATCGGATTTACCGCAAAAGCCGGAAGTAAAAGAATATGCTTGGCTTGAGGCGGAGGATTTTGACGTTCCCGACGGCAGCAATTTTGTCGGAGGAAATAACGACTCTGCAAGCGGCAAGTCATATATGAAGGTTGACCATACGCAAGTTGATTCGGAAACAAACGATGTTACATACACCTTTGAGGTAAGCAAAAAAGCAATCTTTGATATTGATATTTTATCGACAGCTCCGGGTGTGGCATATTTAGCACAGCCTAAGTTCAAAATTGACGATGGAGAATTTGCTTACATGAAGGATAACGCTGTTTGTATTTCCGACGTTATCTATAATGTAAGCGGTGTGGGAACCTCATGGGCTGCGCAGGGGATGCGTTGGTACAGAATTGACAGACTAAGCCTTACAGCAGGTACGCATACAATCACTGTAAGAGTTGACGAACCGAGATCGTTCGGAGACCTTTGGTTCTTTGCATTTGATGCGGTGGCTGTTGTGCCGAGAACATGGAACTATACACCGAAATCAACTTATGCAGAGCCCCAAATAGGCGATTACGTATATATTGAAGCAAACAACGGTTATACTTCCAATAACGCATATACCGAATCGAACAGAGTAATGCAGATACTGGCGGACGGTTCATCCGAATATCCGATGCCCGACAGTGCTCCGAAGCTTGATTTTGCATTCAGGCTGCAAAATCAAAACACCTATGATATATGGGTTGATTCGATAACAAGAGCAAATTATGATACGCTTTTGGAGTATGCAATAGACGACTACAGCGGAAGCAATTATACAGCAAGCACAGCGGAAAGATACGGAAAAATAACCGCAAGCGGTATAGGCTACGGACAGTACGAAACAGCGTGGCATAAAATCACGACACAGGAACTCGCAGCAGGAGGACACATAATATCTTTAAGGGCAATTTTAGATCCTAAAACAAACAGATACCTTTCTGCAATCAACAGAGTTGTTGTAGTTCCTTCTTCATGGAACTGGACACCTGTAAACGATGGAAATCCGTATGATGCAAGCAGTCTTTCGTTAAATATTACCGCAGTTTCGGACTCGGTGGAATTAACAAAAGGTGCGGATGCTGATATAAGCTTTATTTCAAATCTGGGCACTGAGTCGGATGCGGATATTTTCTACGAAATGCAGCTTGAGTGGAACGGCGAAAAGGTAAGCTCGGTAATTCAAAGACCGTCTCCGCTTCTTGTAAACAGAACAGCCGGTACGAATTATACCGATACAATAAAGATAACCGTACCAACATATGCTCCGGATGGAAATTATAAAATCAAGCTGCGTGTCGGCGAAAATTCGGAGTGGATTACATTGGCTCAGGCAACGCTTGGAACAGCGGGTGACGCAGCTTTAAAAACAGCATCGGTAAACTCGCTCAGTATTTCAGGAAACAGTATTACTGCGGCAGTTGAAGCAAATACTGCCGAAAATGCAAAGGCGCGTCTGGAATTTTACAAGGACGGAGCTTTGTGGGCGGTAAGAGAGCTTGGCGAGATAAGTGTTTCTGAAACTGCGGCAGAATATAAATTTAATTTTGATGCACCGAAGATTCCGGCAGGATCATACACTGTAAAAGTCGGCATTCAGGGATTTGAGACGAACAGCGTATCAGCAGCTTATACTGTCGAAAACGGCACGGTTGCGAAGCCTCTTTCAAACGGAAGCTATTACAGCAAAAAAACCGGTACGACGCATTTCTGGTATGTAAATCAGGAGGGAGCTATGATTTGGGACGGCGAACCATTTGTTCCTATGGGAGGAATGTTCTGTTCAAAGTTTATATCTTCGTTTAACAGTGATGATATATCCTCAAATAAGAGCAGTCTTAAGGCTGATATGAACGAGGTTATCGAATATCTTGAAAGACGAGGAATTAAGGACTTGTATATCAATGCGCCGCTTAACGCAGAAAATCTTCCGGCATGGCAATATCTGATTGATTATCTGGATGAAAACGGATTCCGCTACGGTATACAGCCGGGCTTGGATGTAAGCAATAAGTATGACGGATATTATATCGGCGCAAACGTGAATGCGATTAAAGCGTCTGCCGATATGAATGCGTCCGAGGCAAGCGTAAGCGTAGTGCAAAGTCAGCTTGGTTATCCGGACGAAGTTCAGGCAAAATTCTATGTAATATCGGGCGGTACGGTTATACAAAAAGGCGATGCGGTATGCACAATGGGTGAAACAACGATTTCTCTGAAAGCGGAAAACCTTGTTGCTGCATCGGGCAGTAAAACAGTATATTTCTTGCCTTATGTAAAAGGAGCTTCCATTTCTGTGCCGAATGTGTTTGGCGAGGAAAAAGCTGATACATTTGCAAAGATTAACGACCTGATGGGAAGACTGAATTTTGGAGACGGTTTCCGACTGGTTGTTGACCCGACTCATAATGAGATTGCATATTCAAATCAGGCAGAAGGTTTTGTTCCTTACAATGACGAATATGCAGCCGGTTTTGCGGCATGGCTTGAGGACAAATATCAGACTGTTGCGGCGTTGAACGAGGCATGGCAGATAACTCCGGCTGTGCAAAGCTTTTCGGAGGCTGCTCAGATGATGCCGGTAAGCACCGATAACGGAACGACTGTTCTTGCAAAAGCGGACACAAATGACATTTATACCTATAACAGCGCTTCCGGCTGTCTGTGGGATGACTGTATCCTATACAGAGAGAGCGTGTTGGCAAATTATCTGACCGATACTGCGGATACGATAAAGAATGTCAGCGATATACCGGTTGTGTATAAAAATGTTTCATATATCAATCCGTTCTTTGTAAATACAAAGATTCAAGGCGGTCATGACGGTATAGGCGCGGAGGCATACGGCTCATTTGACAGTGCTTCTACGAGCTCGGCAATCGCAAATATAATGTGCAGACAGTCTGCAAAGACTATGTGGAATATCGTAACCGAAACAAATACCGATGAGAATATGAATAAAAAGGCACAAAGCGGTATAATAAGCTACGGCGATAAGAAAACCATGTTCGAGCATTTTAATTCATTGTACTCGGCAGGAGCGAAGGGTGTGTACGATTTTGTCTTCAATAACAGGGATAATACACAGTGGTATGCATATTCGGAGAAACCGGAAATGTATGCTTGGCTCGGAGAATATGCGGCTTCTTTAAATCCTGAGCAGATTGCAAAGGACAGCGCAAACGAGCAGATATATGCCATCTATCCCGCTCCAAACGCACAGTGGAACTGGAACGGAACGCAAGTTGTGCATAATAAGAGAACTGCGGTAATTCCGGAAAATGACAGCGATGTGTACAATAATGCTCTTCTTTCAAACGGTGCATATGTAATCGGAACAAACAACCTTGATGTTTCGGCGGATACGATTATAATCAATATAAAGAACGCTCCGCTTTCAAAGGTTTACGGCAAGGAGATTGACAATAAGCTCGATTCGGTTGCGGCGGAAAAGAACGTTATGGTTATGGGCTTAAGATATGATTTAGGTCAAATTCCGTCAATTGACAAGTATTATACGAACGAATTTTCAACTCTTAACGGGGATAAGGTTCAGATACTTAATCCGCCGGCGGGAGCAATGACGCTTGCAGTTGCCGATAACGGAAAGGTTTGTGCATTTAAGTATGGCAATCTTTATGTTATAGCTAATGACAATTGGAAAAATCATGCGGAATATCTGACAGGCAACGCCCTTGCTGCATCGAGTGCAGCACTTAACAAGGCATATTATATGCAGGACGGTGTTGTATATGCTAAGCCTCAGACAGGCTCAAACAGCGTTACTTTCAAGTTCAACAACTACACAAATGAATCGGTTACAGGTAATGTTATCATAGCAATAAACGGTTGTGAGGAGATTATCGAGGTACCGGTTTCAATAACAAAAGGTGCAAGAAATGCAGAAATCACTCAGAATATTTCTGTTAATACAGCGAATATAAGCAGTGTAAACTACTATTTCTGGAACAGTCTCGGAGGAATGACTCCTATAGTTCCCAAGCAATAAACAATAAACCTTTTGAGGTATGGCGGAATACGAAAATAGTATTCCGCCCCTCCTAAGGGGTGTTGTATGAAATAAAATAAAAGAAAGGAAAGGTTAACAATGAAGAAAAGAATTTGTGCAGCAGCTGTGATATGCTCCTTAATCTCTGTAATGAGTGCCGAGGCAAAGGTATTAACAAGCCTTGATATAAACCAATATTTGACGGAAACAGGTACTAAAACGGAGATTGCGGTTTCGGGAAACAGCAGCGACAGCTATGTCCCTCTGGCAGTAATTAATCCGGGGGCAAACGAGGCGGAGGCAGACCCGGACAGCGAAAACATTAAGGATATTTATCAGATACTTAAAAATATCAAAACGAATAGCGACGGAACTTTCCTTTACAAATATACGGTCACAGATGCAAGCGGAGAGTACATGCTTCGTTTGGGAGATGATGCTCCTGTTACTTTTACAATTATGACTAAGGATGCTTTGCAGACCTTTTTTGACAGCGTAGGGACAGAAACGGATAATCTTGCTATGGCAGAGCTGTTTTCAAATAATGCCAAGGAGCTTAATATTGCCGATTTCAATGAACATACGGTAGATAAAGAAATGTTAGGTGCGGCGGTTATAGCCGACAGACCTTTTGAAAATGTTGGGGCAGCGGTAGAGTCATATAAGAAAAATGCGGCTGCGCTTGCTTTGACAAATATAGCTAATAAAGATAATTATGCAGAGCTTTCAAAGAAGTATGAAAGCTTGTTGGAAATAGGAACATTGGAAGATTATGATTTATACAAGACTTTTACCGACACACAGAAGACAGAGCTTTTTGAGCATATGGCGTCGGCGCAGGTGACCAATTACAATTCTTTTAAAAGTGTCGCTGCGGAGCAGATTGTTCTGACAGGTCTTGATTATACAAACACTTACGGTGAGGCGGAGGAGCTTTTGAAAAAGTATCCGAATGCTGTAAATATAGACTGGAATACTAAATTGAATGGAATTAAAGACCCGACAAGCATATTTAAAGGTCTGTCGGGGAATTATTATAAATCTGTTGCCGAGCTTTCAAATGCTGTTGATATTCTTGCTGATAAGCAAAGGGCAGCGGAGAATGAGAAAAATGAGAACGTAATAACCTCCGGCAATGATCATGCAGTAATCTCCGGCGGAATAAGCGGCGGGGGTACGGTAGGCAGACCACCGTCATCAACGGCGATTACGCCGGCAGAATCGATACCCGTAAAATCGGAGGATAAGAATAGCTTTAAGGACATGGCGGATGCGGAATGGGCAAGAAGCTCGGTTGAATATCTGACCGGAAAAGGAGCTTTGGCAGGATATGAAAACGGTGACTTCAAGCCTAATGACAATGTTACCAGAGAGCAGTTTGTAAAGACTGTGGTTGCCGCATTTGAAATAACAGGCAGCGAAGAACCGGGATTTTTGGACACGGATAAATCGGCATGGTACTATGACAGCATTTGCATCGCATACAAAAATAAAATTGTAATGGGCATAGACGATACAAGCTTTGGCATAGGGAACACGCTTACCCGGGAGGAAATGGCAGTATTTGCATACAGAGCGGCGAAGGCGGTAGGATATGAGTTTAAAGAAAACGAAAGTATTAACTTTGTTGACGGTGATAACATAAGCGAATATGCAAAGGAAGCAGTTGGAGTAATGAGTGCAAACGGCATTATAAACGGTTTTCCAGACGGAACGTTCGGACCAAATGAAAAATGTACGAGAGCGCAGATGGCAGTGGTTATAGCGTCAATTCTAAAAAATATGAATTGAGAAACGGAGGGACAACATGAAGAAAATAATATCTATTATATGCGCTTTAATGCTGCTGATGCAGTGCGTGCCGTCACTGGCAGCACAGGCTTCAAGCAAAGGTAAAGAAGCATTATTGGAAAAGCTTGAAATTATGCCGTCAGGCAAAAAAGCGGACGATACGATTTCAAGATTGGAATTTGCAATGTCGATTTCAAGAATGCTCGATATGTCCGGGAATGAGCAGGCACCGAGCGAAACATATTATATAGATGTTCCGTATACTGATGAGAGAGCGGCGGCGATTAACCTTGTTACCGCAAACGGTATTATGAACGGAACGGGCGGCGGCAGATTTGAACCGGATACAAAAATTACGGTTATGCAGGCTGTGGCGGCGGTGATAAACTTGCTGGGTTATTCCGTATATGCAAAAACCTTGGGAAGTTATCCCGATGCCTATAGTGCGGTGGCATCAGAACTGAAACTGACAAACGGCGTGGGACAGTCGCTGGATGCCGAGCTTTCATATGACGGGATGAAAAAACTTCTTTCCAACGCCTTGGATACGGATATGATGCTGATAACAAGCTTGGGTGTAAATCCTAAATATGAGGTTGTACCGGGTAACACTCTTTTGCTTAAGAAAATGAAGATAAAGACCATAAAAGGCGTAGTCAAGGGAAGTTATAAGTCGGCATTGACAAAGTATTCCTTTGCAGGGCTTAATGAGGTGAATATTGACGGTGTTACTTACAATATAGGAAGCTTTGACGTCAACGATTTGGTGGGTTGTTATGTTACGGCATATTTTACCGATAACGACGATGAAGAACTGATTTTTATTGAAAAAAACGAACAAAAGACAAAAGAGCTTATTATTGATGCAGAGGATTTTATAAGCTATTCGGACAATAAGATTGAATACTATGACAGTGAGAGAGAAAAAAGCGTAAACGTAAAAATAGAAACGGATGCTGATGTGCTTTTTGAGGATGCTCCGGTAAGTGTATATGATGAAGATATTTTTAAAATTTCAGACGGAAGCATAAAACTTATTGACAATGACGGTGATGGGATATATAATGTAATAACTGTCAAGCCGATTTATACGATTGTTGTAAAAGCGATTAATTATGAAAAAAAGAATATTGTGGATTATTTCAGTGATGAAAGTTGTCTTGACATAAATAATGTAGAGGACAAAAATATTACTGTGACCGATGAAAACGGCAGAATTATAAAATTTACTGATATTACGCAGGACAGCGTTATTACATGGTCAAAGGACAGTACGGGTACATATTATAACTTTATCGTAATGCAGGATGCTGCCCAAGAGGGTACTGTTTCGGGTATTTCAAGAGGTGATACTCCGTATGTAACAGTAAATGATACCGATTATAAGATAGCGCCGAGCTTTGAGGCTGACTATGATACGGTAATGAAAGTCGGGGACACCGGTATTTTATATATTGACAGCCTGGGCAGGGCGGTTGGTTTCCGTGCGGATAAGGGAAAATTAAAAACATGGAGTTTCGGATATTTGCTCAGGACATATAAGGATGAGTCGGGGGATGACAGATACTTTTTAAAGATGCTGAACGAAAACGGAGAGATTGAAAAAATACCCGTTGTGGAAAAATTCTCGATAGACTTTGTGGATGTAAGGCAGGAGGACAGAGAGTCGGCTATTGCGGATTTGTCCGAACAGGTTATCCGTTATTGCACCAATTCGGACGGAGAGATTACTAAAATAGATACAGAAGGCAATGATACGGTTGAGAACTCGCTTGTGAAAAAATACGAGTCGACAAGCATAGCGTATAAGGGCTTAGGATTGAATTCGTTTTTGAATATGGCGGCTGTTGATTCGAGAACGATTGTATTTGTAACACCTTTGGGCGGAGGCTCGGACTCGGATTATTCAAAGCGTGACAGCTCATATTTTCAGAATGATACGAGCTATAATATTGAAGCTTATGGGAAAAAGGACGCTATAGTTTCGGATGTAATTGTCGTAAAAAGGGCGAATACTATAGATGCATCTAATGTTGAACATGGAGTTGTTGAGGAGGTTTCGCGCGGATTGAATGATGGCGAGGTCATGAGCATGATAACTCTGTATTCATTTTCGGGTTCGAAGGCACAAGAAGAAAAGTTGTTTGTGTCAAATTCGGTTGGTGTATCAAATATTATGCCGGGACAAGTGATTGAATATTCAAAAAATATTAAGGATGAAATAATAAGTATTAAAACCTTATACGACTACAGGAATAATATAAAGAGCGGATTTACCAATATCGGAGAGAATATGAGCTTAAGCCCGCGTGCTGTGTTCGGAAAGATTGCAAGATTTGAAGATGGTCAGATGCTTGTTGTGGATGATGAAGCTGCCGACGTTAAGTCAGCGGTGGGTGAAATATTCAACTATAATATCTTCCAGAACCAGGGCAGAGTCTTTGTATATGACACCGATAAGAGAAAGGACCAGATGTCAAAAGCAACCGACGGCGACATTTACGATTATGCGAGCGTAGGTGAAAGCTGCAGCAGGGCGGTTGTTCTTACCAGTATGTGTTGGCCGGTGGCGATAATAGTATATAATTAAATGTAATTGATTTTCGGATATGGCGTATTTCGTCATATCCGGAAATTGATATTCTGTATTTGAATGGAGAGGCTATATGAAAAAAATATATTCGTATTGGCTTAAAATGTTTTATGTTTATACAATGTATTTTATTACGGCAGTAGCTGTGATTTTTGCTGTCTGCACCTATTCATACAGGCAATATACAATTGGCGTGGCACTTGAATATTCAAAAAATTTATTAAAAACAGGTGAAGCTAATTTTGACGCGGATTTGAAACAATATGCGTCCCTGTTGCATAATTTCGGAGCTTATGAAATAAAAGATGTTGTCGACAAAAAAAGTGAATATATATCGGAGGGAATTTACGAATATAATATGTCGCAGGCACTTCAGGCATATGCAAACAGAATAAAAAGCATCAGAGGAGTAGTGTTTTTTGATAATGATCTGCAGCAGGTGAGCATCGGAATTCAAGATACTGATAAATTTTATGACTGGCAGAAAAAGTATTCTAATCTTTTGGAGGAATATAACGGAGCCGAAATGTGGCGTTGCGACGGTCAGTCACTTGTTCTTTGCAAAAAGCTATATACTTATGAAGAAAAGCTTGTGCCGATTGGGTATATTTATATTATAATCAACCCCGATGATGTAGCTAAATCATGTGACGAACTGAAAAAAACAGACGATGAGTTTATTGTACTCAATGATGTGAACGAAATAATACTGAGCAGTGACAAAAGCATGATTAGTAAAAATCGGGAAGAAATAATCAAAAATAAAAAAAACAAATATAGGTATAATAATACTAGTTATTATATGTTTTGTACCGAGTCAAGGTTACGCAATCTAAGGTATGGATATATGATGAATATAAACAGTATAAATAAATCGGAAAATATGGTGATACTGCGATTTTTCACAATTGTGCTGATTTTCGGATTATTGACACTGTTAATGGTAAGGAAGATTTACAGACGGCAGGGCGAGCCTCTTAATGAAATTACAAGATGTATGCACGAGGCGAGCAACGGTAATTTAAGAAGCCGTACCACCTATAACAAAAATGATGAAATCGGTTATTTAAGCATTGAGTTTAACAAAATGATGGATAAGCTTGACGCACATATAAATCAGACAATGGAAATGGAAATTCAGCTGAAAAAGGCGCAGCTTAAGGCTTATGAAAGTCAGATAAATCCACACTTTTTGTATAATACTCTTGACCTTATCAGGATGATGTCAATTACGGAGGAAAGCGATAAGGTTGAAGAAATTATTCTTTCACTTGCGGATATGCTGCGATATAATCTGTCACCCGAAACAAAGGTGAGAATATGTGATGAAATAAAGAGTATAGAGAATTACTTCAAGATACTCAGCATTCGTTTTGGAGACAAATTTGACTATAGTTTTGATGTGGACGAACAGGTGAAAAATTGCAGGATTTTGAAATTTATTATTCAGCCGCTTGTAGAAAATTCCGTAAAGCACGGAACGGGAAAGATGAATAAGGCACAGTTTATAGAGGTTGCCTGCAAGCTTGTCGGCAGTGATATTGCCATAATAGTCAGTGATAACGGCGTAGGAATGTCACAGCAGCATATAGAAGAAATATATAAAAGTTTTGAGGAGGATTCGGATTCGGAAAAACATATCGGAATAAAGAATATTTATAAAAGACTGCGTTTATGTTACGGTGACAAGAGCATAATAGAAATTTACAGTACAGAGGGTAAAAACACAAAGGTTTTACTGAAAATACCATATACTGAAACAGACGGTGATTAGATTATGTATAAAATGATTATTGTAGACGATGAACAGCATTCAAGAGAAGGCATGAAGAAAATTCTGCATTGGGAAAATTATGATATAGAGATTGCGGCAGTTGCCGACAGCGCCCAGGCAGGTATTGAAGCTGCAAAAGAATACAAGCCGGACATCATAATAACAGATATAAAAATGAATTCCATGGACGGACTTGAAATGCTGGAAGAAATTAAGCAATTTTTGGATTGCGAGTTTATTGTAATAAGCGGATATTCAGTGTTTGAATATGCGCAAAGAGCAATTAATGCAGATGTGACTAATTATCTTCTCAAGCCTGTTTCAAGAGTCGACTTGGAGGCGACAATACTAAAGTGCATAACAAATATAAGAAAAAATACAGCTCAGAGCATGGCAGAACGGCTGGGCAGCGGAGAGTATATGATAGATATGCTCATGAACGAAAACGTGTCTTCAAGCGGTATACTTCCGTTTGATAAATATTATGTATACGCAGTTAAAAAAAGTATGTCGATTTTGGAGAATTTTCATGATAAAATCGAAATATTTGAAAAGCTTTCAGAGCAGGTAAGTGATGTATATATTTTTTTTGTTGATCAGTATGAGCTTGTAGCTGTATCGCCGGGAAAACTGAACTTCGATTTCCTTGGAGAGGTATATGTGGGAGTAAGCAGAGGAGAAATGAGTGATAAATTCAGCAACATATATAAAATGGCAAAAACCGCATTGAATCAGTCGCTCAGAGAAAAACGAAAGCTTACTGTTTTTTCTGCGGATACAGTTATATATATGAATGATTTTTATAATGACGCATTCAGCAATATTGTAATGATGTTTGAAAGCGGAGAGACCGAGCAGGCAAAAAATGAGATTGTAAGAACGTATCAGAGAGCAAGAAAAGAAAATATATTATACTCCGATATTATTGTGTGGAGCGAGAAACTGTTTGATACGATTTTGGAACTGATAAAAAAAGAGGAAAATCAAAGGCGTACCGAGGAGATTGAAAACAAATTTAAAGAACTTCTCGGCGATAAAACTGTGTTTGATTTTGCTATATGCAATCTTATATGTGAACTGTGCGATGTGTACGATGCCGATGAAGAAGATTTTTCGGTGCAGAATAAAGATAGAAAAATAGAGGAAGTGGTAAATTATGTTGACGAGCATTTCTGTGAAGATATTTCACTAAAATGGTTGGCGAAAAAATTTTGTATAGAACATAAGTACCTGAGTAAGCTTTTTAAAAAATATGTCAATAAGGGATATGTTGAATATATAACCCAAAAAAGAATGGATGCCGCAAAGAAAATGCTTGGGGAGGAAAAGTTGACAATTTCTGAAATTGCAAGAAGTCTATCGTACGATGAACCAAATTATTTCACCGTAGTTTTTAAAAGAAACGTCGGCATAACCCCGAGAGAGTATCGCGTAAAGCACTTTGATATTAAAAACGGAGAAAGGTCATAATAAATCAAGTAAAAAAGCCGCATAAAACCTAATATTTTTAGGGCTTTTCAATCGGCTGAATACATATTATCAAAAGGAGGCTAACGAAAAATGATAACACCGCAATGGCTTGAAAATGCCGTATTTTACAATATATATCCTCAATCATTTTATGACTCCAACGGTGATGGGATAGGTGATTTAAACGGAATAACGGAGAAACTTAATTACATAAAAGATATGGGTTTTACGGCAATATGGCTTAACCCAATCTACGAGTCCCCTTATCGTGACGGGGGATATGATGTGACAGATTTTTATAAGGTAGGAAAGCGATATGGTACAAATGCCGATTTTGAACGGCTTTGTGCTGTCGCTCACCAAAAAGGTATAAAGGTTTGTGTTGATCTTGTAGCTGGGCATACGTCGTTAGAATGCGAATGGTTTCAAAAATCCTGTCGTGCCGAGAAAAACGAATATACGAACCGATATGTTTGGACGGATAACTGGCTGAATATTTATAACGGAGAATGTATAGGCGGATATGCTCAGCGTAACGGTGCTTATATGAAAAATTTCTTCTATTGTCAGCCGGCTCTGAATTATGGCTTTGCAAATATTGATGAACCTTCATGGCAGCTGCCGCCGGAGCATCCGGACTGCCGTAAGACAAAACAGGAGCTTATCAATATTATGGAATACTGGATATCGCTTGGAGCGGATGGTTTTCGTGTTGATTTGGCGGCGTCTTTAATAAAAAATGATTATGACGGCAAAGCCATAATCAAATTCTGGCAAGAAATACGCACGATGTTTGATGAAAAATATCCGGAGTGCGTACTTATTTCGGAATGGTCGCATCCCAGCCGAGCTATAACTGCGGGATTTCATATTGATTTTCTTATTCATGCGGTATTCCCTGCATATACCAGTCTTTTCAGAGCGGAGGATGAGAGAAATGTTCCGAGAATATTTTTTGGAGACAGTTTTTTTGACACCCGGGGAAAAGGCAATATAGAAACATTCCTGAATGATTATCTTGACGAATATGAAAAAACAAGAGACAGAGGATTTATTTCTATTCCTACAGGTAATCATGACCTTGCAAGAATAAGTTACGGAAGAACAAATGAGGAGCTTGAGGCTATCTTTGCATTTATTATGACTATGCCGGGAATACCTTTTGTGTATTACGGCGATGAAATAGGCATGGAATATATTCCGGATATGCCGTCTAAGGAGGGCGGTTTCACGCGTACAGGTTCAAGAACCCCTATGCAGTGGGAGCAGGGTAAAAATGCCGGATTTTCCGATGGAGAAAAGGAGCTTTTATATCTCCCGGTAAACGAGAACGGAGTCAATGTTAAAGAACAGCTTAGTGATGAAAATTCTTTGCTTAATAAAGTTAAGAAACTGATTGCTTTGAGAAAAACCACTCCGGCACTTTCCGCCTGCGGTGATATTGAGTTTTTAAACAGAAAAGACGGTGGATATCCTCTTGTATATAAAAGGATTTTTAATGATGAAACATATTTAATATGTATAAATCCTTCAAATGACGATAAAAAATTTGAAATGGAGTTATATGCGGATATGATTATGAAAAACGGAAATGTTGAAATTTCCGAAAGAGGAATTGTACTTGGTGCGGTGAGTTATGCAATATTGAAGCTAAAATAAGATATAGCTTGTAAAGAGTAATTAATTGTCAGTACGGAGATAATTAAGTACTTCAGGACAAGTAAACATTATTGGTGAAAGGATATCATAAAATATATGAAAATAATTGATAAAATCAAAGAAAAACAAAAGGATTTACACAGTGTGCGGCAGCCTGTTATAGCGTTTTTGGGCGACAGCGTAACGCAGGGGTGCTTTGATATATATGTTAAGGACGGAAAACTTGAAACGATTGTTCAGCCCTATTACGGCTATCACGAAAAGGTGAAAAGGATTTTAAATATTCTGTACCCGGAGGTGCCTATAAACATAGTAAATGCCGGTATAAGCGGAGATTGTGCCGACGGCGGACTCAGACGGCTTGAAAGAGATGTTTTGAGCTATAATCCGGATCTTGTTGTCGTGTGCTATGCGCTTAACGATGTGGGCAAGGGAAAAGACGGTTTGGACTTGTACATAAACTCGTTGAGGGAGATTTTCACAAAGATAAACGAAAGCGGCGCCGAGCTTATATTTTTAACTCCGAATTTGAGAACAGAAAAATGCGATACTCCTACAGGCGAGCCGATAATAGATAAGATTTGGGAAGAGGTTGCCGAAAGCGAAAGAAACGGTTGGCTTCGGATATATCTCGATTCGGCGAGAGAGCTGTGCAAAGAAATGTCTGTAACTGTCTGCGACTGTAACAGACTGTGGCAGACTTTTAAGGAAAATGATGTTGAAATAAACAGACTTCTTTCAAACAAGGTAAATCATCCGACTAAAGAGCTTTATTGGCTTTTTGCGTATGAGTTGGTAAAAACCATGTTTTTGAACTAAATATAGTCGAAAGGGAAAATACTTATGGCTAAAAAGATACATTTAATCTGTAACGCCCATTTGGATCCGATATGGCAATGGGAATGGGAGGAAGGTGCGGCAGAGGCACTTTCAACATTTAAAATTGCGGCACGTTTCTGTGAGGAATATGACAATTTTGTATTTTGTCATAATGAAGCTCTTTTGTACAGATGGATTGAAGAGTACGATATGCCTTTATTTAAGAAGATACAAGAGCTGGTCAAAAAAGGCAAGTGGCATATTATGGGCGGCTGGTATTTGCAGCCGGACTGCAATATGCCGAGCGGCGAAGCACTTGTAAGACAGATAAATGAGGGAAGAAAGTATTTTAAAGAAAAATTTGATGTAACGCCTACCGTTGCGATGAACGTTGATTCGTTCGGACATTCGAGAGGACTTGTTCAAATTATGAATAAGTTCGGCTATGACGGATATATGATTGTAAGACCGCAGGATAATTTGCTTAACCTGCCGTCAAATGAGTTTTGTTGGGTAGGCTATGACGGTTCGGAGATTACAACCGTCAGAATAGAAGACGGATATAACAGCTTTAAGGGAAAGGTTGCTGAAAAAATACAGAAATTTATAGATAGATGCCCCGATGGCGATTCGTGCATATGTATGTGGGGAATAGGCAATCACGGCGGCGGTCCGTCAAAGGAGGACTTGGACAATATAGAGGTTCTGACGGAAAAATGCGGACGTGATGAGGTTGAGCTTGTTCAGTCAACACCCGAAAGATATTTTTGCGAAAAGCATGGGAACAGTGATTTGCCTAAATTTGAA
>JAQXZB010000064.1 GCA_029226975.1 Clostridiales bacterium | reverse complement strand
CTTTATGCTATGAACAAACCTCACCACTCGACGTACCCATGTACGCCTTCGGGCAAGGATTTTTAGGCTTAACGCCTAAAAATCTTCGGTTTGTTCATTCTGCACTATTTTGCCGCACCCCCAAGAGGCTGTTGCAGTTTTGCAACAGCCTCATTATTAAGAGAGTATATTTGTGTTTTTGATATAAAATCCCGCACGTTCTGACCAATTTGTCGACGGTCTGAGCCCCGTTTGAGAGTTCAAGCGGGGCTTTTAAAAAGGAGCACATACAAAAACCGAGTGTCACACAAAACCTCTCAGGTTCTGTAAGAACACTCGGCATGGTACGCCCGGAGGGATTCGAACCCACGACCTTTCGGTTCGTAGCCGAACACTCTATCCAACTGAGCTACGAGCGCATAATGCAGTCTTAACAACTACAAAAGTTATTATACCACATTTTTCACCCTTTGTCAAGACTTATTTTTGTTTTATTCCTGATTTTCTTCAAACAGTGCTTTTGCAAAGGCTTCCGGGTCAAATTCCTGCAAATCCTCAACTCCCTCGCCTACTCCGACAAACTTAACCGGAACGCTCAGCTCCTTTGAAATGGCTATTACTATTCCGCCCTTTGCCGTACCGTCAAGCTTTGTGAGGATTATTCCGGTAAGCTTTGCCGCCTCACCAAACAGCTGTGCCTGGGATACCGCGTTTTGTCCGGTGGTTGCGTCCAGTACCAGAAGTGTTTCCCTGGACGAGCCGGGCAGTTCGCGGTCTATGACCCTGTTTATTTTTTCAAGCTCCGCCATAAGGTTTTTCTTGTTGTGAAGCCGTCCGGCAGTGTCGCAGATTAAAATATCCGCCCCACGCGCCTTTGCCGCGGCACAGGCGTCAAACACCACCGCCGCCGGGTCGCTGTTCTCCTGATGCTTTATAATATCACAGCCGGCGCGCTGTGCCCATATATCAAGCTGATCTATCGCCGCGGCTCGGAAAGTGTCCGCCGCCGCAAGCAGGACATTTTTGCCCTGTGCCTTGTAATGGGCTGCAAGCTTGCCGATGCTCGTTGTTTTGCCGACTCCGTTTACTCCTATAACCAGAATAACCGCCGGCTTGCTTTCAAGCTGCATTTTGGAATTTTGCTCCTTTAAAACATCGGCGATAACCGCCTGAAGCTCAAGCTTTACCTTATTTCCGTCATCAATATGCTTATGCTTAACACGTTCTCTCAATTCCTCAATAATATATACCGAGGTTTCAACGCCCAAATCAGCCATAATGAGCGCTTCCTCAAGGTTTTCAAACAATTCCTCGTCCACCTTGACAAATACGCTCAGCACATCGTTTACCCGGTTTGAAATAGCGTCCGAGGTCTTTTTAAGACCCGCCTTTAATTTATCAAAAAATCCCATGTTACACTCCTCCATTCCGCCGCCATGCGGTGGCACAAATCATAATGTGGAAAAGAAGCAAGCAGATTGCCGCTTTGCAGCGAGCGGTGCTGTATGTGTATACCGCCCCGAGCAAAAAGCGGTGAGATGCGCAGCTTATTTTTCACATTACACTCCTTTATGATACCATTTCATCGCTTACATCGTCTATATGCAGCGACAGCAGCTTGGAAACGCCCTTCTCCTGCATGGTTACACCGTAGAGAATATTCGCCGCCTCCATTGTTCCCCTTCTGTGGGTTATAACTATAAACTGCGTCTGATCCGTATAATTTTTAAGATAGGTAGCAAAGCGCGAAACGTTTACATCGTCCAGTGCCGCGTCAATCTCGTCAAGAATACAAAACGGCGTGGGGTTTACCTGAAGTATCGCAAACAGCAGTGCAATGGCAATAAAGGACTTCTCGCCGCCGGAATACAGGTTAATGTTTTGCAGACCCTTGCCGGGAAGCTGCACCTTTATCTCTATTCCGCTCTCCAAAACATTGTCCGGGTCGGACAAGTATAGCTCGCCCTTTCCGCCGCCGAACAGTTCGGTAAACACCCTTGAAAAGCTTTTGTTAATCTCGCCGAAACGCTCTGCAAAATGCTCCTCCATAAGCTCCGCCATGGAATCGATTATTTTGTTTAGGTTTTGCTGCGATTTTTCAAGGTCGCCTTTTTGAACGCTTAAAAATTCGTATCTTTCCTTAACGTTCTTGTACTCCTCAATCGAATCCACGTTTACGCTGCCCAAAGCGCGTATTTTGGCTTTTAATGAAGCAAGATTTTTAAAGGCTTCTTTCTCGTTTTCCACCTTAGTGCGTATCTCCTGCGCATCCGAAACGGAAAGCTCATATTCGTCCCAAAGCCTGTTTATCGTGCTTTCCTTTTCCATATTAAGCTTAACACGCCGCGTTTCCACGCGGGACAGCTCCTGCTGTAAATTAAGCAGTCTGTCGGTCAAATCCTTGTTGGAGCTTTGTATATTCTTCAGCGTGTCCGTAATTTTCGCTTTCTGCTCATCTATCGCGGCAAGCTTCTTTTCAAGCTCGCCCGACAATGCCTCTATATCCTCCAATGCGCTGTTCTTTTCCTTTATTGCAGTGTATAACTCGTCATTGGCGCGGTTAAGGCGTTCCTTGTCCTCCTCCTTAATCGCGATAAGCTCCAGAGCGTTGTCTATCTCCTTATTTATGCTCTCTATTGAGCCTTTTAGCATATCCACATCCTTTTGCATTGCGGCAAGACGCATGGTTTCATCCATGATGCTTTGGGATTTTTCTTCCTTTTCCCGGCTTATCTCGCCATGCTGCTTGGTCATGCGGTTAATCTGCTCCTCTATCTCTCCCGCTTCACGCTCAAATGCGCGGGACTGCGAAAGTGTTTGAGCAAGCTCCTCGGCAGATTGGGCAAGCTGACTCTCAAGCTGTGCTTCCTCTGCCTTATAGCTCTCCTCGGCAGTGCCGCTGTTTTCTAAAGTCTGCTTAAGATGCTTTGCTGTGCTTTCAAGACGGATTATTTCAGCCTCATACTCCCGCGCCATAGGCACATAGGACTCAAGCTGACCCTCAAGCGACCCTAAATCCCCTTCAAGCTCGGAGCGCTTTTTTTGCATTTGTTCAATTTGTGCGCGAAGCTGTGAAATTTCTCCCGACAGGGTCTTTATCTCCGTTGCTCTTGATAAGAAGCCGCTTTGCTTGTTTACGCTTCCGCCGCTTAACGAGCCGCCGGGATTTAAAAGCTCTCCCCCGACAGTCACAATCTTGAATTTATACCCAAACCGCCTTGCAGCCGCAACGGCATGGTCGATATTGTCCATAACCACAACTCTGCCAAGCAGGTTTTTTATAATCCCGTCATATTTCTTATCATAGGTCACCAGGGAGCTTGCAAGCCCGATATAACCGTCAAGCCTTGAAACCTCCCGCTCATTGTCAAGCTCTCTGCCCTTTACGGCGCTTATCGGCAGGAAGGTTGCCCGTCCCTGCTTTGTTTCCTTAAGGTAGGCAATAGCCGCCTTTGCGTCCTCCTCCGAGTTGACAATAATGTTTTGCAGTGCGCCGCCCAGGGCAATTTCTATGGCTGTGACATACTGCCTTTTTACATCGATAAGTCCCGAAAGAGTACCGAATATTTCAAGCCGTTTAAGCTCCGGGGCTTTTAAAACAGCCTTTACGCTCTTTGCGTATCCGGCATAATCGTTTTCCATGCCCTCCAAAATTTTCTTTTTGGAAACCTTGGAATTGTAGTCAACATTCGTTCTGCCAAGCTCGCCCGACAATGAGTTAAGCTCCGATTTTATATCGTCACTGCGCTTGTTTAAGGAAGCAATACTCCCCTCAAGCTTTTCAAGTTTTGCGCGCTTGTCCTTTGCTTCCCTTTGGCTTTCCTCCAATTCCCGGTTTATATTTTCCTTATCTTCGTTAAAATGCGTAAGCTCCAACTCCAAAGCCTCGCGGCGTTCAAGATAGGTTTTTCTTAAATTTTCTATACCGGCAAGCTTCGCCTTTAGGGAAGCCGCGCTGTTAAGCTTGTCGATAAGCTGTGCCTTTGATTTTTCAAGCTCTCCCGAAAGCTTTTCCTGGGCCGCAAGTATTCCCTTGCTTTCCTCCTGCATCTTGTCAAAGCCCGCAAGAATTTCCTTTGCAAGCTGTTCCTTTTCGGCAATCTGCGCTTCGGTTTTGGTTATTTCACCGCGACGGCTGTCGTTTTGCTGTCTAAGCCGCCCGATTTCCTCGTCTAAACGCTTTATGCTTGTATGGTTGTTTTTTATATTATTCTCGGCAATGCTTATTTCATTCCTTGCCGACATGGCGTTTGAACGGTTTTCCATAAGACGGCTGTTCTGCTCGGTCTTTTCCTCGTCCTTTGCCTTGCTTTCATCATAAAGGGCGGA
>JAQXZB010000063.1 GCA_029226975.1 Clostridiales bacterium | reverse complement strand
GTACACTCTGTTATGGTACCGTCGGACATTACTACATTACCGTAATAATTAAAGATGCCTCCTCCGCCGACATACTCCTGGGTCGAGGAGTCCCAGCCGTTAGCTGAACACTTTGATATGGTACCTCCGGCAATTTCTAATTTACCGTTATTATTAAGGATACCGCCTCCGCGAGATCGGAAATCACCGTCAGCCATACACTCTGTTATGGTACCGCCGTCTATTACTAATTCGCCGGCTTTCTTATAGATGCCGCCGCCATATTTTGCGGTACAACCTTTTATAGTGCCGCCGTTCATCGTCATCGTTCCGTCAACGATATATATACCGCCGCCGTACTCTGTATCTGTAGAGCTGTTTGTAATTGTTCCTGTCTTTTCAGCACTGCTGTCATTTAATATAAACTCCGACCCGGAATCTGTCAGCTTTATAACACTTCCGCTGCCTGTCATATTTATTGTGCGACCGTTTAAGTCAAGTGTAACCTGACCGCTTCCTATGTTAAGTGTATCGGTTATATTAAAGTCGTTAAGCAGTGTTACTGTCTTATCTGTGTTTGAAGCTAATGCCTCGTCTATTGCCTCCTGTAAATCAAAATAATACGTATCGCCGACCTTAGCACCGCAGCTTTCGCCGCAAACCGAGCATGTGCCGTTTTCTCCGATGGTGTGTCCCGGTGCTTCAGTCTCATTTGCCACAACAGGAACATCACACTTTAAACATCTATACACCGTTCCTCCGTTGACCGTACAAGTCGGCTCTGTTATTTCGGGTTCGCCGAAAGTATGCTCACAGCCATTTCCTATAAGCTCAAATTCTCCAAGCTGCATAACATCACCGCTTTGAATTGATGAAATTGCAAATTTAAAATATTTATATGCCTTTGTATTGGTTATGGCGAAATCATACGACTTATAATTTTCGTCTTTCAGTACGGTATCGCCTGTGACGGTATCGAGGACTGCCCAAGTACCCGTTTTGCTTGATTCATCATAATCGTTTGAGCCGTACAAAACCCAGTCCTTGGGATTTCTGCCCGGGTAGGACTTATTGTCGTTTCCGGTGGTCAGCGTGTATCCGACAGGTATTGTATAGGCGGAAGCTTTTAAAATAATTTCTGCGCCTTTAAAGCTTGTCACGCACCATTTTGAAAAATTACCTGCTATTTTTTTGCCGTCAACAAGCTTATCATAGCTTTCGCCGCTGTTTCCCGCAGTTCCCGAAAGAGCCGTAAGGCTTACGTTTGCAAGGCAGTCCTTATCCGTTGCTTTCCATTTTGCATAAACATCTGTATCCTCACTGATGATTGCTCCATCCAAATATTTTTCGCCCCAGTCGCCTGTGAACATACCGTTTTTTGTATACCAGCCTTCAAAGGTAAAGCCTGCCAATGTGGGGTCTGTGGAAGGAGTTTCACCATAGAAAAGCGTATTCGGCTTTTCCTCTGTTTCGCCGTTGTTCGTATGGAATGTAATTTCCGTAATTTTCCATTGCGCGTAAACCGTCATGTCCGCCGTTGCCGCATTGCACATTTCCTGCGTAAACGGTTCGCCCAAAGAATCCTCTCCGTTTGCGGTGAACCAACCCGAAAATTTGTAACCGTTACGGGTGGGATTTACAGAGGGCAGCGGCTCTCCGCCGGAGATTACACTCGGATTTGAATCCGTATCTCCTCCGTTTTTGTCAAAGGTGATATTTACTGTATTCCATTTTGCATAAACCGTTATATCATCGGTAACAACGGTGTCAGGCGTATATTGCTCGCCCCAATCACCGGTTTCTGTACCGTTTTTTGTAAACCAACCGCCGAATTTCAAATCCGCATTTGTCGGAATTTCCGCCGGTAACGGATCGCCATGGTAAATCGGATTTATCGATTGGGCAGTACCTCCGTTTAAATCAAAGGTAACCCAATAAAGCTTTTCCCACTTTGCATAAACCGTTGTATCCTCGCTTATCGTGGAGTCCGCAGTAAACTCCTCGCCCCAGTCGCCGTCCGTACCGTCTTTTGTGTACCAACCGAGGAATTTATAATCCGTTCTTGTGGGATTTGTTGTCGGCAAGCCATGTTTCTCTTGAATTATTTGGGGGCTTGCTTCGGTGTCGCCGCCGTTTTTGTCAAAGGTAACATAATTAGCTACGGTCCAGTTAATCTCCATCTCGCCAAGCTGCATTGTATCTCTTGTTGTACCATTTACTAATTGATTTTTCAAAATGACAAGCTTGTAATATTGATACATCTTGTCGTTACCATCAATCTTAAAATTATACGAAGTAAAATTTACATTCTGCATTACTGTATTCTCAGTCACAGTATGTATTGCGTCCCAAGTACCGCCTGTTTTGTTTGTTTCGTCATAATCGTTACAGCCGTACAAAACCCAATCCTTTGGATTTCTGCCAAGCCAGGATTTATTGTCATTTCCTGTGATAAAGTTATAATCTGTAATAATAATCTGTTGTGATGCTTTAAAAATTATGTACGGAATATATGTTACACCGCTAATCTTACCTATTTTATCGCACCACTTTGAAGGATTACTGCTTGTTTTTTTGCCGTCAAGCAACTTTTCATAATTTTCAGCTTCGCCGTTTGCTCCCGTTCCGTCAAGAGCAGTAAACTCTACGCCGTTGTAATTTACCGCAAATATGCGTGTCGGAAAAACCGAAATACACATGGTAAGCGCAATAATAAGCGCTAAAATTTTTCTCATTTTCATGATATTTTACCTCCCTTATTATGGTTTAAAATTGAAAAAACTGATAGTTTAAGAGCCTTCATTTGCATTTTTAGATAATACTCATCTTCAAATAATGCATAGTGAACCGCCGCACGGACAAATATAAAAATAAAACCTGAAAGAATATCGGCAGGTATACCAAGCTTAGGTGAAAGCCGGCGCGCATATTCGGTATAACGCTCGCTTACACCCGCAAAAAACTTCTTACCATGTTCAACATACTTCGGGTGAGTATAAATCTGATGCATCAGACGATACTTCTTTCCGTGATTTTTTGCTGTCCAGTACGGAACTTCATTGATAAAACGCAAAATATCCTGCGGGTTTTCAGGCGCAAGCGCCATAAACTCGTCTTCAACCTTTGACATACAGTATGCGGTAGACTGCACGATAAGATCATCCACATTATCAAAATATGCATAAAGATTTGCACTTGTCATACCGCAGTATTTTCCAAGCTCCTTTATGCCTGTGTCACGAAGACCGTTTTCACAGTAACATTCATAGCATTTTTCCATTATTTCTTTCTTTTTTTCTTCTTTGTATTCCGGACTTCTCATAGAACACCTCCTTATAGGTTATTGATTGATAAATAAATTATACCATATTCTGTTAATTTGTCAATAGTTTTGTATATATTTCTAATTATTTTTTCTTGTAAAGCAAAGTGCTGTCTAAATTTCACAAAAACAAAGGAGCCCCTTTCAAGGCTCCCTTTGTCTTCCAAATATTATGGAGGTATTTAAATCAATACCGACACTCTACTTTGCAGCATAGAGAAAAGAGGGAGAGTTATATGTAAAATGCCGATATGATTAACGAAAGTTATACATACGATAAGATTATATCAAGCTTACCGTCTATTGTGTAATTACCCTCCTGTGCGGGGATAAATACACTGTCGCCCTTGTTAAGCTCAAGAACGGTTTCGCCCATGCGAAGCGTGCCGCTTCCGTCAAGAACGATTATCGATCTAAAGCAGTCCTTACACGCCGCAAGCTCTGTATGTCCGTCACATTCAAGCTTCTTGACGGTAAAGTATTTGCATGAGGCAAGCACATTATCGGTGCGCTGCTCCTGCTTCGGGGGCGGGCAAAGGCTTGTAACAGCTATTGCCTTGTCAATATGAAGCTCGCGGCATTTGCCGTCGGCTCCTACTCTGTTATAGTCATAAACACGATAGGTCGTGTTTGAATTTTGCTGTATTTCACAAATAAGAATACCCGCGCAGATGGCGTGTATTGTGCCGGAGGGGATAAAGAATACATCGCCCTTATGTACCGGTACCTTGTTTAATACCTCAAGAATGGTATTATTGCTTATACGCTCGGCAAATTCCTCCTTGGAAATCTCCCTGTTAAGACCGTAATACAAATACGAGTCCTTTTCGCAGTCAACAATGTACCACATTTCGGTTTTCCCGTATTCATGCTCATTCTTAAGGGCATATTCGTCATCGGGATGAACCTGAATTGAAAGATTGTCCTTTGCGTCTATAAGCTTTATAAGTATCGGGAAGAAGTCAAACGCCGCCGCTTTTTTGCCGATGCAGTCTTTTCCGTTCTCCTCAATGTATTGGGGGAGAGTTTTTCCCTTAAAGCTGCCGGTCACAACGGTGCTCGGTCCGTCCTTATGCGTGGAAAGCTCCCAGCTTTCCGCCGCCTTGTCAAGCTCGGTTTTTTTATTAAATTCCGTAATCAGCTTGGTTCCGCCCCACAGATAGTCCTTTACGGCGGGAGCAAGCTTTATGGGTGATAAATCCATAAGACATCCTCCGTTTATTCTCAACAACTGATATTATATCATAAAAAAATAAAATAAACAATCTCAAAAATTACCAGTAATCCGGGATATTTGACGGGTTTTTGGAGTAAAATGCACAGAAAAGTCCGAAAATCACCTGTTTTTGGTAAAAAAATACGCCTTAAAACATCAAAAAATCCAATATCATATTTTTTGGTAAAAATATTTCTACTTGTCAAAGCGGAAAATATAGTGTATAATGGTATAAGAATGAGCTTTGCCAAAAAATTCTACGGCAAAGCGGATAAAAACAAAAGGAACAGGAGAGATGTAAAATGTATATCGGAATAGACCTGGGAGGAACCAATATAGCTGCCGGTTTGGTCGATGAGAGCGGACGTATAATTGTCCAGGGCTCAACGCCCACAATCAGCTCGCGCCCTGCCGAGGAAATTGTGGCGGATATGGCTAAGCTGTCGCTTCAGCTTATAAAGGACGCCGGAAAGAGCGTGGACGAGATAACGGCGGTGGGCATAGGCTGTCCCGGAACAATTGACCAGGAAAACGGCGTTGTGGTGTATGCCAACAACCTGAAAATGGACAGATTTGAAATGGCAAAGGAAATGAGAAAGTACATAGACCTGCCGGTGTATATCGAGAATGACGCCAACTGCGCCGCACTGGGCGAGTATGAAATAAACGGCGAGAATGCGGGCGTGTTTGTGCTTATTACTCTCGGAACGGGAGTGGGCGCGGGTCTGGTTATAGACGGAAAGCTGTTTAGAGGCTTTAACGGCGCTGCACCGGAGCTGGGACATATGACACTGGTAAGCGGCGGGGAAATGTGCACCTGCGGCAAGGCAGGCTGTTGGGAAAGCTACGCGTCGGTTACCGCGCTTATAAGACAAACCCGCCAGGCGATGGAAAAGCACCCCGAAAGCCTTATGAACAAGCTTGCCCAAGAAAACGGCAAGGTTTCCGGAAGAACCGCATTTGAGGCGGCAAAGGCGGGCGACGCTGCCGCTGAGGAGGTTGTTAAGCAGTATGCCGAGTATGTGGCGGACGGTATCGTAAGCGTGGAAAATGCTTTTCAGCCCCGGATAATATCCGTAGGCGGCGGCATAAGCAAGGAGGGCGATTACCTCATGAACCCGATAAAGGAGTTTGTGGAACGCACAAGATACAACAGATATATGCCCAAAACAAAGCTTGTTACGGCAAAGCTCTTTAACGATGCGGGTATAATCGGCGCGGCAATGAACGCGAGAAATTCAGTAAAATAACAGACGCGGGAGCTGCAGCTCCCGCTTTTTCATCAACCTATACAAATTCAATAACAAAAATTTGTCTAATATTTATTCGATAAATTATTGACTTTTTTGTGAAAATGTTATATAATATTCTTGTTAAATAATTAACAAATATTTAACGTCAAGTAACCAAAAGTAACTTAAAAATCAATGTAAAGTGAGGTAATTTATTATGGCAAGATTTACATTACCAAGAGATTTGTACCACGGAAAAGGAGCGCTTGAAGCTTTAAAGGACTTTGAGGGAAAGAGAGCCATGATCTGCGTCGGCGGCGGTTCGATGAAGAAATTCGGTTTTCTGGACAGAGCTGTGGGCTATTTGAAGGAAGCAGGCATGGAGGTTGAGCTGTTCGAGGGCATCGAGCCGGACCCGTCGGTTGAAACCGTTATGAAGGGTGCGGACGCAATGCTCAAATTCCAGCCGGATTGGATTATCGCAATGGGCGGCGGTTCGCCTATCGACGCTGCAAAGGCTATGTGGATAAAGTATGAGTACCCTGAGGTAACCTTTGAGGATATGTGCAAGGTATTCGGTATTCCCAAGCTGCGCAAAAAGGCACGTTTCTGTGCAATTTCATCAACATCGGGTACGGCAACGGAGGTTACTGCTTTCTCGATTATCACAGACTACAGCAAGGGTATAAAGTATCCCATCGCGGACTTTGAGATTACCCCGGATGTTGCCATAGTAGACCCGGATTTGGCTGAAACAATGCCCAAGAAGCTTGTTGCCCACACCGGTATGGACGCTATGACTCATGCCATAGAGGCGTATGTTTCAACAGCTAACTGCGACTACACAGACCCGCTTGCAATATTTGCTATAAAGATGATTCAGTCTGACCTTGTTGACTCCTATAACGGCGACATGGCAAAGAGAGATTCAATGCACAATGCTCAGTGTCTTGCGGGAATGGCTTTCTCAAATGCACTTTTGGGTATAGTACACTCAATGGCGCACAAGACCGGCGCGGCATTCGCGGACTACGGCGCACACATCATTCACGGCGCTGCAAACGCAATGTACCTGCCCAAGGTTATCGCATTTAACGCAAAGGACGAAACAGCAAAGAAGCGTTACGGAGTGATTGCAGACTACATGGGTCTGGGCGGAGCCAATGACGATGAAAAGGTTAAGCTGCTCATTGATTATCTGAGAAAGATGAACGATGATTTGAACATTCCGCACTGCATAAAGAACTACGGTCCGGACAGCTATCCCTGCGAGCAGGGCTTCGTTCCTGAGGATGTATTCCTCGAAAGACTGCCCGAGATTGCGGCAAACGCTATCTTAGACGCCTGCACAGGCTCAAATCCGCGTCAGCCCAGCCAGGAGGAAATGGAAAAGCTCCTCAAGTGCTGCTACTACGATACCGAAGTGGATTTCTGATAAATTATACATATAAATCAAGTGCCGCGGTAAAGCCAAGTGGGTTTTGCTGCGGTATTTTTTGTGTATTTGTTATTGCAAACAGCGGTTTTTTGTGATAAAATGGAATTACGAATTTACGAAAGGAAGGATATAAATGGCTGATTGTCTTACGACAAAGAAAGCGGAATGTAAAAACTGCTATAAATGCATACGGCATTGTCCGATAAAGTCACTTAAATTTACCGACGGACAGGCTAAGATTATAAGCAGTGAATGTGTGCTTTGCGGAAGCTGTTATGTGGTCTGTCCCCAGGAAGCGAAGGAGATACGGGACGACAGTGCAAAAGCGGCGGCGCTTTTGGAGGGCACCGCGCCGGTGTATCTGAGCCTTGCTCCGTCCTTTGCGGCGTGGTTTGAGGGCGCGGGAATACGCGATTTGGACAAGGCGGCAAAGGCGCTGGGCTTTAAGGAAGCCCAAGAAACTGCTTTGGGTGCGGCGGTGGTAAAAACCGAATACGAGAATATATTAAAAGAGGGGAAAAATCGTATTTTAATATCCACCTGCTGTCCGAGCATAAACACACTGGTGACAAAAAATTACCCCAACGCAATAGAATATCTTGCCAAGGTCATAACCCCCATGCACGCTCACGCAAGAATGATAAAGGAGGCGGACCCGGAAGCAAAGGTTATTTTTGCCGGACCCTGTATTTCCAAAAAATCGGAGGGTGATGCCATAGACTCGGTAGACTGTGTGCTTACCTTTGAGGAATTGGAGAAAATGTTCATACAAAAGGGCATCGAGGTTGAAACAACGGACGAAGAGCGCGGCGGCAGAACAAGGCTGTTCCCCACATCGGGAGGAATTGTGGAGTCAATGAACCGGGATCCGGAGATTACATATACGGTTGTGGACGGACTGGCGGACTGCGTCAGCGCCCTTAAGGATATTGAATCGGGAAATCTCACAAACTGCTTTATCGAAATGTCTGCCTGCAGCGGAAGCTGCATAAACGGTCCGCTCATGCGCCGCAGACAGAGGAATATTTTAAAATCAGCCGTTGCGGTAAAGCAAAAGGCGGCAAAGGAGGACTTTGAGTTCACAATGCCCGCCCATGAAAAGTTAGAGACGGATTTTGAATACAACGGAGTAAGCAAGGTCAAAGCGAGCGAGGAAACCATAAACGAGATTTTAAGAAAAATGGGCAAAAACTCCAAGGACAAGGAATTAAACTGCGGCTCCTGCGGATACAATACCTGCCGCGAAAAGGCGGAAGCGGTGTTTATGGGCAAAGCGGATCTTACCATGTGTCTGCCCTATTTAAAGGAAAAGGCGGAAAGCTTTTCCGATACGGTTATAAACAACACCCCCCAGAGTATTATCGTTTTGGACGATCAGTTAAATATTCAGCTTGCAAACCGTGCGGCAAAGAAGCTTTTGAAAATTCCCGGACAGGTTGCTCTGGCCGGAGTGCCGGTTCAGAATTATCTTGACCCGGTGGACTATGTTATAGCCCTGGCGGACGAGTCGAATGTGTATGACAAGACGAAATATCTTGAGGAATATGACAAGTATGTGGAAGAAACGATTATATATGATAGGGAGTTCCACATTATAATGATACTTATGAAGGATATTACCGAGCAGGTCAAGGAAAAGGAAAACAAGACAAAGCGCAATAATCAGACAGTGGAAATCGCCGACAAGGTAGTGGAAAAGCACATGAGGGTAGTGCAAGAGATTGCTTCGCTTTTGGGCGAAACCACAGCGGAAACAAAGGTTGCGCTTACACGGCTTAAGGAGACGCTTGAGGATGAATGATATATTTATAGATACAAGCTGCCAAAGCCTTATAAAGTACGGCGAGGAGCTGTGCGGTGACATGGTGCAGAGAGTTAAGGACGAAAACAGCGTTATTATCGTCCTTGCCGACGGTATGGGCAGCGGCGTTAAAGCGAATATTCTCGCAACGCTTACCTCAAAGATAATATCCACCATGGTAGCGGAGAAAATGAGCATTGAGGACTGTGTAAGCACAATTTCCGCAACGCTGCCGGTGTGCAAGGAACGAAACGCCGCCTATTCCACCTTTACCATAATAAAAATAACCGACGGGCGTTTTGCCAATATTATTCAGTACGATAATCCGCGTACCATTGTTTTAAGGCATGGGAAAAATTTTGAATACCCTTATGAAACTCACAGTATCGGCGGCAAGGAAATAATCGAGGCGGGCTTTGAAATAGAGAATGACGATGTTTTCATTGCCATGAGCGACGGAGTGACCTTTGCGGGCAACGAAATGATTTTAAATTACGGCTGGCAGAGGGAAAATATAATCGAATACATGGAGGGGCGCTATAACTACAAGCTTACCGCAAAGGAATTATGCTCCATGATTATCGATTCATGCAGCGAGCTTTATGAAAAGAAGCCTTCGGACGACGCTACCGCCGCGGTAATCCAAATACGCAAGCGCAAGCGGGTAAATCTGCTTTTCGGACCGCCGGAGCATCCCGCGGACGCAGAGCAGATGATGGGGCAGTTCTTTGCCGAGGAGGGACGGCATATCGTGTGCGGCGGCACAACGGCGCATATTGCGGCGGATTATTTGGGAGTTTCGGTAGAGCCGTGCATGGAGGAGCGCGATGATGAAATTCCGCCCACATCTAAAATGGAGGGCGTGGATTTGGTAACGGAGGGCGTAATTACCATGAGCCGCGTTTTACGGTATGTCCGCGATTTTACCCATGAAAACAAGCTCTACACCGTATGGGGCAGAAAAAAGGACGGCGCTTCCCAAATTGCAAGGTATCTTTTGGAGGAGGCCACCGATGTGTGCATATATGTGGGCTGCGCCATGAACAAGGCTCATAACACAACCGCACTGCCAACCGAGCTTAACGTTAAGGTTCGTATCGTAAAAGAGATTGAAAATGAACTGAAATTGTTGGATAAAAGTGTTAGAGTTAGGTATTTCTAACTATTTTTGTGAAAATATACCAAAAAAAAATAAGAAATATATCAAAATGTGTCATATACAAAAGGAATTTATTTGTGATATAATTATTTTATATGATGTTTATATACATCCGAATAAGTCTTGTGTCATTTAAAGCCTTATTCGGATGCCCGCCCGAATTAAATTGCTTGATTTGGACGGTACAGTTGTACTCATCAATGTTAAGAAATTGTCAAAGGAGGACAAAATTGATGTATAAAAAACCTGCTGTTTCCTTTAAGGGAACCGAGGAACAGGCCAATGAGCTGCGTTCGTTTATCGCGCAGGCAAAGCAGGAGCGCGGCGCGCTGATGCCGGTGCTGCAAAAGGCTCAGGAGATTTACGGTTATCTTCCCATCGAGGTACAGACAATCGTTGCCGATGAGTTGGAGGTGCCGCTTTCGGAGGTGTACGGAGTTGCCACCTTCTATTCGCAGTTTTCCCTAAACCCCAAGGGCGAGCACAGAATAAGCGTCTGTTTAGGCACCGCGTGTTATGTTAAGGGCGCGGACAAAATTTTGGAGGCGCTTGAGGAGAAGCTTGGAATTAAATGCGGAGAATGTACTGAGGACGGAAGATTTTCAATAGATTCATGCAGATGTGTAGGAGCCTGCGGACTGGCTCCCGTTATGATGATCGACGAGGATGTATACGGCAGACTGACCGTTGATATGCTTGACGACATACTGAAAAAATATATGTAAGGGGAGGTGCACTAATGCTTACTATCGAACAGTTAAACGAATACCGCGACAAGACAAGAGATTTAATCAAGCTGCGTCATCACAAGCTGCAGCCGGAGCTTGACTGCGGATACAAATATCAGGTGCTTGTTTGCGGAGGTACGGGCTGTACTTCCTCGGGCAGCAAGAAAATTCTTGAGGTACTTAATGAGGAAATAAAAAATCAAGGCTTGGAAAATGACGTAAAAATCGTAAGAACAGGCTGCTTCGGCCTTTGTTCACTGGGTCCGATTATGATTGTGTACCCCGAGGGTGCGTTCTATTCAAACGTTACCGTCGAAGAAATCCCAAGAATTGTTAAGGAGCATTTAAAGGAAGGAAGCCCCGTAAAGGAGATGCTCTATGAGCAGACCGTATGCGAGGACGGAAGCATAAAGGCTCTTGATGAAACGGACTTTTATAAAAAACAGGTGCGTGTGGCTTTGAGAAACTGCGGAGTTATTGATCCGGAGAACATCGAGGAGTACATGGGTACAAACGGTTACCAGGCATTGGCAAAGGTGCTTACAACAATGACACCGGAGGAGGTAATCGACGAGATAACAAAATCAGGCTTAAGAGGCAGAGGCGGCGGAGGCTTCCCCACAGGAAGAAAATGGGCGTTTGCAAGAGCTTCGCAGTCGGATCAGAAGTATGTATGCTGTAATGCCGACGAGGGCGACCCCGGTGCATTTATGGATCGTTCCATTCTTGAGGGCGACCCCCATACGGTACTGGAGGCAATGGCAATAGCCGGTTATGCCATAGGTGCAAATCAGGGTTACATATATGTTCGTGCGGAATACCCCGTTGCCGTTGAAAGACTTAAGATTGCCATAAAGCAGGCTGAGGAATACGGCGTTTTGGGCGACGGTATTTTCGGAACGGACTTCTCCTTCAGAGTAGGCTTAAGACTGGGTGCGGGTGCGTTCGTATGCGGTGAGGAAACGGCGCTTATGACCTCGATAGAGGGTCACAGAGGTGAGCCCAGACCCCGTCCGCCGTTCCCGGCAATAAAGGGCTTGTTTGAAAAGCCGACAATTCTTAACAATGTTGAAACCTATGCAAATATCTGCCGTATCATTTTAAAGGGTGCGGACTGGTTCGCTTCAATGGGTACGGAAAAGTCAAAGGGTACAAAGGTATTCGCCCTGGGCGGAAAGATAACAAATGTCGGACTGGTTGAGGTTCCCATGGGTACAACCCTAAGAGAAATCGTAGAGGAAATAGGCGGCGGCGTTCCCAACGGAAAGAAGTTTAAGGCGGCGCAGACGGGTGGTCCCTCGGGCGGATGTATTCCGGCAGAGCATATAGACGTGCCGATAGATTACGATAACCTTATCGCTTTAGGCTCGATGATGGGCTCCGGCGGACTTATCGTTATGGACGAGGATACCTGTATGGTGGATATTGCCAAGTTCTTCCTTGACTTTACGGTTGACGAGTCCTGCGGAAAATGCGTATCCTGCCGTGTGGGAACAAAGCGTCTGCACGAGCTTGTAACAAAGATTACCGAGGGCAGAGGTACACCTGAGGATATTGAAAAGATTAAGGAGCTCAGCAAGTACATGAAGTCCACAGCGCTTTGCGCACTGGGACAGACGGCGGCAAACCCGGTTATCTCGACAATGAATTATTTCGAGGACGAATACAAGGCTCACGTTGAGGAAAAGGTCTGTCCGTCAAGAGTCTGCAAGAAGCTTCTGAAGTTCGAGATTATAGAGGACAAGTGCAAGGGCTGTACGCTGTGTGCGAGAAACTGCCCTGCCGGCGCAATTTCCGGCACTGTCAAAAATCCGCATAAGATTGATACCGATAAGTGTATTAAGTGCGGCGTATGTATGGATAACTGTAAATTCGGAGCTATAATCAAGAAATAACGGAGGACTTGGAAATGGTAAATTTAAAAATAAACGGCATCAGCGTAAGCGTGCCCGAAAACTATACAATCCTTCAGGCTGCGAAGGAGGCGGGGATTTACATTCCCTCGCTGTGTTATCTGAAGGATGTAAACTGCATCGGCTCATGCCGCGTGTGCGTTGTTGAGGTAAAGGGCGCAAGAAGTCTTGTTGCCTCATGCGTATATCCGGTTTCGGAGGGTATGGAGGTTTATACCAACACGCCCAATGTAAGAGCATCGAGAAAAACAACTATAGAGCTTATTCTTTCAACTCACAGCAAGAAATGTCTGTCCTGTGAAAGGAGCGACAACTGCGAGCTGCAGAGATTATCGAGAGAATACAGTGTTGATGAGGACAGATTTGAAACCGAAAATCCCCAGTACGATATAGACGATGTTTCGCCCTATGTTGTAAGGGACAATAACAAATGTATTCTCTGCCGCCGCTGTACGGCTGCGTGCAAGAATTTGCAGGGAATAGGCGCCATAGGCGAGATTGCAAGAGGTTATGACACTCATATCGGCTCACCCTTTGAAAAGAGCTTAAACGACGTATCCTGCGTAGGCTGCGGTCAGTGTATCGTTGCCTGTCCTGTGGGTGCGTTAAGAACAAAGAGCAGTGCCGAGAGAGTATGGGACGCTATAAGCGACCCGGAAAAGACCGTTTTGGTATACACTGCCCCCTCCATAAGAGCGACCTTGGGCGAAGCATTCGGTATGCCCGTAGGCACCAATGTTGAGGGTAAAATGGTTTCGGCAATAAGAAGACTTGGCGTTGACAGCGTGTTTAACATGGATGTTACGGCGGACTTGACCATTATGGAGGAAGCTACGGAATTTTTGGAGAGAATTAAGGGTGACGAGGTTCTTCCGATGTTCACAAGCTGCTGCCCCGGCTGGGTTAAGTATGTTGAGCATCATTATCCGGAATTTATTCCCAATTTGTCAAGCTGTAAATCGCCCCAGGCAATGTTCGGTGCGGTATTAAAGACCTACTACGCACAGAAAAACGGAATAAATCCCAAGGATATATTCGTTGTAAGTGTAATTCCCTGTACGGCGAAGAAATTCGAGTGTACAAGAGAGGAGCTTACCGACAGCGGTTATGCGGATGTTGACGTATCCTTGACCACAAGAGAGCTTTCTCAGATGATAAAGAGTGCGGGTATCGACTTTGAAGCGTTAAAGGACGAGGAGTTCGATCAGCCCTTTGAGATTGCTTCCGGTGCGGGTACAATATTCGGCGCAACCGGCGGTGTTATGGAAGCGGCTTTAAGAACCGCTGCCGATATTCTTGATGGTGAGGTAAAGAACCTTGATTTCGTTGAGGTAAGAGGTACAAAGGGAATTAAGGAAGCTGAATATACCGTAGGCGGCAAGACCATAAAGGTTGCGGTTGCTTCGGGACTTAAGAATGCTTCAAAGGTGCTTGATGATATTAAGGCAGGAAGAAAGGATTACCAGTTTGTTGAGGTAATGGCTTGCCCCGGCGGCTGCATAAACGGCGGCGGACAGCCTGTGGTAAGCGACGCTTTAAGAAACAACTTTGACCTTAAGGCTGAAAGAGCAAAGGCACTCTATGACGTGGATGCGGCAGTGGAGCTTAGAATGTCCCATAAGAGTCCGGTACTGAAGATGCTCTATGATGAGTTCTTTGACCATGCAGGCTCCGAAAAGGCACACAAGCTTCTGCATACAAGTTATGTAAAGAGAGCAAAGCACTAAGATGTTATGCAAGGGGGAAATTTGCGGCGCAGATTTCTCCCTTTTCTAAGCTTAAAGGGAGGTATAATTATGTATTTGTTTGTCAGCTTTAAAAATAATGAGGATATAGACGATGAGCAGATATATTTCAGTGTGTCCGAGGACGGTGTAAGCTGGCGCGCATTAAACGGTGCAAAGCCGATATTAAGAAGCACAATGGGAGAGTGTGCAGTGCGCGACCCGCATATTTTAAGGACTGCGGACAATAAATTTGTGATAATTGCGACGGATTTGAACATATGCAAAAGAAAACAATCCCCGACCTGCTGGAAGGACTGCCAGGAGCGGGGAAGCCGGTCTGTGATGATTTGGAAATCGGAGGATTTGTGCCGTTGGTCAAAGCAGAGAATGTGCGAAATTGCCCCGAAAAATGCAGGCTGTGCATGGGCGCCGGAAACGGTGTATGACAGGGAACGGGGAGATTATCTTATGTTCTGGGCGTCCAAGACAGCGGACGATAATTTTAAAAAGCAAAGAATTTACGCTTCAAGAACAAGGGATTTTGAAACCTTCACCGAGCCTAAGCTTTATATAGAAAAGGAAAGCGACGTGATAGACACCACCTTTATATGCGACGGTGACATATATTACCGCTTTTCCAAGGACGAAACAAACAAGGATATTATAATGGAAAAAAGCACAAGCCCAAACGGAGTGTTTGAAACCGTAGAAGGCTTTTCCCTGTCGGGAATGAGGGGCTATGAAGGACCTGCCGCCTATAAGGGCGATGACGGGAAATGGTATCTGCTCCTTGACCATTTTGCGCAGGGCAGCGGCTATGAGCAGTTTGTTGCGGAAGATATAGCTTCCGGAAATTTCAGACCGGGCGAGAAGCTTAAGGGGGATTACCGCTTCCGCCATGGAACAGTTTTAAACATAAGTCCCCGGGAATATGACAGGCTTATTAAATATTTTGGATAAATAATGAAAAATCATCTCATAATATCTGTGAGGTGATTTTTATGTTGGGAATAATATATTCCATAGCGGCGGGAGCCGCAATGAGCGTTCAGGGCGTAATGAATACAAGACTGGGCGAAAAGGCGGGCTTTTATGAGGCAAACGTCTTTGTGCAGGGAACGGCGCTTGTGCTGTCGGTAATTATCATGCTGATTTGGGGCAAGGGCAGTATATGGCAGATTTCACAGGTTAATAAGCTTTACTGGCTCGGCGGTGTTTTGGGCGTGGTAATAACCGTAACGGTAATGCTTGCGATAAACAAATTAAGCCCCACAATGGCAATTTCGGTTATTTTAATATCGCAGCTTGCGGTCGCGGCACTGATTGACTGCTTCGGGCTTATGGGCAGTGAAAAAATTGCGTTTTCATGGAACAAATATGTCGGACTTGCGCTGATGATTGCCGGAGTTTTGGTTTTTAAGTGATATAAGCCTTGATTTTAGAGGAATAATATGGTAAAATAATTATATATTGATACCGCCCTCAAAGCATGGCGGAGGAACGGAGAATTAAAATGACAAAATTAGAAGAATTTCAAAACAGCATAAAGGGTAAAAAGGTAACGGTAATAGGCATAGGCATTTCAAATAAGCCGCTTATAAAATATCTTGCCGCCATAGGAGCAAAGGTTACCGCCTGTGACAAGCGCAGCCGCGAAGAATTGGGCGAGGTATGCGCCGAAATGGAAGGCCTTGGAGTAAAGCTCAGCTTAGGAGCGGATTATCTTGAGAATATAGACGGTGAGGTGACATTTAAAACACCGGGAATGAGATTTGATATTCCCCAGCTTAATGCGGCAAGAGAGCGGGGAGCGGTTGTTACTTCCGAAATGGAGGTATTTTTTGACGTATGCCCGTCCCATATAATTGCCGTAACGGGCAGTGACGGAAAAACCACCACCACAACTCTTATCCATAAAATGATGACTCTTCAGGGACACAAAACATGGCTCGGCGGAAATATAGGAAATCCGCTGCTTACCATGACCGGCGAGATGGAAAAGGACGATTGGGTTATTTTAGAGCTTTCAAGCTTTCAGCTTCACACAATGAGAAAATCCCCCGAAATTGCGGTAATCACCAATATTTCGCCAAATCATCTGGATATGCACAAGAGCTATGAGGAATACATAGACGCGAAGAAAAATATAATGCTTTATCAAACTGATGCGGATAAGCTGATTTTAAATCTGGACAACGAAGTAACAAAAGCAATAGGCAAAGAAGCAAAAGGGACACAAAAATACTTCTCAAGAGCCGAAAAAGCGGACGTATACCTTGACGGTGACGTTATAAAAAGAGGTGAGGACGCCGTTTTAAATATCGGGGACATAAAAATTCCGGGTATGCACAATGTTGAGAATTACATGGCGGCAATTGCGGCTGTCGAGGGACTTGTGGATGATGAAAATATAGTAAAGATTGCAAAGGACTTCGGCGGTGTGGAGCACAGAATTGAGCTTGTGCGGGTGCTTGACGGAGTTAAGTATTATAACAGCTCCATTGATTCAAGCCCCAACAGAACCATAAACACTTTAAATGTATTTAAAGATAAGGTTATTCTGATAAGCGGCGGCAAGGATAAGGGGATTCCCTATGACGAGGTCGGCGAGCCTATAGCAAGGAGTGCGAAAATACTGATTTTAATCGGAGCGACAGCCCCAAAAATAGAGGAGGCTGTTTTGGCGGCAAAAACCGATGAAAAACCCGAAATAATCAAGCTTGATAATTACGAGGATGTGGTAAATACCGCCAAAGCCAAGGCAAAGCCCGGCGATGTTGTGCTGCTTTCGCCTGCAAGCACAAGCTTTGATATGTTCAAAAATTTTGAGGAGAGGGGAAAACTCTTTAAAAAGCTTGTAAATGAGCTTAAATAAGGGACACTAAATGATACAAACTATAAAGAAATTAAGTGATATGCGGGCAATATCGGGCTTTGAGTACCGCATTAACAGGGAAATAGCCCAAATGCTCGGTGAATATGCCGATGAGGTAAAAATTGACGCGCTGGGAAATGTTATTGCAAAAAAAAGCTGCGGCAATACGGGTGCGCCCTCGATAATGATTGAAGCGCATATGGACGAAATAGGTCTTATTGTTACCTCTGTCGATGAAAAGGGCTATCTTACCTTTGCGAACGTGGGCGGAGTGGATAACCGCATACTGCCCTCACTGGAGGTAGTCGTTCATGGAAAAGAGGATATTTGGGGCGTTATCGGAGTAAAGCCCGCATATCTGCGGGAGGAGGGCAAAACCGCCCCAGTAAAGGATTTGGCGATAGATACTGGACTTTGTGCGGACAAGGTAAAGGAGCTTGTAAGCGTAGGCGACAGCGTAACAATCGCTCAGTCTGTGGGAAAAATCGGAGCAGGTCAGTGGAGCGGAAAAACTCTTGACGACCGCGCCGGAGTTGCGGCACTGATTTTGGCGCTTAAGGCTCTTGGGGACACTAAATTGAATATAGATGTTTATGCCGTAGCGGCAGTTCAGGAGGAGGTGGGCTGCCGCGGTGCAAAAACTGCGGCATACGGAGTAAATCCCGACATGGCAATAGCCGTAGATGTAACCCATGCCGTAACTCCCGACAACAGTACCGGTGCTTTTGAGGGCGGCTCGGGAGCGATTATCGCAAAGGGACCCAATCTGCACCCGGCAATGGTAAAGCGGCTTGTTAAAACCGCAAAAATGTACGGTATAAAAACAGATATTGAAATAGAGGGCGGCGATACCGGAACGGACGCATGGGAAATTCAGACAGCAAAAGACGGTATTGCGACAGCGCTTATTTCAATTCCCTTAAAATATATGCACACCTCGGTGGAAACTCTGGTTTTGGAGGATGTGCAAAGTACGGCGGATTTGATTGAAAAATTTATTGCCGATATGGAGGGGAACATAAAATGGCTGTACAATTAAAGGATATAAGCGAAATTCACGCGGTAGCCGGAGATGAGGGAAGGCTTAGGGAATATATAAAAAGCAATATAAACGCCGATGAAATAACCGTTGATATAATGGGAAATCTGACGGCTTTTGTGCGGGGAGAAAGGCATGATAAAAAGCTTGCCGTAATAACCCACATGGATGAAAGCGGCTTTATTGTAAGCGATTTTACCGAAAAAGGCTATATAAAATTCAAGAATGCGGGAAACATCGACCCTATAAGCATTATTTCAAAACGGGTAAAAATCAATAATAAAATCCCCGGAGTAATAGGAATGAAAGCAATTCATCTGCAAAAGCCTGATGAGAGAAAAAACATAGTAAAGGTAAAGGATTTGTTTATAGACATCGGTGAGGAGAGCAGGGGAGATGCAATGCTCCTTGTTGACAAGGGTGATTATTTGACCCTTGATACCGAATTTCGTGAAATCGGCGGAATGGTAAAGGGCAAGGCTTTGTCGAGAGCGGGAGTTTACTGCCTTATGCGCGCAATGGAGAAAAAACCCCGCTATGACACATATTTTGTTTTTACCGTTCAAAAGGAGATAGGCTCAAGAGGTGCGGCCGCAGCCGCCCACAGGATAGACGCGGATTTGACTGTTTTGGCAGACACCGTTCCAAGCACGGATATGTACGGGGTAAAAGAAAGCCGCGGTCCGCAGCTTAATGAGGGCGTGATAATCGAATGTGCGGACAAAAAAATGATAGGGGACACTAAAATTGTGGGGACATTAAATCATATTGCGGAGAAAAATAATATCAAGCATCAGATAAAAAGCAATACGGATGTGTTCGGAGATTTTGCGCTTCAGTACGGCGCAGGTGCAAAAAAATGCGCCGCCGTAAAAATTCCCGTAAGATATGCCGATACCCCGGTGCAGCTTGCGGCACTTTCGGATATTGAAGCTGCCTGCGAGCTTTTAAGAATACTGATTAACGGAGATGATACAGATGGAATTATTGAATAAGCTGACCCAAACAGACGGGGTTTCGGGAGCCGAGGAGGACATTCGCGCCCTTATAGAAGCCCACGCGGCAAAGCTGGGCTATGAAACACGCACTGACGCGCTCGGCAGCTTGATTGCGCACAAAGCCGGAGACGGTGCGCGGATAATGGTGGCGGCGCATATGGACGAAATAGGAATAATCATAACATATATCGATGAAAAGGGCTTTTTGCGATTCGGCGGGGTAGGCGGATTATATACCCAAAGGCTTGCCGGGGCTAAGGTTCGGTTTAAGAACGGCATAATCGGCGTCATCGGCAGCGAGGAAGAGGAGCTTAAGGAGAAGGTAAAGCTTGACACGCTGTATATAGACATAGGCGCAAAAAACCGCGCCGAGGCAGAGAAGCTTGTCAGCATAGGCGACAGAGCCGCCTTTGTGGGTGCGATGTATGAAAGTCAAAATGCGGTTATTTCAAAAGCCCTCGATAATCGGGCAGGCTGCTTTGCGGCGCTTCGGGCAATGGAGCGATTAAGCGGCGGCAAGGATTTGTATTTTGTGTTCACCGTCCAGGAGGAGGTCGGTCTGCGCGGCGCCAAAGCCGCGGCCTTTGACATAGACCCGCAGTATGCGATAGCGGTTGACGTTACGGATACGGGCGATACTCCCAAGGCACCGGTGATGGCGGTAAAGCTCGGCGGCGGCGCGGCGATAAAGGTAATGGACCGCTCGGTTTTGTGTGACGCTCATATAAGAGAGGTTATGAAAAATACGGCCAAGAAATACGAAATACCATATCAGCTTGAAATCATGGCGGACGGCGGCACTGATGCGGGCGCAATGCAGCTTGTGCGTGCCGGAGTAAAAACCGGAGGAATATCCGTCCCCACCAGGTATATACATTCGCCCTCGGAGTTGGCGTACAAGTCGGATATTGACGCCTGCGCGGAGCTTTTATACAGGACTATAGAGGAATTATAGGAAAAACACCGCCGCGGCAGAGCCGCGGCGGATTTTTGTGCTTAGTTATTGCACATGCAGGTAACGATAACGATTATGATTAAAACCCAGATAATCATATCGAGATCAAAATCGCAGCCTTTATTGCCGCAGTGGTGCCTCTCTTCACAAAACTCTCCCATTGTTATATCCTCCTTTCTTGCGGATTGTAATGTATATTATGAAAAAATATAAAAAAATGAGATTGTCCTCTTGAAATTTATACGGAAATGGAGTACAATAGAGAATGAAGCATTATGCATACTCTAAGGAGGAGGTTATGGACACAAAAAAGATTGCAAGAATTAACGAGCTTGCCAAAAAGGCAAAGGAGTCGGGGCTTACGCCCCAAGAGGAGCGGGAAAGAGCAGAGCTTAGGGCACAGTACCTGGCGGCGGTAAGGGAAAATTTCCGCCAAACTCTTGAAAGCATAGAATACAAAGAATAAAACAACAATGAATAAATGCAAAGGGGTATTTAATTATGTCGTTGATGTTACCTAAGGGCTATCAGTCTAAGCTTGATGGCAGAAAAACAGAAAGAGCAATAAAAAGCATAAGGGCAACCTTCCAAAGAGAACTGGTAAACGCGCTTAATTTGCAGCGTATTTCCGCGCCGATGTTTGTAAGACCAAAAAGCGGTCTTAACGATAATCTAAACGGCGTGGAGCGTCCGGTTTCCTTTGACGTTCCCTGTTTGGGCGGCGAAAAGCTGGAGATCGTTCATTCACTGGCTAAGTGGAAAAGACAGACCTTGGCAAAGTATAACTTTAAGCCCGGCGAGGGTCTTTATACGGATATGAACGCCATACGGCGCGATGAGGAGGTGGACAACCTGCACTCGATATATGTTGACCAGTGGGACTGGGAGGCCGTTATCGAAAAAAATGAAAGAACGGTTGAAACCTTAAAAAGCTTTGTAAAAAAGATCTACACATCAATGGTTGCCACAAACGCAATCATTTGCCAGAAGTATACGGAACTTGAATGTATGTTCCCCAAAGAAATTGAATTTGTCACAACTCAGGAGCTTTACAATATGTATCCCGACCTTTCACCGAAGGAGAGGGAAAGAGAGCTTTTGAGGGAAAAGAAGGCTGTATTTTTAATGCAGGTCGGCAAATATCTTGAGTCGGGCGAGCGCCATGACGGCAGAGCGCCGGATTATGACGATTGGGAATTAAACGGCGATATACTCGTTTATTATCCGCTTCTTGACATTTCCTTTGAATTGTCGAGCATGGGTATAAGAGTTGACGAGGAAGCGCTTCTGGCCCAGATTAAAAAAGAGTGCTGCGAGGAGCGGTTAGAGCTTGAATTCCACAAAAAGCTTATAAACGGAGAACTACCCTACACCATAGGCGGCGGCATAGGTCAGTCGCGCCTGTGTATGTTTATGCTCGAAAAGGCGCATATAGGCGAGGTACAGGCGTCCGTATGGCCCGACGACATGATTGAGGAATGTACCAAAAACGGTATACATTTGATATAACAGAAAGGATTATTATTTATGAAGGCAGTTATAAAGGGATTATTCAGAGATACGATTGATTATGAGAATAAGGAAGTCACAGTTTCGGGGTGGGTCAGAACCATCCGTGTATCAAAGAATTTCGGGTTTATTGAATTAAATGACGGAAGCTTTTTCAAGAACCTGCAAATAGTCATAGAGGATGCGAAGCTTGATAATTTTACGGAGCTGTCAAAGCTTAACGTAGGCGCGGCAATTACCGCAACGGGAATTTTGGAGCCGACTCCTCAGGCTAAGCAGCCCTTTGAGCTGAAGGCGTCCTCGGTAATTGTGGACGGACCCTCTACGCCGGATTATCCGCTGCAAAAGAAAAGACACAGTCCCGAATTTTTAAGGACGATAGCGCATCTGCGCCCGAGAACCAATACCTTTTCGGCGGTATTTAGAGTGCGCTCCATGATTGCTTACGCAATTCATCAGTTCTTTAACGAGAGGGGCTTTGTGTATGTGCATACTCCGATTATTACGGGCAGCGACTGCGAGGGCGCGGGCGAGATGTTCAGGGTAACAACCCTTGACCCGGACAAGCTTCCAAAGAAGGAGGACGGTTCGGTCGATTATTCAAAGGATTTCTTCTCCAAGCCCACAAACCTTACGGTAAGCGGTCAGCTTAATGTGGAAACCTTCTGTATGGCGTTTAGAAACGTTTATACCTTCGGTCCCACCTTCAGAGCCGAAAACTCCAACACAACACGTCACGCGGCGGAATTTTGGATGATTGAGCCGGAGATGGCGTTTGCCGATTTGGCGGACGATATGGAGCTTGCCGAGGATATGCTCAAATACATTATAAACTACTGTCTTGAAAATGCGCCGGAGGAAATGGAGTTCTTTAACCGCTTCATTGACAAGGGTCTGCTTGAAAGACTTAACAACGTTGTTTCAAACAAGTTCGCCCATGTTACCTATACCGAGGCGGTGGAGCTTTTAAGGGAGCATAACGAGGAATTTGACTACAAGGTTGAATGGGGCTGCGACTTGCAGACCGAGCATGAAAGATACCTTACGGAAAAAATATTCAAGCGTCCGGTATTCGTGACCGATTATCCCAAGGAGATAAAGGCGTTTTACATGAAGCTCAACGATGACGGAAAAACCGTTGCGGCAATGGACGTGCTTGTTCCGGGTGTTGGTGAGATAATAGGTGGAAGCCAGAGAGAGGAAAATTACGATGTGCTCGTTTCGAGAATGAAGGAGCTGGGTCTTAATGAGGAGGATTACAGCTGGTATCTCGATTTGAGAAAATACGGCACAAATAAGCACGCGGGCTTCGGTCTGGGCTTTGAAAGAGCCGTTATGTATATTACGGGAATGTCAAACATCAGAGATGTGCTTCCGTTCCCGAGAACCGTCGGAACAGCGGAATTTTAATATGGTGGTGGAATTATGGGAATACTTTATGTAATATGCGCGGCTGTCATTATTTTTCTGGCGTTTAAAACAAATTTGGCACTGGGACTGCTTGCGTGTGCAATAGTGATAGCTTATGCGGTATACAAGTATATTCCGACCTTTTGGGCAGTTAAGGCTCAAAAGGCGTTTGAAGCGGGAGATTTTAAGGAGTCAAAGCGCAATTACAAAAAGGCAATGGACACAGGCAGGGCAAAGCTGCAGATACGCTTAAATTATGTGTATGTGCTTATGCGCACCGGTGATTTCGAGGAGGCGGAAAATCTGTTAAACCCGGTAATTAGGGTAAGCCGTCTTAAAAAAGAGGAATACCGCAACATGGCAAAGCAGCAAAGATGCATGATTTATTATAAAACCGGCAGACTGGACGAGGCGATAGAGGACGCTGAGGAAATGTTTAATGACGGCTATAAAAATACAACCATGTACGCAATGCTCGGCTTCTTTAAGCTTCTGACAAACAAGAATTTAAACGAAGTAACGCGCTTTTGCGAAGAGGCCTATGAGTATAACGATGAGGACAGGGATATACGGGATAATCTGTCAATTTGCTATTACCGTCAGGGAAAATACGAAAAGGCAAAGGAGCTTTCCGATAAAATCATTGAGGAAAGTCCCCTCTTTGTGGAGGCATACTACCACGGGGCTCAGATTGCCGAGGCAATGGGCGATTATCAAAGAGGACTTGAGCTTTTGGAGCATGTTAAGGACTGCCGCCGCTCGCATATGACCACTGTAAGCGAGGAGGAGGTCGAAAAGCTAAGACAAAGGCTCGCCCTAAGAGCGGGTAAAAGAGCATGAGCCTGACCCCATTGGCGGACAGGCTCCGCCCGAAAAGCATCACAGAGGTTGTCGGTCAGAAGCATATTTTAGGCGAGGGAAAGCTGCTTAGGAATTTGATTGAAAACAATCAAATTCCCAATATGATATTTTACGGACCGTCGGGAGTGGGAAAAACGACGGTCGCAAATATCATAGCTTCACGAACGGGCAAAACTCTGCACAGACTAAATGCCACAAACGCCGGTGTGTCCGATATAAAAAATATCGTGGCACAGCTTGATTCGTTTATGGCACCTGAGGGAGTGCTGCTGTATCTTGACGAGATACAGAACTTCAACAAAAAACAGCAGCAGTCCCTTTTGGAGTTTATGGAAAACGGAAAAATTACACTGATTGCCAGTACCACCGAAAATCCTTATTTTTACGTTTATAACGCTGTGCTTTCAAGAAGCGTGGTTTTTGAATTTAAGCAGATTGAGCCGGAGGACGTTTTTGCGGCACTGTCAAGGGCGGTTGAAATTTTGGAGAATGAGGATTACAAGGGCTTTTCGCTGTCGGTTTCCCAAGACGCGCTTTGGCATTTGGCAGGCTGCTCCAACGGGGACGTGCGAAAGGCGCTAAATTCCCTTGAAGCGGCATTTATGGCGGCATTGCCCGATGAGGACAGGAAAATCACGATAGACCTTGACGCAGCAGAGCAGGCGGCACAGAAAAAGGCGATGCGCTACGATAAGGACGGCGACAGCCATTATGATATTTTAAGCGCGTTTCAAAAATCCGTAAGAGGCTCCGACCCGGACGCGGCGGTGCATTATTTGGCGCGGCTTGTTGCCGCGGGGGATTTGCAGAGCATTTGCAGAAGAGTTCTGGTTATGGCGGCGGAGGACGTGGGACTTGCGTATCCGCAAGCGATTGCCATTGTTAAGGCGTGTGTTGACAGCGCGCTGCAGTTAGGCTTTCCCGAAGCGAGAATACCTCTTGCCGAGGCGGTGCTGCTGCTTGCCACCGCACCCAAATCCAACAGCGCAATATGCGCCATAGACGCCGCTCTTTCGGAATTGGAGAGCAAGGATTCGGGGGATATTCCTGCCCATCTTAAGGACAGCCATTACGGGGGAGCAAAAAAGCTCGGTCATGGTACGGAGTACAAATATCCCCACAGCTATAAAAATCACTATGTACCGCAGCAGTATCTGCCCGATAACATAAAGGACAGCCGCTATTATGAATACGGCGACAACAAGACCGAGCAGGCGGCTTGTGCGTATTGGAGCAAAATAAAAGGAGAAGCAAAATGAAGGACGGTTTTGTAAAGGTCGCCTGTGCGGCGGTTGATATACGAGTGGGCGACACAGTTTATAACAGCGACAACATCATAAAGGCGGTGCGCCTTGCCGCCGGGGAGGGCGCAAAGCTTATAGTTTTTCCGGAGCTTTGCATAAGCGCCTATACCTGCTCGGATTTGTTTTTGCAGCGGACGCTTCTTGACGGAGTAAAGGACGCACTTTTAAAAATCGCAAAGGAAACTGCCGACTGCGATATTATTTCCGTTGTCGGTGCGCCGGTGGAGTATGGCGGCGAGCTGTATAACTGCGGTGCGGTTATTAACCGAGGAGAAATAAAGGGACTTGTTCCCAAAACCAATATACCCAACTACGGCGAATTTTACGAGGCAAGGCATTTTTCGCCGGGAGGGACGGATATAAAAAATGTTTTCATAGGCAGTCAGTGCGTTCCCATGAGCACAAGGCTTTTGTTTAGGGCTCCTGATATGCCGGATTTTGTGCTGGGTATTGAAATATGCGAGGATTTATGGACACCCACGCCGCCCTCGGGTGAATTGGCACTTGCGGGCGCAACGGTTATTGCCAACCTCTCCGCAAGCAACGAGCTTATCGCAAAGGACGAATACCGCGCCATGCTTGTAAAGAGCCAGTCGGCAAGACTGTATGCGGCATATCTTTATGCAGATGCGGGATACGGCGAATCCACAACGGATTTGGTGTTTGCCGGGGATAATATAATTGCCGAAAACGGCGCGGTTTTGGCAAGAAGCAAAAGATTTTGCAATGAATGTGTATACTCCGAGATAGATTTGGAAAGGCTTATAAGTGAAAGAAGAAAGACAACCACCTACAGAAGCAGGGGAGAATACACAGTAATCAATGTTGAATTTGAGAAGGAAAAAACAACGCTCACTCGCACAGTTGAGCAAAAACCCTTTGTTCCGTCCGACACAGCAAAGCGCAAAAAGAGAAGCGAGGAGATACTGACCATTCAGGCAATGGGGCTTAAAAAGCGGCTTGACCACACCGGCGCGGCGTGCGCGGTTGTGGGCGTAAGCGGCGGACTGGACTCAACGCTGGCGCTTTTGGTGACGGCAAGAGCCTTTGATTATTTAGGGCTTGACAGAAAAAATATAATTGCGGTAACAATGCCATGCTTCGGCACAACCGACCGCACCTACAATAACGCTGTAAGCTTTGCCCGTTCTTTGGGCGTAACCCTTGAGGAGATTAACATAAAAGAAGCGGTCAATATCCATTTTCGCGATATTGGACAGGACCCCGAAAGCTATGACGTAACCTATGAAAACTCACAGGCAAGGGAAAGAACGCAGATTTTGATGGATATTGCCAACAAAAACGGCGGACTTGTGATAGGCACCGGGGACTTGTCGGAGCTGGCACTGGGGTGGGCTACCTATAACGGCGACCATATGAGTATGTATGCGGTAAATGCCGGAGTGCCCAAAACCCTTATAAGGTATTTGGTGGATTATGAAGCGGAGCGCACCGATAACGAGGCTTTAAGAGTTACGCTTACCGATATTTTAAACACGCCGGTAAGCCCGGAGCTGCTTCCGCCCAAGGACGGCGAGATTTCTCAAAAAACCGAGCATATTGTGGGTCCCTATGAGCTGCACGACTTTTTCCTTTACTATATGCTGCGCTTCGGCTTTCGTCCCGCAAAGATTTTAAGGCTTGCCGAGCGCGCCTTTTCGGGCGTTTATGAGCGCGGCTTTATTCTCGAATGGATGAGGGTGTTTTACAAACGGTTTTTCTCTCAGCAGTTCAAGCGTTCCTGCCTGCCGGACGGGCCTAAGGTGGGTACGGTTGCTCTTTCTCCCAGAGGCGACTGGCGTATGCCCAGCGACGCTTCCGTAAGACTGTGGACGGACGAGATTGACAGGCTCAAATAAAGCTTCGTCCGCCGGAACGGAGATTTGTATGAGCAAAAAAATATTAAAAAATAAAGGCAAAATAAGCCTTGTAATATCGGCTTTTATTTACGGACTTGCGCCTATTTTGGCAAAGGTCACTTATGAGGGCGGCACAAACGGAATAACTCTGACCTTTTTAAGAGCGTTTCTTGCTGTGCCGCTTTTGTTTATCATCATGATAAGTACGGGGCGAAGCATACGGCTTACCAAAAACGAGTTTTTCTCCATTGTAAAGCTTGGTGTGTTCGGCGGCGCACTGCCGATTTTATTGCTTTACGCATCATATAATTATATTTCAACGGGACTTGCCACAACGCTGCATTTTGTTTATCCGCTTATAATCGTGCTTGTCTGCGCGGCAGTGTACCATGAACGCATGACAAAGCTTACACTTACAGCCTCCGTTCTTGTTACGGTGGGAATATTTTTGTTTGTTGATATAAATACCGCCGCGGATACCGCGGGGATAATCCTTGCGCTGCTTTCGGGCGTATTCTACAGCTTCTATGTTATTTATATGGATAAATCCGGACTGGATAAAATGGATTATATAAAGCTTACCTTCTATGTGATGCTCATAACCTCGGCGGCAACCCTTGCATACGGACTTTTGGTGCATGGCATTTCCTTTGACATGACACCTAAGGCATGGACCTATTCGGTGATAATTTCGGTTTTGGTGACCGTCTTTGCAATGCCGCTGTTTCAGGCGGGCGTAAGAGAGGAGGGCGCGGCGGCTGCCGGAATACTCTCAAGCCTTGAACCCATTACCACGCTGATTTTGGGCGCGGTGTTTTTGGGCGAGCTTATGGGCGTTATGCAGCTTATCGGCGGCGCAATGATTTTGTCCGGTGTGAGCGTTATACAAAGGAAAGATTGATAAAAATTTATCAATACTTGTTATTCGCGCGGTAATATGTTATAATCAGCATAAGATGTTGTTGACGGAGGAATTTTATGGCAAGAGCGGACACTACAATTAAATATGTGGAGCAAAACTCCATTGCGGAGGAGATAGGTCTTGAGCCGGGAGATAAAATTCTTAAAATCAACGGTTCTGACTTCCATGACATTCTCGAATACAGGTATCTTATGTCCGAATATGAGATAACATTGGATATAGAAACCAAGGACGGAGAGTATGTAACGGTTGATGTTGAGAACGATTATGAGGACATAGGCGTTGAATTTAACGAGGGGCTTATAGATACGGCACAGAGCTGTACCAACAAATGCATTTTCTGCTTTATAGACCAGCTTCCGCCGGGCATGAGGGAGAGCGTGTATTTTAAGGATGACGATACAAGGCTGTCGTTTTTGCAGGGGAATTATGTAACCCTTACCAATATGTCCGAGGAGGAGCTGGAGCGGCTTATAAAAATGCGTGTTTCGCCCATTAACATAAGCGTTCATGCAACGGATCCGGAGCTTAGAAAAATGATGCTCAACAATCGTTTTGCCGGGAAATGCTTCGATATAATGAAGCGGTTTGCCGAAAACGAGATTTATATGAACTGTCAGATAGTTCTGTGTCCGGGGATAAACGACAAAGAGCAGCTTGACAGGACGATACGCGACCTTGCTTCGCTGTTTCCCTATGTGAGCAGCATTTGCGCGGTGCCGGTGGGGCTTACGCGGTGCAGAGAGGGACTTTTTCCCTTAAAGACCTTTGACGCCGCAGGCTCGGCACAGGTGATAGAGCAGGTAAAGGCGTATCAGGAGGAGTTTTTAAAACGGCTCGGCACAAGGCTTGTGTATTTGTCGGACGAGTTTTATATAAACGCCGGCACAGAGCTTCCCGATGCGGAGGAATACGAGGGCTTTCCCCAGCTTGAAAACGGCGTCGGACTTATTGCAAGCATGAAGGAGGAATTTGACTCTGCCATAAGGCTTGTAAAGAAAAAGCCGAGAAACCGCCGGGTACTGATTGCAACGGGCGAGCTTGCCTTTGATTTTATATCGGGGCTTGCAGGGCGGCTTAGCGAGGCTTCGGGAGCGGAAATTAAGGTAAAAGCTGTGAAAAACAACTTTTTCGGCGGCGGAGTAAATGTTTCCGGGCTTGTGTGCGGATGTGATATAATAGAGCAGTTAAAGGGCATGAGCGGGGACGCTTTGATAATTTCGCAGAGTATGTTAAGGGACGAGGACGATATTTTCCTTGACGATACAACGGTGCATGAGGTCGAGGAGGCCTTGGGCATGGAGGTAATATCCGTAAGCAATGACGGATACGAATTTATAGAAAAAATACTTGACGAGGAGCTGGAGTTTTAGGCTCTTTTGAAGGGAGATAAATATGAAACCATTGGTAGCGATAGTGGGCAGACCGAATGTGGGAAAGTCCACTCTGTTTAATAAGATTACTGGGCAGCGAATAAGCATAGTAGAGGACACCCCGGGAGTTACCCGCGACAGGATATATGCCGACGCGGTGTGGCTTGACAAGCATTTTACCCTTGTGGACACCGGCGGAATAGAGCCGGCGTCAAAGGACGAGATACTTGTGCAGATGCGCCGTCAGGCACAGCTTGCCATAGAAATGGCTGATGTGGTGGTGCTTATGACCAGTGTGCGCGAGGGTGTGACCGCAAATGACAGGGATGTGGCGCAGATGCTTTTAAAGGCGCAGAAAAAAATAGTCCTTGCCGTAAACAAAGTTGACAATATAGGCGACCCGCCTTTGGAATTTTACGAGTTCTATAACTTGGGTCTGGGAGACCCTATTGCAATTTCCTCAACTCACGGCTTGGGCGTGGGAGATCTGCTTGACGAGGTTACCCACAAATTCCCCGAGGACGCGGACACCTCCGAGGAGGAGGACGTTATAAAGGTTGCCGTAATCGGCAGACCAAACGCCGGGAAATCCTCGCTTATAAATAAAATCTTGGGCGAGGAACGGGTAATAGTAAGCAATATTGCCGGAACTACCCGCGACGCCATCGATTCGCCCTATGAGCGTGACGGTCAGAAATATTTGTTCATAGATACGGCGGGAATGAGAAAGCGGGGAAAAATCGATGAAAATGTTGAACGCTACAGCGTTGTCAGGTCACTGGCGGCAGTGGACAGGAGCGATGTGTGCGTTATAATGATAGACGCTTCAGAGGGCATAACCGAGCAGGACACAAAAATTGCGGGCTATGCCCATGAACAGGGCAAGGCGGCAATATTTGCCGTCAATAAATGGGATATTGTCGACAAGGACGACAAGACCATGAAGCGCTTTTCGGACAGATTAAGAGAAGAATTTGCCTTTATGTCCTATGCAAAGCTTGTGTTTATAAGTGCAAAAACCGGTCAGAGGGTAAACAGGCTCTTTGACGAAATAAAGCTTGTAAACGAACAGCACAAGCGCAGAATTACTACGGGAATGTTAAACGATGTAATAAACGAGGCGACCCATAAGCAGCAGCCGCCCTCGGACAAGGGCAGACGCTTAAAGCTCTATTACGGAACACAGGTTTCCACAGCACCCCCAACCTTTGTGCTGTTTGCAAATTCAAAGGAGCTGTTCCATTATTCCTATCTGCGGTTTATCGAAAACCAGATAAGGGAGAACTTCGGCTTTGAGGGAACGCCGATAAAGCTTATCGTAAGAGAAAAAGGAGAAAAGAAATAATGATTTATCCCATGAATATACTTATCTTTGCCGTTGGGGCGTATCTCGTCGGCTCGGTCAATTTTTCGATTTTGCTTTCAAGGCTCATATCCGGCAAGGATATAAGGGAAAGCGGCTCAGGGAACGCGGGAGCAACGAATATGCTTCGCACCTACGGCAAGAAAATGGGCGTTATAACGCTTTTGTTAGACGTTTTAAAGGGCGTTATGGTGATTGCCCTTTGCAGATTATTTTCTGCTTCACAAAGCGTGCTGTACATAGCCGGGGTATGCGTCATACTCGGTCATAACTTCCCGGTATTTTTCGGCTTTAAGGGCGGCAAAGGCGTTGCAACCTCACTGGGTGTGGTGCTGATGCTTGACTGGCAGGTGGGGCTTGCGGTTTTGGTGATTGCCCTGGCGGTAATGGCGTTTACGAGATATGTTTCTTTAGGTTCGATAATCGGCGGCGTAACTTTCATTGTAATCGAGCTTGTAAAAATGTTCGTTTTCGATGATACACAGCCGGTAAAGCTTGTCTGCGTTGTTATAATCGGCGGACTGCTTATTGCAAGGCATCATGCCAATATAAAAAGACTGTTAAACGGAACGGAAAATAAATTAGGTAAAAAAAGGAGCTGACGGCTATGAAAATTGCGGTAATTGGTTCGGGAGGCTGGGGAACGGCGGTTGCCATGCTTCTCGCTTCAAAGGGAAACGCTGTGTATCTGTGGTCATGGATACAGGAGGAAACGAACAGATTAAACCGTGACAGAGAAAACAGGGAATTTCTGCCGGGAGTAATGCTTTCGGACAATATTATCTGTACCCATGACATGGGTATCTGCACCGAGGGAGCGGAGCTTATTATAACCGCCGCGCCCTCTCCGGCAACGCGCAGCACCGCAAAGCAGCTTGCGGGCTTTGTAAAGAAGGGACAAAAAATCTTAAACATTTCAAAGGGCTTGGAGGAGAAAACACTGCTTCGGCTCTCGCAGGTGTATAAGGAGGAAATACCTCAGGCGGTAATTTCCGTAATGAGCGGTCCTTCCCATGCCGAGGAGGTGTCGAGAAACCTTCCCACAACCAATGTGGTTGCATCGGAGGATATGCAAACGGCACAGTGTATTCAGGATATAATGATGAAGGATACCTTTAGGGTCTATACCTCCGATGACATGGTCGGAGTGGAGCTGGGCGGCTCTTTAAAGAATGTTATAGCCCTGTGCGCCGGAATAAGCGACGGATTGGGCTACGGCGACAATACCAAGGCGGCGCTCATGACCCGCGGTCTTGCGGAGATTACAAGATTAGGCATTAAAATGGGTGCAAGACCGGAAACCTTTATGGGTCTTAGCGGAGTGGGTGATTTGATTGTCACCTGCACGAGCATGCATTCAAGAAACCGCCGCGCCGGAATACTTTTGGGCAAGGGAAAAAGCCTGGAGGATACGCTAAATGAGGTGCATATGGTGGTAGAGGGCGTAAACACCGCTGTGGCGGCATACAAGCTTGCCGAAAAATACGGTGTGGAAATGCCCATTGTAAATGAAGCGTACAATATTTTATATAACGGGAAAGATCCCAAAGAGGCGGTATTTTCTCTTATGACGCGGAAAAGAGGCTGTGAGGGCAAGTAATGGACATTATCATAATCGGCGGCGGCAAGGTGGGCAGAGGTCTTGTCGAGCATCTTAACAATGAGGGACACAATGTTGTTTTAGTGGATATAAAGGACTCGGTAATCGAAAGCGTTCAGGACGATTTCGACGTTATGGGCATAGCCGGAAGCGGTACGGATATCGAGGTTTTGGAGGAGGCGGGCGCGCGGAAAGCACAGCTTGTTATCGCCGTTACCCCAAGAGATGAGTTTAATATGCTCTGCTGTATCATGGCAAAAAAGTTAGGCACACATGCCTGTGTTGCAAGGCTCAGAAACCCCGAATATTACAAGCAGACGGATTTCATGCGCCGGGAGCTTGAAATAGGCATGATTGTAAATCCCGAATTTTACGCGGCGGACGAGATTTCGAGAATGCTTCGCTTCCCTGCCGCGATAAATACCGAAACCTTTGCCAAGGGCAGGATTGAGCTTGCCCAGATACGCGTTTCTTCGGACAGTCCCCTTGTGGGCAGGGCAATTTGGGAGATTTACGCAAAATACAAGGTAAAGGTGCTTGTGTGCGCACTGCAGCGCGGTGACGAGGTAATTATCCCCAACGGTGATTTTGTTATAAACAGCGAGGACAAAATTCACGTTACCGCCACCCACAGGGATATTGCAAAATTCATGCATGAAATAGGAATAGACAATCAGCGCTTAAAAACCGTTATGATTATAGGCGGCGGAAGAATTTCCTATTACCTGGCAAGACAGCTTCTTGAGAGCGGCATGAGGGTAAAAATAATAGAAAGCCGCATGGAACGCTGTTCGGAGCTGGCGGAGCTGTTGCCCAAGGCGTCCATTATCTATGCGGACGGAACGGATAAAAACACCCTTTGCGAGGAGGGCATCGACGATGTGGACGCTCTCGTTACGCTTACGGGCATTGACGAGGAAAATATAATCATATCCATGTACGCCAAAAAGCTTCAGGTACCGAAGGTGGTAACAAAAGTAAACCGTCTGGCGTTTGTTGAAATGCTCGATACCATCGGCATTGACAGCATTGTTACTCCAAAGGACATAACAGCAGATGTAATTTTGAGATATGTGCGTGCCATGGAAAACAGCAGCGGTACGGAAATAAACTCCCTTTACCGCATTGTCGGCGACAAGGCGGAGGCTATCGAGTTTAATATAACAAGCGAGCCGGGGCTTACCTCTGTGCCGTTAAAGAAGCTTAGGCTTAAAAAGAATATTCTTATAGCCTCCATAGTAAGGGGCAACAAGCGTCCGTTTATACCGGACGGAAACAGTACCTTAGAGCCGGGGGATACCGTAATTATCGTTACTACGGCTCAGCTTAAAAAAATTACCGATATACTGGCATGACGGGGGAATACCTATGAATTACAGAATGGTTTTACATATGATAGGGAAAATCATGCTCATAGGCGCAGGTATGCTTCTGCCGCCTTTGGCGGTTTCGGTTATTTACCGGGACGGCTGTCACTGGGAATTTGTGATTACCATGGCAATGTTTGCCCTTTGCGGGGCATTGGCACTTATCCCGGTAAAGAAGCGTGAGCTTTTTGCCCGTGACGGACTGATGATTGTTGCGCTGGCATGGATATTATTTTCTGCGCTTGGCGGACTGCCCTTCTTTTTAAGTCGGGAGATACCCGATTTTGTGGACTGCTTCTTTGAAACGGTTTCCGGCTTTACCACAACCGGCTCCACAATCCTTAAGGATGTGGAGAGCGTAAGCCCGAGTCTGCTTTTCTGGCGCAGTCTTACCCACTGGATAGGCGGAATGGGCGTGTTGGTGTTCGCAATGGCAATATTCTCCCAAAAGGACGCACGCACAACGCATATAATGCGTGCGGAAATGCCCGGTCCTACGGTGGGCAAGCTGGCAAGCCGCTGGAAATTTTCGGTGAGGATTTTGTATTGTATTTACATTGCACTGACGGTTATTGAGTTTGTGCTTTTGCTATTCGGTGGCATGAGCGTGTTCGACAGCCTTGTGCATACCTTCGGAACGGCGGGAACGGGAGGATTTGGCGTAAAAAACGCGAGCATCGGTCATTATGACAGCGTATATATCGATTATGTGATAGGAATATTTATGCTGCTTTTCGGTGTTAATTTTACGGTGTATTATCTTTTGATAGCAAAAAAGCTTCGCCGCGCAGCCGTAAACGATGAGCTTAGGATTTATTTGGGCATTGTTTTGACGTCAGCTGTTTTGGTGGCGCTTAATATAACGGGAATTTACGGCAGTATTGCAAAGGCGTTTAGATATGCGTTTTTCCAGGTGGCGTCGATTATTACCACAACGGGATATGCAACGGCGGATTTTGACAAATGGCCGGTATTTTCGCAGATGATATTGATTTTTCTGATGTTTACGGGAAGCTGTGCCGGCTCCACCGGCGGCGGCATTAAGATTATAAGGGTTTCAATCCTTGTAAAATCCGCAGTTCGAGAAATACGCCGCACCATAAGCCCCAGAAGCATCGTAACCTTAAAAAATGACGGCAAATCCATCGGTACGGATATTGTCAGAAGCGTAAATTCATATTTTGCGGTGTATATGCTTTTTATGATAATTTCGATTTTGGCGGTGTCACTGGACGGCAAGGATATTACCACCACCGTAACGGCGGTTATAGCCACGTTAAACAATGTGGGACCGGGACTGGGCGCAGTTGGACCTACGGGCAACTTTGCGGATTTTTCGGCTTTTTCAAAGCTTGTGCTGTCACTGGATATGCTGGCGGGACGTTTGGAGCTTTATCCGATACTGGTGCTCTTTACCTCGGCGGCATGGAGAAAATCAAGATATATATGAGGAGATGGCAAAATGTCTTTTGCTAAATCGCTGATAAAAAGAATTTATTGGGGAAAAAAGCGCATAAATACGTCAAGGCGGATTGCAATCGGGTTTATGCTGCTTATTTTGGCGGGCGCGCTGCTTTTGATGCTGCCCATATCCTGCCGGGACGGGAAAACTCCGGATTTTTTGAGTGCGCTGTATGTGTCAACCTCGGCGGTGTGCATAACGGGTCTTACGGTGATAGACCCCGGCTCTGAGCTTACGCTGTTTGGACAGGCGGTGCTTTTGGCGCTTATTCAGATAGGCGGGCTTGGCTTTATGACGATGATTACAATAGTGTTTCTTGCGTCAAAGAGAAATATTGATTTAAGAAACCGCATGATTTTGGCACAGAGCTTGGGGCTTGACACCATAGAGGGAGTTGTTAAGATAACAAAGCACGTTCTTGTTATAACGGCGGCTGCGGAGGGCGTCGGTGCGGCAGTGCTTTCGCTTCGGTTTGTGCCTAAGTTCGGACCTAAGGGGATTTGGTACGGTGTGTTCCATTCGGTTTCCGCCTACTGCAATGCCGGCTTTGATATTTTGGGCAATAACAGCAGTATGCTTCCCTATGCAAAGGACCCGGTTGTACTTATAACTCTTGCCGCACTTTTGATAATCGGCGGAATAGGCTTTATAGTCTGGGAAGAAATAGGACGAGCCAAAAGCTTTAAAAGACTTGATTTGTATGCAAAAATCGTTTTGGTATCAACCGCACTGCTTTTGGTGGGGGGAACGGCGCTGTTTTTCCTGTTTGAATATTCAAACCCCAAAACCATTGGCGGCTTTGGTACGGGAGAAAAGCTTCTGGCGGCGTTTTTTCAGTCGGCAACCACAAGAACTGCCGGTTTTGACGCAATCGGTCAGGCAGGGCTTACGGAGCAGTCAAAGATTCTTACTGTAATACTTATGATGATAGGCGGAGCCTCCGGCTCAACGGCGGGCGGAGTAAAGGTCGGCACCTTTGCGGTTGCGGCGCTTTCCTGTGCCGGGTTTTTAAGGCGGAGAAACGGACTTGTAATATGCAAAAGATGCATAAAAAAGGAAAATACTGCCTTTGCCTATACGCTTATAATGATTTGGCTGTTTCTTATAACGCTGTCCTCGACTGTTGTGAGCATGGCAGAGGACGCGCCGCTTTTGGACTGCGTGTTTGAAATGGCATCGGCTTACGATACCGTAGGTCTTACCTCCGGCATAACGGCGGGGGCGGGTGCGCTTACAAAATGGATTTCGATTTTTCTTATGTACTTCGGGCGTGTGGGAATTACCACAATAAGCATAAGCGTCATGTCGTCGGCAAACGGCAAAGACAGCCTTTCCTACCCGGAGGGACATATGCTGATAGGATAATTGCCGTATGAAACGGCGGATTGGAGGATTGTTATGAAAAGCTTTGCGGTACTGGGCTTGGGCAGGTTTGGAACTGCCGTTGCCTGTCAGCTTTTCCGTATGGGCTATGAGGTGCTTGCCGTAGACAACAGCATGGAGCGGGTCAACGCAGTGGCGGATATGGTTACGCAGGCGGTGGGCGGCGATATTAAAGAAGAAGCAACCTTAAGAGCCTTGGGAATTAAAAATATGGACTGTGTTGTAATCGGTGTGAGCGATTTAAACACAAGTGTGCTTGCAACCTTATACCTAAAGGAAATGGGAGTGAAAAAGGTGGTATGCAAGGCGTCGGACAAAAATCAGCGAAAGGTGCTTCAAAAAATCGGCGCAGACTCGGTTATAATCCCCGAATATGAAATGGGCGTAAAAACCGCTATAGGTCTTGTGTCCCATCATCTGATGGATTATATAGACCTTTCGGACGAATACGGAATAATCGATATTGCCGTTCCCAAAAGTTGGGTGGGCAAAACAATAGCCCAGCTGGATATAAGGAAAAGCTATGAAATAAATATCATAGCCGTAAAAAACAGCCTTGACCCCAACGAGGTGAATGTGTCACCCGGGTCTTCGTATGAATTTAAACAAAATGACATAGTTGTGTTTGTGGGCAAAACCCAGACACTTAATAAGCTCGAAAGGGCTTGAAAAATGCAAAATATTCTGTTATACTTATATATAAATAAAAATGCTAAGGAGAGATTGAAATGATTATTATAATGAAAGAAGGGGCAGATGAGGAACAAATAAAGAACGTCGAAAGAGTTCTTGCGGAATTCGGTTTTAAGACACACCCCATTGTCGGCGACAACAAAACCGTAATAGGCGCTATAGGTGATAAGAGAAATCTGAGCATGAATCAGATTACCACAATAAAGGGCGTTGAGAACGTAGTTCCGATTATGAAACCCTATAAGCTTGCTTCAAAGGAGCTTAAAAAGGAGCCGTCCGTCATAGACTGCGGTTACGGCGTAAGCGTGGGAGGAGAACAGCTTGCGGTTTTCGCGGGACCCTGCGCAATAGAAAGCCAGGAGCAGTTTACCGAGGTGAGCCGTCTTTGCAAGGAGGCGGGAGCAAATATTTTAAGAGGGGGAGCCTTCAAGCCCCGTTCCTCACCCTATTCATTCCAGGGACTGGAGGGCGACGGACTGCGGATTATGTACAACAGCGGTCACGAGCTTAAAATGCCCATATGCACCGAGGTGCTTGATACAAGAGATGTTGACCTTGTGGCAAACTTTGCGGACATTATGCAGATAGGCGCAAGAAATATGCAGAACTTCAAGCTTTTAAGAGAGGTCGGAAAATGCAACAAGCCGATACTTTTAAAGCGCGGTCTTGCCTGCACAATGGAGGAATGGCTCATGGCGGCGGAATACATAATGTCCGAGGGCAATGAAAAGGTAATACTCTGCGAAAGAGGTATAAGAACCTATGAAACCGCCACAAGAAACACCTTTGACATAAGCGCAATTCCTGTGGCAAAGGAGCTTTCGCATCTGCCCATAATCGGCGATCCGAGCCATGCCGCCGGCACATATCAGTACGTTCCGGCAATAGCCAAGGGCGCAATTGCCGCCGGTGCGGACGGACTTATGATTGAGGTGCATAACTGCCCGGAAAAGGCCGCTTCGGACGGGGCACAGTCCTTAAAGCCTGAAAAGTTCGCAAAGCTTATGCAAGAGCTTGACCCGATTGCAAAAGCGGTAGGCAGAAAATTGTTGGCGGAGGAATAAAATGCTTGCTTATATGGGACCGGACGGCACTTTCTCGCATCAGGCGGCAATGGATTGGTCGCAGGGCAAGGAAGAGCTTGTTGAATACAAAACCTTAAAGGCACTTATAAGGGCGGTTGATGAGGGAGAAGTCCACAGGGCAATAGTCCCGATAGAAAACTCCATTGAGGGCAGTGTGAACGCAACGGTGGACGCTCTTGCTTTGGAAGCTAATGTGTATATAACCGGGGAATATGTGCTTCGGGTAAGCGAGAATATTATGGCAAAGCCCGGTGTGGGGCGGGAGGATATAAAAATAATTACCTCCCATCCTCAGCCCATCGGTCAGTGCTCGAGAATACTTGAGGAGAAATATTCCCATGCAATCACAGAGCCGGCGGCTTCAACGGCACAGGCGGCACAGCGTGCCGCTGCCTCGGACGGTTCGGTTGCCTGCATAGGTGCTGCGGTTGCGGCAAAGCTTTACGGCTTGGAGATTATCGAGAAGGATTGCGCCGATGAGGGCAATAATTCCACAAGATTTGTTATAATAGAAAAGCAGCCCTCAACAAAGGTGACGGAGCATGACAAAACCTCCATAGCCTTTACTCTCGACAACAAGCCCGGTGCACTCTATCACGCCATAGAGCTTTTATACAGGGCAAATATCAATATGCTGCGTATCGAGTCAAGACCCGTTAAGGAGGCATTGGGGAAATATATATTCCTTATCGACATTGAGGGAAATATTGACGACGCTTCGATATACTTTGCCCTTGACAAGATAAAGCGGCATACGGAATTTTATAAATTTTTGGGCTCCTATGCCTATTAAAAAACACCCGCGGAAAATTACAAGCTTCCGTGGGTGTTTGAATTATGAAAACGGCGCGGCTGCGCGTTCTTTTTTTGCTTCGGCTCCCGCTGATGGGTTGAAACCTTGCAGCCCGGATAAAGCTTTCCGATTTTTACGTCAAAGCACTCGGCAAGCTCGTTTGCATTTAGCAGGCTGTAATCATAGAGTATTCTCAAAAGCACCATTGCACAGGCATAAGCGTCATCATAGGCATGGTGATGGGAAAAAGTGATTCCCAAAGCGTCGCACAGGTTGTTTAGCTTATGGCTTTTAAGCTCCGGGTACGCCTTTTGCGAAAGCTTCACCGTACACATATACTGAAACTTCGGATAGGGGATATTGTAAAAATCCAGTGTTGCGCACAGGGCGGTTATGTCAAATGACGTATTGTGCGCCACCACAAGGCGGTTTTCAAGATAGGGACGGATTTGCTCCCAATATTCGTTAAATTGCGGTTTGTCCTTTACCGCATTGGGGGTTATTCCGTGTATCTTTATGTTATATTCATGAAACTCCAAGGGCTCAGGTCTGATAAAGATTTCCTTTCGCTCCGTGATAACATTATTCTCAACCACACATATACCCATACTGCATATACTGGTATATTTTGATGTGGCGGTTTCAAAATCTATGGCGGTAAAATTCATCAGCCGGGCTTCCTTTCGTAAAATTATCTCATATACACACAATATTATACTATTATTTTTGGCGTTTGTCAACGTTGACAATGAATTAAAAGTATGTTACAATCAAAAGTAATTATATAAAAAGGAAACGGAGGTTTGCTGATGAAGGTAGGCATAATAGGTGCGCTGGATTTTGAGGTGAGTGCGCTTAGTGCGCTTATGACATCGCACGAAGTCAAAACAGTCAGCATGGTAAAATACCATACGGGGACAATAAACGATGTGCCGGTGGTTGTTGCCGCGGCGGGTGTGGGCAAGGTGAACGCGGCGGTATGCACCCAGACCATGATTTTAAAATACAATCCGGATATAGTAATAAACGTGGGAGTTGCCGGCGCGCTTGAGGACGAGCTGTCCATAGGCGATATTGCGGTGGCGGTGTCGGTTGCGGAGCATGATATGGACACCACTCCCGTAGGAGATGAAAAGGGCTTTATAAGCGGCATTGACCGAGTATACATGGACTGTGATGATGAAATGACACAGCTTATGTATGAGGCCGCATCAAAGCTTGATGTAAAGGTTATAAAGGGAATTATCGCATCGGGCGACCAGTTTATCGCCTCCCGGGAGCAGAGGGAAAGAATAAAGCGCGAATTCGGAGCCGTAGCGGCTGAAATGGAGGGCGCAAGCATCGGTCATGTATGCACCATGTCAAATAAGCCCTTTGCGGTGCTAAGAGCAATTTCCGACAGCGCCGACGATGAGAGCAAGACGGACTTTCCGACCTTTGCAAGAGCCGCGGCGAAAAATTCGGTTCAGGTGATATTATATATGTTAAAGAATTTAAATCGAGGTGATGACGATGAATAAAATCAAAAGCTTTCAGGTCGACCACAGAAGGCTTGACGAGGGAATATACATATCGCGCATTGACGGCGACTGCGTGACATATGATTTAAGATTTTGCCGTCCCAATACGGGTATTTTGCTTGACAACTCCTCAATCCACACAACGGAGCATATGCTGGCAACCTATCTTAGAAATTCGGACATTGCAAAGGAGGTTGTGTATTTCGGACCCATGGGCTGTCAGACGGGATTTTATCTGATAGTAAGAGACTCGGTTTCTCCCGAAAGGGTGCTTGAGAGCGTCAAGGACGCTTTAAGACTTACGATGGAGTATGAGGGTGAGGTTTTCGGAAAATCGGAGCTTGAATGCGGAAATTACATAAATCTGGATTTGGCAAAGGCGAAAAGAGCCTGCGGAGCATATCTGAGCCGTTTGGAGCAAACGGACAGGATTGTGCCTTATGAGGAGCTTTAGGATAATTTTTAGCAAAAAAACTGTGCCAAATCAATATATATCGCCAAAAACACGAAATGTTTTATGACAAAGTTGTAAAAAAATTAAAAAATGCTTGAAATGGGCTTGATAAAGTGATATAATGGAGAATATGTGAAAATGTACAGTCATGTATGGAAAAAATGTCTGTATAAGACTTTAAGGAGGATATTATCACTATGGCAGTGAAAAATGAACAGGTAGAAAAGAATCTTGTAAAGCTGACCTTTGAGGTGTCGGCAGAGGATTTTGACAAGGCTATCAATCAGGCGTACAGAAAGAACGCAAAGAAGTTCAATATTCCGGGCTTCAGAAAGGGAAAGGCTCCCAGAGCGATTGTTGAAAAGTATTACACCGAAGCGGTTTTCTATGACGATGCAATAAACGCAGTGCTTCCCGAAGCATATGAGGCTGCCGTAAAGGAAGCGGAGCTTGATGTTGTGGCAAAGCCTGAGATTGACGTTGAGGAAATAAAGAAGGGCGAGCCGGTTGTATTTACCGCTCTTGTTACCACAAAGCCCGAGGTAAAGTTAGGCGAATACAAGGGTATAGAAGTGGAAAAAATTGACTATACTGTAACAGACGAGGATGTTACAAAGGATCTTGAGGCAAGCCAAAAGAGAAACGCAAGACTCGTTTCCGTTGACGATCGTCCCGTTGCAGAGGGCGACATTGCGGTTATCGATTTCGAGGGCTTTGTTGACGGCGTTGCATTTGACGGCGGCAAGGGCGAGAACTATGAGCTTGAGATTGGTTCGGGAACATTCATTCCGGGCTTTGAGGAACAGCTTGTAGGTGCGAATATCGATGATTTGGTTGACGTAAACGTAACCTTCCCCGAGGAATATCATGCAGAGGAATTAAAGGGCAAGGAGGCGCTCTTTAAGGTAAAGGTAAACGAGATAAAGCTAAGAGAGCTTCCGGAGCTTGACGATGATTTCGCAAGCGAGATAAGCGAGTTTGAAACCATGGAGGAATACAAGGCTGACCTTAAGAAGAAGCTTGAGGCTCAGGCTGAGGAAAAGGCAAAGACCGAAACCGAGAACAAGGTTGTGGACAAGGCGGTTGAAAATGCCGAGTTCGAGCTTCCCGACGCTATGGTAGAGGCTCAGATTGACAGACTGATAAACGATTTTGCCCAGAGATTGCAGTATCAGGGAATGAATCTTGATATGTATATGCAGTATACGGGTCAGACAATAGAGTCAATGAGAGAGCAGTTTGCCGAGCAGGCAAAGAAGCAGCTTTCGGGTTCGCTTGTGCTTGAAGCCATTGCAAAGGCAGAGGGCATCGAGGCAGGTCCTGAGGAGATTGAGTTAAATCTCGTTGACATGGCTAAGAAGTACAATATGGAGCTTGACAAGCTTAAGGAGCTTCTTTCAGAGGCTGATATGGACGGCATTGCAAAGGATTTGGTTATTCAAAAGACCGTTACAATGCTTGCAAACAACGCAGTAGTTAAATAATAGGAGGTATTGGTATGGCATTGGTACCAATGGTCGTTGAGCAGACCAACCGCGGTGAGCGCTCATACGATATATACTCAAGATTACTCGAGGACAGAATTATATTTCTTGCAGACCAGGTAAATGACGCAACGGCGTCGCTTGTTGTGGCGCAGATGCTTTATCTGGAGGCAAAGGATCCCGATAAGGATATTCAGTTCTATATTGACAGTCCGGGGGGATCCATAACCTCGGGAATGGCTATATACGATACGATGCAGTATATTAAATGCGATGTTTCGACAATTTGCATCGGTATGGCTGCCAGCATGGGTGCATTTTTGCTGGCTGCCGGAACAAAGGGCAAGCGTATGGCACTGCCCAACAGCGAGGTTATGATACATCAGCCGCTTATAAGCGGAGGACTGAGCGGTCAGGCAACGGATGTTAAGATTTATACCGACCATCTTATCGAAACAAAGAAAAAGATGAACCAAATCCTGGCAGAGCGCACAGGTCAGACCTATGAAAAGCTTTGCGAGGATACGGAAAGAGATAACTTTATGACTGCCGAGGAGGCAAGGGACTACGGTCTTATAGACAAGGTTATTGTGTCGAGAGATTAAATAAATAATCAAGCGGCGCTTGGCTGTACCGCTTGATTATTTGTGTATTTTGGAGATTTGTTTATGGAAGAAAACAAGCATTTGATATGCTCCTTCTGCGGAAGGAGCGAAAACGAGGTCAACAAGCTTTTGTCGGGACCGGGTGTGTATATCTGCGATGACTGCATAGCGACCTGCAACGCCATTTTGGAGGAGGAGGCGCAGGAGCCTTTCGGCTCCGATGGCAGCCTGCCAAAGCCAAAGGAAATAAAGGAATTTCTTGACGAGTATGTAATAGGTCAGGAACAGACAAAGAAGATTTTGTCGGTTGCGGTGTATAATCACTACAAGAGAATCGAGCATGGTGACATTTCGGGAGATGTGGAGCTTCAAAAGAGCAACATACTTATGGTCGGTCCTACGGGAAGCGGAAAGACGTTTATAGTCCAAAATTTGGCAAAGATTTTAAATGTTCCCTTTGCCATTGCGGACGCTACATCCCTTACCGAAGCGGGATATGTGGGCGAGGATGTGGAGAACATACTCTTAAAGCTCATTCAGGCGGCGGATTATGACATCGAAGCCGCTCAAAAAGGAATAATCTATATCGATGAGATAGATAAAATTGCGAGAAAGTCGGAAAATGTTTCCATAACCAGGGACGTAAGCGGCGAAGGTGTTCAGCAGGCACTGTTAAAGGTTATCGAGGGAACAGTGGCTTCCGTACCGCCTCAGGGCGGAAGAAAGCATCCCCATCAGGAATGTATACAGATAGATACAACGAATATTCTGTTTATATGCGGCGGCGCATTTGACGGAATAGAGAAGATAATCGGGGACAGAATAGGCAAGAGCAGCTTGGGCTTTGGCGCAAAGATTGAAAGCAAAAAACAAATGAAGCTTACGGAAACGCTTTCCCATTTAATTCCTCAGGATTTGCTCAAATTCGGTCTGATACCGGAATTTATAGGCAGACTTCCTATTATAACCAATTTAGAGGAGCTTGATAGGGATGCGTTGGTAAAGATACTTACAAAGCCTAAAAATGCTTTGGTAAAGCAGTATCAGACGCTTTTGGGCTTTGATAATGTGGAGCTGGAGTTCGATGAGGACGCCATAGAGGCGATTGCGGATAAGGCAATAGAGCGCAATACCGGAGCGAGAGGCTTAAGGTCAATAATAGAGGAGGCAATGTCGGATATAATGTATGAAACACCCTCCGACAACTCCATTAAGAAAATAACGGTAACAAAGGAATGTATTACCGAAGGGGCCGAGCCGCTTTTGGACAAAGGCTCTCAAAAACAGCTGCCCGGGGACGATGAGCAGGGCAGCAAAGCGGGTTGATTGAAAAAAACAAAAAAACAAGGGAAGGTGTATAAGATGTTTGTATCAAAGGATTTATCGGTAAATGAAAAAAATCATCTGGTAATCGGCAAGAACGATACGGTTGAGCTGGCAAAGGAGTTCGGTACTCCGCTTTATGTAATAGATGAGGATTTGTTCCGCGAGAACTGCCGCGTTTACAAAAACGCGATGGATAAATATTACGGAGGGAACGGGCTTGTGCTGTATGCAAACAAGGCTCTTTGCTCAAAATACACCTGCCGCGTTGTTAAGGAAGAAGGACTGGGCATTGACGTTGTTTCCGGCGGTGAGCTTTACACTGCCATAAAGGCAGATTTTCCCATGGATAAGGTCTATTTTCATGGCAATAATAAGACTGTCGATGAGATAAGAATGGCTGTTGAAAACAGGGTCGGAACTATCATCGTCGACAACATTTATGAGTTGGAAAAGCTAAACGAGATTGCCACCGAGGCCGGAATTGTTCAAAACATAATGTTCAGGATAAAGCCGGGAGTTGATGCGCATACTCACAGCTTTATCCAAACAGGTCAGATAGATTCAAAATTCGGCGTGGCTCTTGAAAACGGCGAAGCCTTTGAAATCTGTAAGATTGCAAACGAAATGTCCGGTGTAAAGGTTGACGGTGTGCACTGCCATATAGGTTCGCAGATATTTGACATTGAGCCTTTTAACAAGGCGGCTCAGGTAATGATGGACTTTATAGGCGATTTAAAGGATAAGCTCGGCATGGAGGTTGGAAAGCTCAACCTCGGCGGAGGCTACGGGATAATGTATACCGAAAACGATGACCCCGTACCCTATGACGAATATATTCAGCATGTAAGCGAGGTTGTCAAGGAAGCGGCGGCAAGAAGAAATGTAAAGCTTCCGTTCATACTGATGGAGCCGGGGCGTTCGCTGATAGCACCGGCAGGCATTACGCTTTATACCGTTGGCGGTATAAAGGATATAAAGAACGTAAGAAAATACGTTTCTGTTGACGGCGGAATGGGCGATAACCCGAGATATATTTTGTACGAGTCGGAATATGCGGCGGCAGTGGCGAACAAGGCAGGGAATGAGCCCTGCGAGAAGGTGACCGTTGCGGGCAAATGCTGCGAAAGCGGAGATTTGCTTTTAAAGGATGTAATGCTTCCCGAAATTGAGGTGGGAGATACTCTGGCAGTTCTTGCCACGGGTGCCTACAATTATTCGATGGCAAGCAATTACAACAGAATTCCCAGACCGGCAATGGTTGCGGTTTCAAACGGTGAAGCGAAGGTCGTAATTAAAAGAGAAACCTATGAGGATCTTATACGAAACGATCTGTAAAATCATAAAGGAAAGAACCGATGGAAAAAATCAGTCCGTCGGTTCTTTTTTTTGTTTTCATTTCATGCACTTTGCCGCGCTTTTTTCAATTTCAAGACCCTTTTTGTACTCGTCAAGGAATGACAAAAAGCCCGCCGTTCCTTCCGGTGTCGGCTCAAGGGTCGAGCCGGTACTTTGGGCAAATACCCGATTTTTCAAAAAGGCGTCAAGAGTTTCATCGGTCGCTTTGTTTATCATATAGGAGGCAAGCAAGGCTATTCCCCATGCTCCGCCCTCGCCTGCGGTGGACATAACCGATACCGGTGCATTTATGGCATCCGCCATTATCTGCTGTCCCACCTCGGGAGTTTTAAAGAAGCCGCCGTGACCCATTATACTGTCGAGGGGAACGTTTTCTTTCTCAAACAGAATATCAAGCCCGATTTTTAATGAAGCAAGCGCACTGTAAAGCTGTAATCTTGCGAAATTCTCAAAGGAAAACTCGCTGTCGGGAGTGCGCACAAACAGCGGTCTGCCCTCCTCAAGCCCTGTTATCGGCTCGCCGGAGAAATAGTTATAGGAGAGCATTCTCCCGCAGTCGGGACTGCCCTTTGCCGCTTCCGTAAAGAATATTTCATAAAGCTTGGACATGGGTATATCAAGCCCTGCCGCTTCGGTGAAGTCCTTTAGCATACCCACCCATGCGTTTATGTCGGAGGTACAGTTGTTGCAGTGCACCATGGCAACCGGCTCGCCGGCAGGTGTGGTAACGAGGTCAATTTCGGAATACGCCCTTGACAGGGGTTTTTCAAGCACAATCATTGCAAATACGGACGTTCCCGCCGAAACATTGCCCGTGCGCACGGTAACGCTGTCTGTGGCAGCCATGCCCGTGCCGGCGTCACCCTCGGGGGGACACATGGGTACGCCCGCCTCAAGATCTCCCGTAGGATCGAGAAGCGCAGCACCCTTTTTAGTGAGCATTCCGGCGCTTTCCCCGGCGGTGAGCACATGTGGGAAAATATCACGGAGCTTTAAGCTATAGCCAAGCCCTGCGGCGGCAGCGTCAAACTGAGATACCATTTTTTCGTTATAGTCCTTTGTTGTTGAATCAATGGGGAACATTCCCGACGCTTCGCCTATGCCCAAGACCTTTTCGCCGCTTAACTGCCAATGGATATAGCCTGCAAGGGTTGTCTGGAACTTGATGCGCCCGATATGCTCCTCGCCCGAGAGCATTGCCTGATAAAGGTGAGCAATGCTCCATCTTTGGGGTATGGGGAAGTCGAACAGCTCGGTAAGCTCCACTGACGCCTGCTCGGTTATTGTGTTTCTCCATGTCCTAAAGGGTACAAGAAGCCTGTCGTTTTCGTCAAATACCATGTAGCCGTGCATCATGGCGCTGAAGCCCATTGCCGCAAGCCGTTTTACGGGAACGCCGTAAAGCGCCTTAACCTCATCTGCCATTTTGGCATAGCAGTCCCGAAGCCCGTCCCATATATCGTCAAGGCTGTAGGTCCAAATCCCGTTATCAAGGCTGTTTTCCCAGTCGTGAGCACCCTGTGCTATGGGGGTGTTTTTGTTGTCGGTCAGCACTGCTTTAATGCGCGTTGAGCCAAATTCAATGCCCAGCACCGCTTTCCCGCTTTCGATAATTTCTTTTGCTGTCATATATTTCTCTCCCTTTATTAAAGTCTGTAATTATATAATACACTGTTTCGGCTGAATTTTCAAGTAGAAAATACTTTTGATATAAAGTTTTTTTGGTATTGCAAAATTCGTGTTTTTATGATAGAATAATATATATTGTTTTACAATATATATGAGATTAGATGAGATGAGAAAGGAAAGAGAAGAATGAAAGAGCTTTTACAAAAAACTGGTAAACAAAGAAAATCTGACCCGCGAGGAGGGCGGCATAATCGGCATAAACAACCGTGATTTACGGACTTTTAACGAGGATATAACCACCTGCCAAAGACTGGGCGGGCTTATTCCCGACGGCTTTGTGCGCGTTGCGGAAAGTGCGGTGAGAACTCATGAGGATTTTGAGTATCTGCGTTCCTTGGGCTTTGACGCCGCTTTAATCGGCGAAGCGTTTATGCGTGAGAGGGACGTTGCCGCGGCAGTGGATAAATTGAGAAGAGGTGCATTGAAATGAACAGAATAGACGAGCATTTTTCGGGGCTTGACAAAAAGGCTTTGATAACCTTTTTAACTGTGGGCGACCCGGATATTGAAACCAGCAGACAGGCAATACTTACCATGCAGGAGGAGGGCGCGGACCTTATTGAGCTTGGCGTGCCCTTTTCGGACCCGTCGGCGGACGGACCGGTAATTCAGGCTGCGGACAAGCGTGCCATAGACGGCGGCACTGATATATTCAAGGTGTTTGAGCTTGTGGAGGATATACGCGACCAAGTTAAAATCCCCATGGTATTTTTGCTTTACTACAATATAATAGTGCAGTACGGCGCGCAGGAGTTTTTTGAACGCTGTGCAAAGGCGGGAGTGGACGGACTGATAATACCCGACCTTCCCTATGAGGAAAGCGATGAGATTGCCGAGTATACCCAAAAATACGGTGTATATCAGATAAATCTCGTTTCGCCCACCTCCCATGACAGGATAAAAAAGATTGCCCAAAACTCAAAGGGCTTTCTTTACTGCGTGTCCTCACTGGGCGTAACGGGCGAAAAGAGCAGTTTTGAAACGAATTTCGGCGAGTTCTTTGCCGATATAAAGCGTTATGCGAAAATCCCGGCCTGTGTGGACTTCGGTATTTCCACAGGAGAGCAGGTCAGGGAGCTGTCGGCATACTGTGACGGCGCGATTGTGGGAAGCGCAATAGTAAAAGCCATCGCAAGCGGAAAAACTCTTGACGAGAGAATGGATAATTTAAGAGCGAAGCTTCGTGAGCTGCGTTCGGGAATAGAATGAGGGCGCGTGCGCCCTTTTTTCCGTACCGTAATAAAAATTACAACAAAATAATGCCCGAAAATTCGTATATTTTGCAGAAAAATTATAAATTTTTTGAATAGGTATGGATTTTATTTCCTTTTTGATGTACAATTATATATATTCTGTTTAAGGAGGAGGACTGTAGAATGGATGCAGTGCAGAAATGGAGAAACAAGCTTAAGATTGAGGAGCTTATGAAGGTTTTAAAGGAGCGCGGTTTTGATCCGATATATGCCGAAACTCCCGAGGAAGCAAAAAAGATCACTATGGATATGATTCCCGAGGGTGCAAAAATCGCAGTCGGCGGCAGCGTTACATTAAACGAAACCGGGATATTGGATGAAATAAGAAGCGATAAGTATAATTTCATCGACCGCTACAGCGCAAAAAGCTTTGAGGATATGCTCGACAAATACAGAGAGGGCTACTATGCCGATGTGTTCGTGTCAAGCACAAATGCGGTTACAATGGGCGGTCAGCTTGTAAACATAGACTGCACCGGCAACAGAACCAGTCAGATAGTTTTCGGACCCAAAAAGGTAATTATCGTTGCGGGAGTAAATAAAATAGTAGAAAACGTGGAAGATGGAATAAAGCGTGCAAAGAGCATTGCGCCCATGAACGCCAGAAGAATAGGGCATAAAACCCCCTGCGCTCAGGATGACAGCTGTGCGTGTACGGAATGTACCTGTCAGGCGAGAATGTGCAATGTAACCTCGATTGTGGACGGATGTCATTATTTCCCCGGCCGCATCAGCATTGTTTTGGTACCGGAGCCTTTGGGCTACTGATAATAATTACATTGAGCGCGGATACGGTGCGGAGGGAATAAATGAGCTTTACTAATGTACTTACACTGCTTGGCGGACTGGCAATGTTCCTTTACGGAATGAACACCATGGGTGAGGGTCTGGAAAAGACCGCGGGCAGCAAAATGGGACAGATAATCGACAAGCTGACGGGGAACCTGTTTAAGGGCTTGCTTGTCGGCGCGGGAGTTACGGCGATAATCCAAAGCTCCAATGCAACGCTTGTAATGGTTGTGGGCTTTATAAACGCGGGTCTGATGACCTTAAAGCAGAGCGTGGGAGTGATTTTGGGCGCCCATATAGGAACGACAATCACCTCGGTTATTGTCAGCCTTAACGATATCGGCGACAGTATGTGGATTTTGCAGCTGTTTAAGCCCTCGACACTTGCCCCCATTGCCCTTGCGGCGGGGATAATCTGTCTGCTATTTATAAAGACCAACAAATCAAAGAATATAGGAACGATACTTGCGGGATTCGGTGTGCTGTTTATCGGAATGAATTCCATGAGCGGAGCCATGGAGGGCTTAAATGACCTGCCCTGGTTTCAGTCATTTATGAGTTCGCTTTCAAATCCCGTAATAGGCATTATCTTAGGACTTGTGCTGACGGTGGTTATTCAGTCCTCGTCGGCATCCATAGGAATACTGCAGGCTGCGGCATTTGCCGGAAACATACCCTTTACCGCGGCTGCCGCCATAGTTTTGGGAAACAATGTGGGCTCCTGCGTATCGGCGCTGTTTTCAAGCATCGGCGCAAACAAGGAATCAAAGCGCGCCGCACTGCTTAACGTGTTCTTTATGGCGGGCGGAATGTTTATATTCTCCATACTGCTGTATGTGTGCCGCCTGGGTGTTTTCCTGCCCTGGTGGGACAGCGAGGCTACGATGGTGAATATATCGGCGTTCCATATTCTGTTTAATATCTTTAATTCGCTTCTTATGACGGCACTGTCAAGACCGCTTCTTGCCCTGGTGCAGAAGCTTGTTCCTGACAGACCTCAGGACAAGGAGGAAAAGCACAAGATTACCTCACTGGATCTCAGGCTTATCGCAACGCCGGCTCTTGCAATCATGCAGACGCGCAGAGAGCTTGTAAATATGCTGATTAAGGCAAAGGACAGTCTGCATACCTGCTACAGTATTTTAATGGGCGAGGAGCATAAGAGCGAAAAGGAGCTTCACGCGGTTGAAACGGAAATTGACCGTTACGATTCGGCGATAACCCAATACCTGATGCGCCTTACCGACCAAAGCCTTACCGAAGCGGAAAGTACGGCGGTTTCGACGATGTTCCATGTGGTAACGGACGTTGAGCGTATCGGCGACCATGCTTACATAATCGGCAAAACCCTAATAACCATGCAGGAGCAGGGACAGGAGTTTTCCCATGTGGCGCGGGAGCAGGTAATAAATATGTTCAAGGCGGTTGAGAAGCTTGTGGATATGACCATAAAGGCATTTGAAACAAACGATGTGCGTCTTGCCTCGGCGGTGCATCCGCTGGAGGACGTTGTGGGGTATTTATCCGACCACTTAAAGAGCACGCATCTAAAGCGGCTTGCCAACAAGGAATGTCATTACCAGTCGGGCGTGTATTTCTTGGATTTGGTAAACAGTCTTGAAAGAATAAGCGCTTACTGCTCAAACGTCAGTCTTGCCGTAGAGCAGGTGGGCAGCAAGGACAGCATGGACTTCGACCCGCACAAGCATTTAAAGAGAGTGCATGAGAATAAGTCGGACAAGTACACTCAGGTTTACGATAAATACATATCAAAATATACCGTAGGCTGATTTTTGGGGAGCTTCGGCAGGGAAAACCTCTGTCAAGGCTCCCTTTTTGGGCTAAATGCGATAAAAAAACAGAAAAAAACAATAATTTTTTACGGAAAATCAGAAAAAAATTAAAAAAAGGCATTGATATTAAGTGTGAAATTCGGTATAATAGAATATAATGGTTAATACTGGGCTAAGACCCCGAACTATTTGAAAGGATTTATGTTATATCATGGACGACAATTTAAAAATGGCGGAGCTTTTATTCCCTGATACGGATAAAACCCCCGCCGACTACGAGCAAATGTACCCCAAGCGCAGTCTTGAGGAGGAAGCAAGAGTTACAAGGTTCGCACCGAGCCCTACGGGCTTTTTGCACATGGGCAGCCTGTTTGCGGCGCTGATAGGAAAGAGAACGGCGCTTGATTCGGGCGGAGTATTCTATCTGAGGATTGAGGATACCGACAAGAAGCGCGAGGTTGAAAACGGTGTGACCGGCATGGTCGAGGGCTTAAAGGACTTCGGCATCGAGATTGACGAGGGCATGATAAACGAGAGCGAGAGCAAGGGTGCCTACGCTCCGTATATCCAAAGCCAAAGAACTCCCATATATCATGTGTATGTTAAGGAGCTTGTGAAAAAAGGTCTTGCATACCCATGCTTTATGAGCGAGGAGGAAATAGCAAAGGTAAGAGAGAGCCAGGAGGCAAATAAGGAGCTTCCCGGAATTTACGGCTCATATGCAAAATACAGGGGCATTACCCCCGATGAGGCCAAAAAGAGAATAGATAACGGCGAGGAATATGTAGTAAGACTTCTTTCGCCGGGCAAAGAGGACAGACGAATTTCCTTTGAGGACGGAATAAAGGGCAGAATTGAAATGCCGGAAAATATCCTCGATGTAGTGCTTTTAAAGAAGGATAAAACGCCTACATATCATTTCGCACACGCGGTAGATGACCATCTCATGCGTACAACCGATGTGATAAGAGGCGACGAGTGGATTTCCTCCGCTCCCATTCATTTACAGCTTTTTGAGGTGCTGGGCTTTGAGCCGCCCAGATATGCGCATATCGCGCCGCTTCAGAAGGAGGACGCCGAAACCGGCGGAAAGAGAAAGCTTTCCAAGAGAAAGGACCCCGAAGCGGCTGTGGATTACTACAAGCGCTGCGGTTATCCCTCGGAAGCGGTGATAGAGTATCTGCTCACCATTGCCAATTCCAATTTTGAGGAATGGCGCATGGAAAACCCGGACGCGGAGCTTGAGGAGTTTAAGTTCTCGCTCTCGAAAATGAGCAAGGCGGGTGCGCTGTTCGATTTGGCAAAGCTTAACGATATTTCAAAAACCTATATTTCCAAGCTGAGTGCCGAGGAGGTATATGACCAGACCCTTGTATGGGCAAAGGACAACAACGCAAGGCTCTGGGAGCTTTTAGGCGATGATGAGGAATATGCCAAGGCGATTTTCGCCATTGAAAGAGGCGGCGTAAAGCCCCGTAAGGATATTGCCAAATGGGAGGATGTGGAAGGCTATGTTTCATATTTCTATAACGAAATATGGGATAAGGAGCTTGACTTTGCCGACAATCTTTCCCCGGCGGACATGATAGAAATTTTGGAGCTTTACAAGGATATTTACAAAGAGGACGAAACCGCGGAGGAATGGTTCCCCAAGGTGAGGGAAATGGCGGTAAGCTTAGGCTATGCCAAGGCTCCCAAGCTTTATAAGAAAAATCCCGAGGAATACAGAGGTCATGTGGGCGATGTTGCGGGAGTTATAAGAGCGGCGCTCACCGGCAGGAGAAACACCCCGGATTTGTATGAGATAATGCAGACACTGGGCATTGAAGAGGTGAACAGGCGTTTTGAGTCTGCCATTGAATATTTGAATACCAAAAAGGGCTGATATTATGATTGCCGCCGCAAGGCAGCGGAATGGAGGATTACAGTGGAAGAAAAGGAATACTACAGCAGAAATTTTATCGAGGAGGCCATCGATAAGGATTTGGAGGACGGAGTTTATAACCATGTCCAGACCAGATTTCCGCCGGAGCCTAACGGCTATCTGCACATAGGCCATGCAAAGGCGATAAGCATCGATTTCGGCATGGCCAAAAAGTACGGCGGAACCTGCAATTTAAGGCTTGACGATACAAACCCCACCAAGGAGGACACCGAGTATGTGGACGCCATTATGGAGGATATAGAGTGGCTGGGCTTTAAATGGGATAAGGTGCTTTACGCCTCCGACTACTTTGATGATATTTATGCTGCGGCGATAAAGCTTATAAAAAAGGGAAAGGCATATGTGTGTGACCTGTCGGCGGACGAGATAAGGGAATACAGAGGAACTCTTACGGAGCCGGGCAAAAACAGCCCCTACAGAGAACGCTCCGTTGAGGAAAATCTCGATTTGTTCAAGCGAATGACCGAGGGCGAATTTGAGGACGGCGCAAAGGTTTTAAGAGCAAAAATAGATATGGCTTCTCCCAATCTTAATATGCGCGACCCGGTTATTTACCGTATTTTAAGAGCGCATCATCACAGAACGGGCGATAAGTGGATTGTATACCCCATGTATGATTTTGCCCACCCCATCTCCGATACGGTGGAGGGAGTTACTCATTCCCTTTGCTCACTGGAGTTTGAGGACCACAGACCGCTTTATGACTGGGTTTTAAAAGAGCTTGAATATGAGAAGCCGTCGCGCCAGATTGAATTTGCGAGAATGAATTTGAATTATACCTTAACAAGCAAAAGACGCTGTCTTAAGCTTGTTAAGGAGGGAATTGTTTCCGGGTGGGACGATCCGAGAATGTCAACCCTGTGCGGTATGCGCCGCCGGGGCTATACCCCCGAAGCGATACGGGACTTCTGCGACAGAATAGGCGTTGCCAAATCCAACAGCGTTATAGATTTTGCGCTGCTTGAAGCTTGTATAAGAGAGCATCTCAACAAAACCGCACCCAGAGCCATGGCAGTGTTAAACCCCATAAAGCTCATTGTGGACAACTACCCGCAGGGCAAGGTTGAATCGCTTAAGGTTGAGGTTAATCCCGAGGACCCGTCAATGGGCGAGAGGGAGGTTGAATTTTCCCGGGAGCTGTATATCGAAGCGGAGGACTTCAGGGAGGAAGCACCCAATAAGTACCACAGACTTGTTCCCGGCAGGGAGGTGCGCCTAAAGAGCGCATACGTTGTTATGTGTACGGGCTGTGACAAGGACGAGGACGGTAATATAGTTGCCGTTCACTGCACCTATGACCCCGAAACCCGCGGCGGAGATACCCCGGACGGAAGAAAAATCAAGGGTACAATACATTTCGTGAGCGCGGCTCATGCGGTGGACGCACAGGTGCGGCTCTATGACAGGCTCTTTAACGTGGAAAACCCCTCTGATGAAAGCGGAGTGGAAAGCTTTTTGGATAACTTAAATCCCAATTCGATGGTGGTTATGGAAAATGCAAAGCTTGAGAGCAATCTGAAAAATGTGAAGCCGGGGGATACGTTCCAGTTCCAAAGAATGGGATATTTCTGCTGCGACAGGGACTCGACACCGGAAAAGATAATATTTAACAGAACAGCCGCCTTAAAGGATAGCTGGAAAGGCGGAAAATAAGCCAAAGGAGATAATTGACATGGAATATGAAAACTTTTTTGCCGACAGAGTAAAGCCTATGAAGGGCTCGGCAATCCGTGAAATGTTTAAAAGAATGGCAGACCCCGAAATAATATCCCTTGCAGGCGGAAACCCCGCTTCGGAGCTGTTTCCGGGGGACGAGCTTTCAAAAATAGCCGGGAAAATCCTTATGACAAGCCCAACTCTTGCTCTGCAGTACGGCACAACAGACGGCTATCCCAAAATGAAGGAGTGCGCCAAGCAGCGCGCCCAAAAGGCGGGAGCCGTAAGCGAGGGTGACGAGATAATTATAATGACCGGTGCAAACCAGGGTATTGACCTTACCGCAAAGGCACTGCTTAACAAGGGTGATAAGGTAATCGTTGAAAGCCCCAGCTTTATAGGCAGCTTAAACGCATTCCGTACCTATGAGTGTGAGCTTGTGGGCGTTGAGGTGGAAAGCGACGGTATGAATATTGACAAGCTGGAGGAGGCTTTAAAGGCAAACGAGGGTGTAAAGTTTATTTACACAATCCCCACCTTCCAAAACCCCACCGGCTCGACAATGACCTTAGAAAAGAGAAAGCGTCTTTTGGAACTTGCAAAAAAATATGACGTTATGGTGCTTGAGGACAACCCCTACGGTGATTTGCGTTTTTCGGGCGAGGACGTGCCTACGCTTAAATCCCTCGATACCGACGGCAGAGTAATATATGCCGGCTCATTCTCGAAAATCCTCTCGCCGGGTATGCGTTTGGGCTATATAGTGGGCGCGGCTCCGGTTTTGGAGAAGATTGAGATATTAAAGCAGGTAAACGATGTGCATACGCCGATGCTTACGCAGCTTATGTGCGTTGAATTTATGAAAAAATACAATATTGACGATTATATCGAGAAGAACAGACAGCTTTACGGCAAGAAATGCCGCGTAATGCTTGACGCTATGGAGAAATATTTCCCCAAGGGCAAGGTTGAGTGTACTCCTCCCGAAGGCGGAATATTCATATGGTGCAAATGCCCCACAATAGATAATATTGCTCCGGTGGTTGAGCGCTGCCTTGAAAAGAAGGTTGCAATCGTTCCCGGGTCAAATTTTGCGGTTGACATGAGCGCACCGTCAAATATGTTCAGACTGAACTTCTCCTCCGCAACACCCGAAAAGCTTGAGGAGGGCGTAAAACGTTTGGGTGAGGTTCTTTGTGAGCTTCTGTAGAAATCTTTGATATAAAGGATGTATAAAAATGGACGATAAAAAAATTATCTTTTCCGGCGTACAGCCGTCGGGAAATCTTACACTGGGAAATTATTTGGGCGCGATAAGAAACTGGGCCAAGCTTCAAAAGGACTATCACTGCATTTACGCAATGATGGATATGCATACCATAACCGTAAGGCAGACCCCGGCGGATATACGCCGAAGAACCTTAGAGGTTTTGGCGCTCTACATTGCCTGCGGCATAGACCCTGAGGAGAATATACTCTTTGTGCAGTCCCATAACCCCAATCATGCGGAGCTTGCATGGGTTTTAAACTGCTACACCTACATGGGCGAAATGCAGCGAATGACCCAGTTTAAGGACAAAAGCGCAAGACATGCCGATAACATAAACACCGGACTTTTTACATATCCGGTGCTGATGGCGGCGGATATACTTCTTTACGGTGCGGACTATGTGCCGGTAGGAAAGGACCAGATGCAGCATATTGAGATATGCCGCGATATTGCGGGACGCTTTAATGCCATATACGGCGATGTGTTTAAAATCCCCGAGGGACTGCTCTCAAAATCGGGAGCAAAGATTATGAGCCTTCAGGAGCCGACAAAGAAAATGTCCAAGTCGGACGAAAACCCCAAGGCATATATCTCCATGATGGACGATATGAACGTTGTGGCAAAGAAGATTAAAAGTGCGGTAACGGACAGCGAGGGCGTGATAGAATACCGTCCCGACGATGAGAGCAAGGCGGGTATAAACAACCTTATAAGCATCATGTCGGCAGTAACGGGAAAAACACCGGAGGAAATAGCGGGCGATTACGCATCTGCGGGCTACGGAACCTTTAAGGCAGACGTTGCCGAGGCGGTTGTGGAGGTATTGGCACCCATAAGAGCCGAATATGACAGGCTCATTGCCGATAAGGCGTATTTAAAGGATATATGCGCATCGGGCGCTCAAAGAGCAAGGGCAATATCCCAAAGAACTCTTAACAAGGTGTACAAGAAGGTAGGATTTTTACAGCTGTAGTTTTGATGTATGCCGCATGGCGACGGAATGGAGGTTAATATGACTACTCAACAGACATTGTACATGATATTTGCGTTTGTAATATCATTTGCATTTACCTTTGCGACAACGCCGCTGGTAAGGCGGTTGGCGTTTAAAATAGGTGCGGTGGACGTCCCACGCGACAGCCGCCGTATGCACAAAAAGCCTACGCCCAGAATCGGCGGTCTGGCGATAATTTTCGGATTTTTGGTCGCGACGCTGTGCTTTGCCGAACCGTCAAAAAACCTTATGGGAACGCTTTTGGGGGCGGCGGTCATCATGGCTGTAGGAATTGTGGACGACTGCCATGCCTTGGACGCGAAGCTCAAATTTGTTGTTCAGATAGCCGCGGCGCTGATTGTCGTGTTTGTCGGTGACATACGCATAAGCGTGTTTACAAACCCCAATATTCTAAGCTCCAATCCGTATCTGGTGCTTCCTCAGTGGGCATCGGTGGCGGTTACGGTTATATGGATTGTGTTTATCACAAATGCCGTTAATTTTATAGACGGTTTGGACGGGCTTGCCGCCGGTGTTTCGGCGATAATGTCGGTGTCCTTGGTGTTTATTTCCATAAGAGTGGGCGAGTACCCCATTGCGGTTTTGGGAATTGCGCTTATGGGCTCATGCTTTGGATTTCTGCCCTTTAATTTCAACCCGGCAAAAATCTTCATGGGTGATACCGGCTCTACGTTTTTGGGCTTTATGCTTGCAACCCTTTCCATACAGGGAGTGTTTAAAAGCTACGCGGTAATATCCTTTGCGGTGCCGCTTCTGATACTGGGGCTTCCGCTCTTTGACGCGTCCTTTGCCATGATACGGCGCGTTGCAACGGGCAAAAGCCCGATGGTGGCAGACAGAGGACATCTGCATCACAGGCTTATAGATATGGGCTTTTCGCAAAAGCAGACGGTGTTTATTCTCTACGCCATAAGCGGCGTTTTGGGAATTGCGGCGGTGCTTTTGGCAGAAAGCGGAATATTAAGAGCATTGCTTCTTTTGATATGCGTACTGGTATTTTTGCTCATAGGCTCAATGCTCGGCTCAAACAGCTATGTACATCATATTGAACATAAAAACGATACCAATCAGGACAATGAGGATAACAAAGAGGAATAAGCTATGAAAAAGATAAAGGTAATGACTGTATTCGGCACCAGGCCGGAGGCGATAAAGATGGCTCCGCTGGCTTTGGAGCTTAAAAAATACGATAATATCGATGTAAAGGTCTGCGTAAGCGCACAGCACAGACAAATGCTTGACCAGGTGCTTGAAATTTTCGGTATAGTGCCGGATTATGACCTTGACATTATGAAAACGCGCCAGTCCCTTGTGGGAATAACCACAAGAGTTTTGGAGGGCTTGGACGAGGTGATAAAAAAGGAAAACCCTGACATCGTGCTTGTTCACGGTGATACCTCCACAAGCTTTGTGGCGGCATTGGCGGCGTTTTACAATCAGGTGAGAGTCGGTCATGTGGAGGCGGGGCTTCGCACCTATGACAAATACTCGCCCTTCCCCGAGGAGATGAACCGTCAGCTTACCGGAAGAATTGCGGATCTGCATTTCTCGCCTACGGAGCAGAATAGACAAAATCTCATTAAGGAAAACGTATCGGACGAAAATATATTTATAACCGGAAATACGGTTATAGACGCGTTAAAGACCACAGTAAGAGACGATTACCGCTTTAAGGAGGAAGCCTTAAACGGGATTGATTTTAAGAATAAGCGGGTAATAATCGTAACGGCGCACAGGCGCGAAAACTTGGGCGAGCCGTTGGAGAACATATGCCGCGCCCTAAAGCGCATAGTAACCGAGTATGAGGATGCAGAGCTGGTATATCCGGTACACTTAAATCCCGCGGTAAGAGAAACGGTGTTCTCTACCCTTGAGGGCGTGGAGGGAGTGCATCTTATCGACCCGGTTGACGTGGAGGATCTGCACAATGCCATGGCAAGAAGCTTTATGGTTATGACCGATTCGGGCGGAATACAGGAGGAGGCTCCCGCACTGGCAAAGCCCGTACTGGTTTTAAGGCGCGAAACCGAGCGTCCCGAAGCGGTTGCGGCAGGAACGGTAAAAATTGCCGGAGTATGCGAGGAGGATATATACTCCATGGCAAAGGAGCTTTTGGATAACGAGGACGCATATGCAAAGATGGCTCATGCCGCCAACCCCTACGGTGACGGAGAAGCTTCAAGAAGAACGGCTGAGGCGATTTTGTATTATTTCGGTCTAAGGGACAAGGCACCCGAAAATTTCAGCGTTAAATAATATTTAATGGGAGGTATTCGCATGGGAGAACTGAAACATATTATTTCTGCTCTTGTGTTGCAGAAAAAGTACCTCTCCGCGAAGGAAATAATGAGCGAGCAGAACGCGGCGGACTTGTCCGCCATGTTCGAGGAGCTTTTCGGCGAGGATTTTGAGGAGAAGAAGGAGTTTTTGCTGCTGTTTCGGCTGCTGCCGAAGGATTTGGCGGCGGACACCTTTGCCTTTATGAATCCCGAAATGCAGATGCACCTTATCGGTGCCTTTTCCGACGATGAGCTTCGGGAAATGCTTGCCGAAACCTGTATCGACGATACTGTCGATATTATAGAGGAAATGCCCGCAAACGTGGTATCGAGAATACTTAAAAATTCCACCACCGGTGCGAGAAAGGCAATAAACGAGATTTTAAGATACCCCGGTGACAGCGCCGGCTCCATTATGACCATTGAGTATGTGAGCTTTCACAGGGATATGACGGTTGCGGAGGCGTTTGAGAAAATACGTCTTGTAGGTGTGAGCAAGGAAACCATATACACCTGCTATGTAACCGAAAACCGCCGTCTTATCGGTATTGTTACGGTAAAGGACTTGTTCCTTGCCGAGGAGGACGATAAGATAGGGGATATTATGGAAACGAATATCATAAGCGTCGATACCGCCGAGGACAAAGAGGTGGTTGCCAATATGTTCAGAAAGTACGACTTTTTGGCAATCCCGGTAACGGACCGCGAGGAGCGGCTTGTGGGAATAGTAACCTTTGACGATGCGATGGACGTTATCCAGGAGGAGAACACCGAGGACGTTACAAGAATGGCGGCTATTGTGCCCGGTGACGATTCGTATTTTAGAACAGGCGTTATAAAACACGCAAAATCAAGACTTCCCTGGCTGCTGTTTCTTATGATAAGCGCAACCATTACGGGAATAATAACAACCCATTACGAGAACGCCTTTGAGGCGGTTCCGATTTTGGTTTCCTTTATGCCCATGATAATGGATACCGGAGGAAACTGCGGTGCGCAAAGCTCCACCATGATAATAAGAGGTATCGCCCTTGAGGAAATACATTTTAAAGACTTTTTTCGGGTGTTATTTAAGGAGTTTCGCATAAGCATACTGGTAAGTGCCGTTTTGGCGGCGGTAAACGGTGTAAGGATATATATTATGTACGGGCATGATATTGCTCTGTCCCTTGCGGTATCGCTGTCAATCATATGTACGGTAATAATATCAAAGCTCATAGGCTCCATGCTGCCCATGCTTGCCAAACGCTGCGGGCTTGACCCGGCAATCATGGCTACCCCGCTTATCACAACGGTTGTGGACAGCTGTTCCATTTTCCTGTATTTCAATATAGCGGTATTGGTTTTGGGCATAGGATAAGGAGGTAAAGCATGGCAAAGGATAATCCCCATAAGGGACACAGGGAGCGGATGCGCACAAGATTTGCCAAGTCCGGCTTCAGAGATTTCGCCGACCATGAAATTCTTGAGTATCTGCTCTATTATGTTATAAGACAGGGCGATACAAACCGAATTGCCCATGATATGATAAACCGCTGCGGCTCATTTGCGGGCGTATTTTCCGCAAAAAGAGCCAATCTTGAAAGCATTGACGGAGTGGGACCGCAGATGGCGGCGTATGTTGAAATGCTCGGCGAGTTTATGCGCGAGTTCAGACAGCGAATGAACACAATTGTCATATTTAATATGAATAATGAGGAATGCCGCCGTTATGTAACGGATTTATTCTGGGAAAAGGGGACAGAACAGCTTTATATGATTGCCCTTGACGCGAAAAAGCGGATTATAGGCAACACAAAGCTATGTGACGGCGACTTTTCCACAGTGGAAGCAAATATAGGAATGATAACAAAAAAGGCATGGGAATTAAACGCGGCAAGCGTTGTTTTGGTGCATAATCATCCCAGCGGCGTGCCGCTGCCTTCAGACTCGGATATACGCACAAATCATCTTGTGTACGGTGCGCTTAAAATGATGAACGTAAATATGGAGGAGCATATAATAGTGGCGGGAGACAGCTGTGTGGGAATATTTGAACATCTCAATGCCCATAAGAGCACAGATAATGTAAAATACGCGCAGTAGGGCGCAAAAATACGCGCGGCGGTGCGCGTATTTTTGTATATCTAAATATCATGGAATATTATAGTGGTTTTTTAGTCAAAATCACAGTTTTGAGGAAAGTAACCTTGACTTTGCTTCTATAATATGATAATATACATGATTGAAATGTATTAACAGATTTAAACACAGTCAGGAGGCAAAAGGAATGGCAAAGGTTGCAATAATGGGCTACGGAACTGTAGGCAGCGGCGTTTATGAAATTATCGCCCAAAACAGCGAAAAGCTCTGCAAAAATACCAACGGAACAGCGGTTGAGGTCAAGTACATTCTTGACATTCGCGACTTTGACGACCATCCTCACAAAGAACTTTTCACAAAGGACTTTAACGATATTTTAAACGACCCTCAAGTATCGGTGGTAGCGGAGGTAATGGGCGGACTTCACCCGGCATATGAGTTTACAAAAAGCCTTTTGGAGGCAGGGAAAAGCGTTGTAACCTCGAATAAGGAGCTTGTGGCGACTTACGGTACGGAGCTTTTGGATACGGCGGTTAAAAACCATGTCAATTATATGTTTGAAGCAAGCGTAGGCGGCGGAATACCGGTAATAAGACCTCTTCATCAGGATTTGACTGCAAATCATATAACGAAAATAGCCGGCATATTAAACGGTACTACAAATTATATCTTAAACGAAATGATAAACAACGGCAGTACCTTTGAGGACGCCTTAAAGGACGCTCAGGAAAAGGGCTATGCCGAGAGAAATCCGGCAGCGGATATAGAGGGGCATGACGCCTGCAGAAAGATTGCAATTCTCGCTTCATTGGCTTCCGGGTATGAGGTTGACTACAGCGGCATAGAAACCGAGGGAATAGTCAATATAACCCTTGACGATGTTAAATGCGCGGATAAATTCGGCGGAAGAATAAAGCTTATAGGCTATGCGGAATTTTTGGAAAACGGCAGGATTTACTCTTTGGTATCGCCCATGTTTATCCCGGACGAATGTCCTCTTGCGGGTGTAAACGATGTGTTTAACGCCATAATGGTAACGGGCGACTGCGTGGGAGATTTGATGTTCTACGGCGCGGGTGCCGGAAAGCTGCCCACAGCTTCGGCGGTGGTTGCGGACGTGGTTGACTGCGTAAAGCATGAAAAAAGCCCCAAGAAAATTTTATGGGTTAAGCCCCAAAAGGAGCTTATGGCTGATGAGAACGATAAGCAGTTTGCTTACTTCGTAAGAGCCTGCGACAGCGAGGAAAATATAAAGAAGATATTTGCGGACGCAAAAATCAAGCCCGGCGCGGCAGACGGGGAAATGATGTTCATAACAAAGCCTATGATGGCGGAAGAAATATCAAGAAAGCTTAATGAGCTTCAAAAAACCGTTACGGCAATAAAGGTTTTGGGCTGATGATCAGCGTAAGAGTACCCGCAACAAGCGCAAATATGGGCGCGGGCTTCGATACGCTCGGAGTTGCGCTCAACCTCTACAACAGGATAAGGATTGAGGAAATTCCCGAGGGGCTTATTATTGAAAACAAAAATGAAACCTCGTATATACCCACCGATGAAAAAAATCTTATTTACAGAGCAATACTTAAGGTTTTTGACGCGGCGGGCTACGAGAAAAAGGGAATAAGAATTATCCAAAACAGCGAAATTCCAATGACAAGAGGTTTGGGCAGCTCAAGTGCCTGCATTGTCGGCGGAATGCTTGCGGCTAATATAATTTCGGGAAGAAAGCTGTCATATAAAGAGATAATCCATCTTGCCGCACAGCTTGAGGGACACCCCGACAATGTGGGACCCGCACTTTACGGAGGTTTTTGCGTATCTGTGACGGAAAACGGGAACACTATTGTTAAGAGTACAAAAATCACCTCCGGCATAAAATTTGCGGTAATGATTCCGGATTACTTCGTTGTCACCCGCAAATCAAGAGAGGTTTTGCCGGAAACGGTAAGCTTTTCGGACGCGGTGTACAATGTTTCCCATGCCGCACTCTTTCAAAGCGCGATGGTAAGCGGGGATATGGAGGCACTTCGGTGCGGAGTGAATGACAGGCTGCACCAGGAATACAGAAAAGCATATATTGACGGTATGGAGGAAATATTTAAACGGACCTATGAGTTAGGCTCAAACGCAACATATTTAAGCGGCTCCGGTCCTACGATATTATCCGTACTCGATAATAATTTTAAACAGTTTGACGAGGGAATGAAGCGGTTCTTTGCCGAAAACGAGCATCAATGGACCTGCCGTATTCTTGAAGCGGACAATGTAGGCGCGGTCGTGTGCGAGGAACGCTCCGCAGCCCGTATAAATTGAGAAAGGAAGAAAAAGATGGGACTTGTAGTTCAGAAGTACGGCGGTACGTCGGTTAGGGACGCCGAAAGGGTTATGAACGTTGCAAGACGTATAACCGACACCTATAAGCAGGGTAACAATGTGGTGGTTGCGGTTTCGGCGCAGGGCGATACCACTGACGATTTAATCGAAAAGGCAAAGGAAATTAACGAAAACGCTTCAAAGCGTGAAATGGATATGCTTCTTGCAACGGGTGAGCAGATTTCCATATCACTTTTGGCAATGGCAATAGAAAAGCTGGGCTTCCCGGTAATTTCACTTACCGGCTGGCAGGCGGGAGTTGTAACGGACACACGCTACAGCGCGGCGAGAATTAAGAGAATAGATACCGAAAGAATTCGCTCGGAGCTTGACAAAAAGAGAATAGTAATCGTTGCAGGCTTCCAGGGAATAAACAAGTATGACGATATAACAACTCTCGGCCGCGGCGGCTCGGACACCTCGGCGGTTGCCTTAGCGGCGGCGCTCCATGCGGATGTGTGCGAGATTTACACAGACGTTGACGGCGTTTACACAGCAGACCCGAGATTTTGCAAAAACGCATATAAGCTTGACGATATTTCATATGATGAGATGCTTGAGCTTGCGTCACTGGGAGCTAATGTGCTTCATAACAGAAGCGTTGAAATGGCAAAGAAATACAATGTAAAGCTGTCGGTAAGATCCAGCTTGAATAATAATGAGGGAACATATGTTAAGGAGGTAGAACAAGTGGAAAAGATGCTTGTCAGAGGCGTTACGAGAGATAATGATTGCGCGCGGATTGCGCTGTGCGGGGTGGAGGATACTCCGGGCAAGGCATTCCAGGTATTCCAAATGCTTGCAAAAAGCGGAATAAGCGTTGATTTGATCATTCAGTCAATCGGAAACGGAGTACAGAAGGATATAAGCTTTACGGTGGCGGAGGGTGATCTTGAAGCAAGCCTGAAGCTTCTTGAGGAAAATCAGCCGGTAATAAAAGCAAACGAAATTAAATGGAGCAAGGACGTTTCAAAGGTTTCGATAGTAGGCGCAGGGATGGTAAATAACTCCGGCGTTGCAGCAACCATGTTTGAGGCGCTTTCGGACGCTCACATCAATATAAAAATGATTGCTACATCCGAGATTAAGATTTCAGTCCTCGTTGACCAGAAGGATGCCGAAAGAGCGGTTGTCGCAATTCACGATAAGTTCCTTTTGAACTAAGCCAGCTATCTGACCACGGGGAGTAACTTTCTTGTGGTCTTTGTGCATTTACAGGATAAGGGTAATTATATGGAAGATAAAATAATCGGCAGGAAGCCGGTGGAGGAGGCAATAAAAAGCGGCCGCTCCATAGACAAGATTTTAATTAAAAAGGGGAAATACGAAGGCTCTATCGTCCCCATAATAAAAAGAGCAAAGGCTGCCGGGATAATCATCCAGGAGGTCGAAAAGCAAAAGCTTGACGCCATAAGCGAGGGCGCAAACCATCAGGGAATTGTCGCCTATGTAAGCGCGTATGAATATGCTTCAATAGATGACATTCTTGACGCGGCAAAGAAGAAAAACGAGCCGCCCTTTGTCATAATCTGTGACAAGATAACCGACCCTCATAATTTAGGCGCAATTTTAAGAACGGCGGACTGCGTGGGCGCTCATGGGGTAATAATCCCCAAGCGCGGCGGCGTAGGCATAAACAGTACGGCGGCAAAGACCTCGGCAGGCGCTGCGGAATATGTTCCCGTTGCCAAGGTAACCAATATAAGCGCGGCAATAGAGGATTTGAAAAAACAGGGGCTTTGGGTTGCGGCTGCGGACATGGACGGCGAGGACATGAAAAAAGCCGACCTGACCGGCGCGCTTGCACTGGTGATAGGCTCGGAGGGTGACGGAATAAGCCGTCTGGTAAAGGAAAAATGTGATTTTACGGTAAGTATTCCGATGCGGGGAAACATAAATTCCCTAAACGCCTCTGTGGCGGCATCGGTACTGATGTATGAAGCCTTAAGGCAAAGAGAAAATGCGGAAGGAGCAAATAAATGAAGGCTGTTGTAACAGTGGTAGGAAACGATAAAAAGGGCATAATCGCCAAGGTGAGCGGGGTGCTTTTTGAAAATAATATAAACATTCTGGATATTTCTCAGACAATTATGCAGACTATGTTTACAATGATTATGCTTGTTGACTTTGAGGACTCAAAGGAGTCCGTACAGTCCATAACAAAGAAGCTTGACGAGGCTGCGGGTGAAATGGGACTTTCAATTCACGTTCAGCGCGAGGAGATTTTCTCGTCAATGCACAAGCTGTAATTTTGGGAGGAGCATATGATAAATCCGTTTGAAATAATCGAAACAATAAATATGATAGACAAGGAAAACCTTGACATCAGAACGATAACAATGGGTATTTCCTTAAAAAGCTGCGCCGGACCGGATGTGGATGAGGTGTGCGAAAAGGTTTATAATAAAATTACCGAGTATGCCCGCGATTTGGTGAAAACCGGCGAGGATATAGAGCAGCAGTTCGGTATCCCCATCGTAAATAAAAGAATTTCGGTCACACCGGCGGCAACCCTTGTGGACGCTTTGGAAAATCCCACAGTGGACGATGCGGTTAAAATCGCAAAGGCATTAGATCGGGCGGCAAAGAAAACCGGCGTGAATTTCTTAGGGGGATACAGCGCTCTTGTACATAAGGGCATGACAAAGGGTGAAAAAATTCTTATAGATTCCATACCCCGCGCCCTTGCAGAAACAGACATTGTCTGCTCCAGCGTAAATATCGGCTCAACAAGAGCCGGAATAAACATGGACGCGGTAAAGAGAATGGGCGAGGTGGTAAAAGAGGCTGCGGAGCTTACAAAGGATACACAGGGCTTTGCCTGCGCCAAGCTTGTGGTATTTTGCAACGCTGTTGAGGATAATCCCTTTATGGCAGGCGCATTTCTCGGCGAGGGCGAGGGCGAATGTGTCATAAACGTGGGCGTTTCGGGACCCGGAGTTGTAAAATGCGCTCTTGAAAAGGTTAAGGGTGCGGACTTCGGAACGGTTGCCGAAACCATAAAGAAAACGGCATTTAAGATAACGAGAATGGGTCAGCTTGTGGCACAGGAAGCTTCAAGGCGGCTTAACGTTCCCTTCGGAATTGTGGATTTGTCCCTGGCACCTACTCCGGCGGTGGGCGACAGTGTGGCGTATATATTAGAGGAAATGGGTCTTGAAAAATGCGGTACTCACGGCACGACTGCGGCTTTGGCACTGTTAAATGACGCGGTTAAAAAAGGCGGAGTTATGGCTTCGGGCTATGTAGGGGGTCTAAGCGGCGCGTTTATCCCGGTAAGCGAGGATGCCGGAATGATTGAAGCGGCAAAATGCGGCGCACTAAAGCTTGAAAAGCTTGAGGCAATGACCTGCGTTTGCTCGGTGGGACTGGATATGATAGTTCTCCCCGGTGATACCTCAGCCGCAACCGTATCGGCAATTATTGCCGACGAGGCGGCAATAGGAATGGTAAACAGCAAGACCACCGCCGTAAGAGTAATTCCCGCGCCGGGCGCAAAGGTCGGCGATATTGTTGAATTCGGCGGACTTTTGGGAACGGGACCGGTTATGCCGGTCAGCGGATATTCAAGCGAAGAATTTGTAAGCAGGGGCGGAAGAATACCGGCTCCGCTGCAATCCTTAAAAAATTAAATTCCTATACTTTTTTAAAAGGAGGGGTCAATATGGAGGATTTAATTTTAAAAATAATCGATATTGAGGAACAGGCGCAGGAGCTTATGAAGGACGCCAAGCAGGCGGACAGCGCCTTTGAAAGCTCTCTTGATGCCGAAACCCACAAGCTGCACGAGAAGATAAAAAGAGAAACGGAACAGCGCTGCCGCGAGATTTCCATAGAACAGGAGCGCGAGGCAAAGGAACGCTGCGAAATGATACAGAACGAGGAAAAATACCATGCCGAAGAGCTTAGAAAAAAATACGAGCATAACAAGGAAGAATGGGTAAATCGGATTTTTAAGAATATAATCGGCTGACGGGAAGAGGGATGACATATGAATGTGGATTACAGCGCACTTTCCGCCAAGCTTAAAGCGATGCACGCCAAATTCCTTACCCCGGAGGACTATGAGCAGCTTATGGGCAAAAAGACCGTAAACGATGTGTGCTCATACATGAAAAATACTCCGGGCTACGGAGACATTCTCTCCGACATAAACGCGGCGGACATACACCGCGGTCAGATGGAAATTTTGGTAAAAGGCAGCGTGGTAAACGATTATACCCGCCTTTACAGCTTTGCGGACAGCAGCAAGCGTTACATCCTCAAATATTGGTTCATGCATCATGAGATAGAATTTCTCATAAGGGAAATTCAGTATATTTACACCCATGAGGAACGTGATACCGGCGAGATAAACGATGAAATATTCGAAAGGTTTTTTAAGACCCATACCGGGATTGACCGGGAGGGAATGTACAGCGCAAAAAATCTTGACGATTGTGCCAACGCCTGCAAAAACACTCCCTATTACGAGCCGTTAAGGCGGGCGCAGAGCCTGGATGTGGAGTTTTTCTCCATAAGCATGATTTTGGAAAGCTTTTATTACAACGCCTTTTGGCGCGATATAAATACAAAGGTTCCCAAGGATCAGCGGGAGCTGTTTCGGCTGCTTGTGGGGAGCAAGATAGACGCTCTTAATCTTATGTGGATTTATAGGGGCAAAAAGTTCTTTAATTTCCCCGAAGAGCTGATTTACACATATCTTATTCCGGTACGGCACAGGATAAGTGAGGAGGAAATAAAAAATCTCGTAAAGAGCGAGAGTGCGGAAATTTTCCTTGCAAGAGTGCGGGAAACCAAGTACGCAAAGCTCTTTAGCGGAGTTGAGACGGGTACATATCCCGAGCTTAATTACCGCAGAATGATAAGAAAAAACGCCAAAAGAGTTTTTGTCAGTCATTCGCAGTCCTTGGCGGCGGTGTATGCGTTTTTGTACCTAAAGGAATTTGAAGTGCTTAATATAAAGACAATAATCGAATGTGTGCGTTACGGGGTCGAGCCCGAGGAAATACGCCGCAGACTGGATATATAACGGAAGGGAGGAGAGAAAGCTTTGGCAATAGTTAAGATGAAGGCCGTAACTATTTCGGGACAGATAAGCCGCTTTGACAGCATTGTTGAGAAATATATATACGGCAGGGATATTCATCTGGAAAAGGCTGCAAGCGTGCTTACAAACCGCAAGCGTCTTGAAAGCTTTGAGGATTCAAATTATTACGAAACTTTGGCAAAGGACGCGCTTTCCATACTTAAATTTGCAAATTATGAGCCGGACGCCGATTTCTTGGCAGACAACAGCATGACCTATGAGAAAATGCAGGAGTACATCGGTTCTATAAACAGCAGAATTGAAAATGAGCGGACAGAAAGTGCGGAGCTTGACAAAAAAATCGAAGAAAACGAAAAGACCATTGAACAGATGAATTTGATGATAGATGTTGATGAGCCTTTGGAGAAGATATTCGGTATGGAATATATCGCCGTAAGATTCGGGCATATTTCAAAGCCGAGCTACAAAACCTTAAACACCTATCTTGAAAACCTTGAAACGGTTTTTGTAAAAACCTATGAAAACACAACGGACGTATGGGGCTTTTACTTCGTGCCTCTCTTAAAGAAGAGAAAGGTCGATGAGGTTTTCGATTCCCTGTATTTCGAGGAGGAGCAGATAGATACAAAGCATACGGGTATTCCCTATGAGATAAAAAAGCAGCTTCGCAGCGAAAACGAGGAATATAAACGGAAAAAGGAAGAATTAAGTCAAAAAACCTCCGGTATGCTTTTGGACGCAAGAATGACGCTTTCGGGAATATACAATCTTGCCAGAAAGCGAAGTCAGTTCGACGAGATAAGAAGAAACGCCGTACATTCGGATATGTTCTTCTATGTGGTGGGCTGGATGGAGGCATCGGAAGCGAAAAAGCTTGAGAAGGAAATCTCACAGTCGGATGATGTGGTTATCATGTATTTTGAAAACCCGGATAAAATAAAGGGTGTAAGCCCGCCGACAAAGCTTAAAAACAACTTCATCTTCCGTCCCTTTGAAATGTTCGTGAAGATGTACGGGCTTCCCCGTTACGGCGAGATAGACCCCACGCCCATACTTGCCATAACCTATATTCTGTTTTTCGGAATAATGTTCGGCGATGTGGGACAGAGTGCGGTGCTTGCCATAGCCGGCTTTGCCGCCTACAAGATAAAAAAGCTGGATTTGGGCGGAATTATCGGAATGGTTGGACTGGCGGGAATTGTGAGCGGCTTTATATACGGCTCATTCTTCGGAAACGAGGAGATTATACCGCAGCTGTTCCATATAGAAACCATAAAGCCCATGGAATCAATTATGCCGCTGCTTATCGGTACGGTGTGCATGGGTGCGATAACCATAATTATGGGAATGTGCCTAAACGTTGCCAATACCATAAGGGCAAGGCAGTACGGCGAGGCGATATTCGGACATAACGGAATTGCGGGCATAGTGTTCTATTTGGGCGTTGTGCTTCTTGCACTGAATGCGGTTTTGGGTCTTGGAATACCCGGCATTGTTATAGGACTGATGTTTGCGGTTTCATTGCTTGCAATGTATATGTGCGAGCCGCTTTCAAAGCTTGTGGAGGGGAACAAGAACTGGCTTCCCAAAAGCGGAATGTTCTTTGTTGAAAATCTCTTTGAGATGTTCGAGGTTGTGCTGAGCTTTATTACCAACACAATATCCTTCTTAAGAATAGGCGCGTTCGCGATTATACATGTGGGCATGATGATGGCCGTTGCGGCTCTTTCAAAGAGCGGCGGCGTCGGCGGAGCTGTGGTTATGGTTGTGGGAAATATCATAGTCATGGTTTTGGAAGCGCTTATAGTCGCAATTCAGGTATTAAGACTTGAGTATTATGAAATGTTCAGCCGTTATTTCAGAGGCGGCGGCAAGGAATTTGTTTCCTTAAAGAATAAATAAAAAGAGAGGTAATTAAAAATGTTGATGAAGGTATTATTTGTTTTAATAGCGTTAAGTGTTCTGGCTCCGATTGCTCTTTATTATAAGTCAGGCAAATCAAAGGGTAAGGAATGTCTTTTAATGAACGCAATTTCGTTCTTCGCCGTTATCGGCGTGGGTGTTGTATATACGCTGGGCTGCTCCGTTCCCGCTTTCGCTGCGGGAGCGGCACAGACGGGAATGAGCGTGGGCGAGGGCCTAAAATACATAGGCGCCGCTCTTTCAACCGGTCTTAGCGGCGTGGGCGGCGGTATCGCGGTTGCGTCCGCTGCGTCTGCGGCTATAGGCGCAATGAGCGAGAACGAGAAAATCATGGGTAAAACCCTTATCTTCGTTGCTCTTGCAGAGGGTATCGCTCTTTACGGTCTGGTAATTTCGTTTATGATCTTAAACAGCTAAAGGGATGACTTGTAAATGAAAATGTATCTGATAAGCGACAACGTGGATACCCTTGTGGGAATGAGGCTTGCGGGAATAAGAGGCTGTGTTGCTCATACGAGCGAGGAGGTCACCGAAGCCGTTAAATCCGCGCTGTCCGACAAGGAACTCGGTATTCTTGTATTGACCGAGAAGGCTGCCGCAACCGTAAAGGATTATATAAGAAGCCTTAAGCTTACCCTGCACACACCCCTGATTGTCGAAATACCCGACAGACACGGCAGCCGTGACATAGCCGGGTCGATAAACGGACTTGTGCAGGAATCTATAGGGCTAAAGCTTTAATTACCCTAAAGGGAGGTTGATTACAAATGGACATTATGAATGAAAAGCTTAATACTTTCTCATCACTGGTAATGAGAGATGCTTCCGGCAAAAGAGAAGGTATGATAGACAGCATGCAAAAGAAGCATGACGCGATTATTGCCGAGAAGGAGGCGCAGTACCGGGAGGAGGCTTCAACACAGCTTCAGCTTAATACCATAGAAGCGAAGAAAAAGGAAAATCAGCAGGTCCTGCAGGCGGAGCTTGACGCAAAAAAGCAGCTGCTTTTATATCGTGACAGCATCATAAACGAGGTTATGCTTGAGGTAAGCGATAAATTAAAGGAATTTATGAAAACCGATGAATACAGGGAATGGCTTATGCGCAGAACCGAAAGAGCGCTTTTGGAGGTCGGCAAGGGCAGCAAGCTTGTATATGTATCGGGTGACGATTTGAAGTATAAGGACGAGATAATTGCCCTGTCCGAGGACTATTCGACAATTTCCGTTCAGGCAGCCGATGAAAAGGATTTTATCGGCGGAGTAAAGGTATTTAATCCCGACAGACGCGTAAGCGTGGATTATTCCTTTAAAGAGATGCTTGCCGAGGAGAAAAAGGATTTTCTCACCGGCAGCGGTCTGACCATAGAATAGAAGTCGATAACAGAAAGGAACATTAAACATGGCAGAAGGTCGTATATTTGGAATAAACGGACCTGTTGTGAAGGTAAAGGGTTCGGATGAATTCGGTATGCAGGAAATGGTATATGTGGGCGACGAGGAGCTTATCGGCGAGGTTATCGGTGTCGAAGAGGACGCTACGATAGTGCAGGTATATGAGGAAACCTCGGGGCTTAAGGCGGGAGAGCTTGTTAAAGGCTCCGGCTCGCCGATGTCCATCACCCTCGCACCGGGTATCATTTCCGACATATTTGACGGTATAGAGCATCCCTTAAAGGAGATACGCAAAGGCTCCGGCGCATTTATCGCAAGAGGCATGAAGGTTACGCCCCTTGATGAAACAAAAACCTGGAGCGTTACCGTTCGGGCAAAGGAAAATGACGCGGTTTCGGGCGGCGACATAATCGCCGTAACCCAGGAAACAACTCTTATTGAGCACCGCATTATGATTCCGCCCAATGTAAAGGGCATAGTAAAATGGGCAGCTCCCGACGGAAATTACAATATCTGCGAGCCGATTGTAAAGCTTCAGACGGAAAACGGGCTTGTGGACATATGTATGAAGCAGGAATGGCCCATTAAGCAGGCAAGACCGTATCTGAAGCGTCAGCCCATTTCCGTACCCCTTGTGACGGGACAGAGAATAATAGACGCGATGTTCCCGCTGGCAAAGGGCGGCGCGGCGGCAATCCCCGGCGGCTTCGGTACGGGAAAAACAATGACACAGCATCAGCTTGCAAAATGGTGCGACGCGGATATAATCGTATATATCGGCTGCGGAGAGCGCGGCAACGAGATGACGCAGGTTCTGGAGGAATTTTCGGAGCTTATCGACCCCAAATCCAACAGACCGTTGCTTGACAGAACAGTGCTTATCGCAAACACTTCCAATATGCCGGTTGCGGCACGTGAGGCAAGTATTTACACAGGCGTTACACTGGCTGAATATTACAGGGATATGGGCTATGACGTTGCGCTTATGGCGGACTCCACCTCAAGATGGGCGGAGGCTTTAAGAGAAATTTCGGGACGTTTGGAGGAAATGCCCGCCGAGGAGGGCTTCCCGGCATATTTGGCGTCAAGGCTCTCGGCGTTTTACGAAAGAGCCGGCTATGTAACCAACTTAAACGGAACGGAAGGCTCGGTTTCCATAATCGGCGCGGTTTCTCCCCAGGGCGGAGATTTCTCGGAGCCGGTCACGCAGAACACCAAGCGTTTTATACGCTGCTTTTGGGCCCTTGACAAATCCCTTGCATATGCAAGACATTATCCGGCAATCAACTGGCTTTCAAGCTACAGCGAATACGTTGACGAGCTGACAGACTGGTACAGTGCGAATGTTTCAAAGGACTTTATGGATAAGCGTACCCGAATAATGGCTATTCTTCAGGAGGAAAGCAGTCTTTTGGAGATTGTAAAGCTTATCGGTGCGGACGTTCTGCCCGACAGCCAAAAGGCTACTCTTGAGGTTGCAAGAGCCATAAGACTGGGATTTTTGCAGCAGAACGCTTTCCATGCGGACGATACATATGTGCCGCTGGCAAAGCAGAACAGAATGATGGACGTTATTTTAACCCTTGACAGGCGCATGAAGCAGATGGTCGATAAGGGTATTGTGCTTTCAAAGGTTGCAAAAACCGGGGTTGTCGAGGAGGTAATCCGAATGAAATACTCGATAAGCAACGATAATTTCGAGGAGCCCATAAAGGCATTGACAGAAAAAATAAACGACAGCTTTGATAAGCTGATAGCGGCAAAGCTTGACGAGGAATAGAAAGGGGGAGCGGATATGGCTATAGAATATATGGGTCTTAATAATATCCAGGGACCCCTTGCGGTTATAGACGGAATAACGGACGCTTTCTATGAGGAAATGGTAACGGTTACTCTTGACAGCGGTCAAAAGCGTTTGGGCAGAGTTATAGAAATTTCGGGAGATAAGGCGGTTATTCAGCTTTTTGAGGGAACAAGCGGACTTTCGCTTACCAATACGAAAACAAGGTTTATGGGCGAGCCTATGCGGCTGCCGCTTTCTAAGGAAATTTTGGGAAGGACCTTAGACGGTGTCGGCAGACCCATAGACGGGCTGGGCGATTATTTTGCAGACGAGGTCCGCGACGTAAACGGACAGCCGATAAACCCGGTTTCAAGGGAATACCCCAACAACTTTATTCAGACGGGTATTTCCTCCATTGACTGTCTTGCAACGCTTATAAGAGGTCAGAAGCTGCCCATATTTTCCGGCGACGGTCTGCCCCATGACAGTCTTGCGGTGCAGATTGCAAGACAGGCAAAGGTTGTGGACGAGGACGATGTAAACGGCGACAGATTTGCCATAGTTTTTGCGGCAATGGGCGTAAAGCACGATGTTGCCAACTATTTCAGAAAATCCTTTGAGGACAGCGGCGTTTTAAACAAGGTTGTAATGTTTTTAAACCTTTCAAACGACCCTGTGGTTGAAAGAATAATCACACCAAGATGTGCGCTTACGGCGGCAGAGTATCTTGCATTTAAGCACGATATGCACGTTCTGGTTATATTAACGGATATGACCTCCTACGCCGAGGCTTTAAGAGAAATATCCTCGTCAAAGGGCGAAATTCCCTCAAGAAAGGGCTTTCCGGGATATTTGTATTCCGACCTTGCCTCCCTTTATGAGCGCGCGGGAATTATAAAGGACGCAAAGGGCTCGGTAACGCAGGTGCCGATTTTGACCATGCCCAACGATGATATTACCCACCCGATACCCGACCTTACGGGATATATAACCGAGGGTCAGATAGTTTTGGGCAGATCATTGAGCCTGTCAGGCGTGTACCCGCCGGTTTCCATACTGCCGTCATTGTCAAGACTGATGAAGGACGGTATAGGCAAGGGCTATACAAGGGAGGATCACCCGGAGCTTGCCAATCAGCTTTTTGCGGCGTATTCCAAGGTTGAGGACGCAAAGAGCCTTGCCTCGGTAATAGGCGAGGATGAGCTTTCACCCATAGACAAAAAGTATATTGAGTTCGGAAAGGCCTTTGACGCCCGGTTCCTGACCCAGGCAAAGGACGAAAACAGAAGCATTGAGGAAACTCTCGATTTGGGCTGGAAGCTGTTGGGAATGTTGCCCAAGAGCGAGCTTGACAGAGTGAGCGACGAGATTTTGGATAAGTATTACAGAAGCGCCGAAGCGGAGGAAGTGAAGGAGTAATGCAGAAATTAGCGCCGACAAAGGGCAACCTTATGGCTGCCAAGAACACGCTGCGTCTTTCAAAGCAGGGCTATGAAATGCTCGATAAAAAGCGCAATATCCTCATAAGGGAGATGATGCAGCTTATCGAGGAGGCAAAGGACGTTGAGGCAAAGATTGAGGAAACCTTTGCCCGCGCCTACAAGGCTCTTGAAAGCGCAAACGTGCTTATGGGCATAAGCGAGGTTGAGCGCCATGCTCACGCGGCAAGCTTTGAGGAGAGCATAACCATAGATTTAAGGAGCGTAATGGGCGTGGAAATTCCGGTTGTAAGAGCCCAAAAGCCTTCCGGCAGACCGCCCTACGGCTTTGCGGAAACCTCCTCGGCAATAGACGAGGCTTCGCTGTGCTTCGGGCGGGTTAAGGAGCTGACAATACAGCTTGCCGAGATAGAAAATTCGGTTTACCGCCTTGCGATGAACATCAAAAAAACGCAAAAGCGCGCCAACGCTCTTGAAAATATAACTATTCCTCAATATGAGATGATTGTAAAGGATATTTCCGATTCCCTGGAGGAAAAGGACAGGGAGGAACATTCCAGAATGAAGATGATAAAAAGCTCCAAGTTATGATAAAGGGTATTGACAAATGTAAGAAAATGTCGTATAATATCCTTGTAAAAGGGAGTAGTTCACGCGCGGTGCGCGTTGGAGAAATCGTCAGTACGGATAAATCCCGGTTCTTCAGTAAGCAACGAGACTTTTATTGCATACGCAATAGAAGTCTCTTTTATTTTGACAAGGAGGGAAATAAAATGGTTTTAATGGTGGTATTTCTTATAGCGGGCTTTGTTCTGCTGGTAAAGGGTGCGGATTTTTTTGTTGACGGGGCGTGTGCTTTGTCAAATCGGCTTAAAATTCCGGCATACATTGTGGGGCTGACAGTTGTTGCTTTCGGGACAAGCCTGCCCGAAGCGGCGGTAAGCATAACCGCGTCGGTAACCGGCAGCAATGAAATAGCCATAGGAAACGTAATCGGCTCGAATATGTTTAACACTCTTGTGGTTTTGGGCATGAGTGCCATAATAGCGCCGGTGGCGGTGAAGCGGGATATGTTAAGGCGGGATTTTCCGTTTTGTATAGGCATAACTGTGCTGCTTGCTGTGCTGTTGGTTACGTTAAACGGCGGCGAAACCGCACTGACAAGGCTTGACGGCATAGCGCTTTTGGTGATGTTTGTGATATTTATGGCGGGGTCGGTTATGCCGGGAAAGAAAAATCAGTGCGAAGCTTCACCCGAACAGGAGAAGCCCATGTCCTGGACAAAATGTCTGATTCTTATAGCGGTGGGAATTGCCGGGGTAATAGCCGGAGGACAGCTGACCGTAATGGGTGCAAAGGCAATTGCGCTTGCGGCGGGACTTACGGAAACGGTTATCGGTCTTACGGTTGTGGCGGTGGGAACATCGCTTCCGGAGCTTGTTACTTCAGTGGTGGCGGCAAAAAAAGGGCAAAACGATATTGCAGTGGGCAATGCCATAGGCTCGAATATATTTAACATTCTTTTCATACTGGGAATGTCCGCGGTAATCGGGGATATGGGTACGGACGGATACGCGCTGTGGGACGTGTGTATTTTAACGGGAATAATGGCTTTGGTGTATGTAATCGCCCTTGCAAAAAAGAAAATAACAAGACCTGCCGGTATCGTGATGATACTGATTTACGGGGCATATACGGCATTTTTGCTTATAAGATAAAAAA
>JAQXZB010000062.1 GCA_029226975.1 Clostridiales bacterium | reverse complement strand
GGCGGCTGCTACAGATGGCAGCCGGAAACGAGATCATGGACTCAGCTATTAAATGTGATTCCGAGAGAAGACCATGAGCTTATAAGCGTATTGAGCCTTATGCCCGACCCTAACGACACTGAGGTTGTGTATGCTCTTGTAGGCTGGGGTTATACAAACCCGAAAACAGGACTTTTAAAGTCATATGACCGCGGCGATTCTTGGGAGAATGTACTTTCCGTACCGGTACACGGAAACATAGCAACAAGAGTATCGGGTGAGCGTATAGCAATAGACCCAAACAATTCAAATATAGTGTATGTGGGAACGCAGAACGACGGACTGCTTGTAAGCCGTGACGGCGCAAAGACATGGACGCAAAATGCAGCTGTGTATACGGGTTATAAGGATCACGGCGTAAATATTGTAATGTTTGACGGACGGTATAAAAACGATGAGGGTAACACATCGCTTATATATGCGTCTGTTGCCGGAAAAGGACTGTGCGTGAGTGAGGATGCCGGAGAAACATTTAAGCTGATCGAAAACTCTCCGCAGTACCCCACAAGAATCAAGCTTGTCGGAGATACCTTATATGTTGCGGCAAACGCAAGAACGGGACTTGGCGTACCGGTAGGCGGAGGAGGACTTTGGAAATATAATTCGGGCAAGTGGACTGATATTACACCGCCTCTTAACAATATTAAAGAAGGTCGTCAGGGAATAGGAGCATTTATTGTTGATTACACGAATCCCAACTTTATATTGGCGTCGGGAGAATCATGGACTAATAATGACTATGAGCGTTATCGTTCGTATGACGGCGGAAAGACATGGGAGTGCATAAGAACTGATATGGGTTGGAATCTGGCGGAGCTTGTTCAGGATCCGAAGGATCCAAAGCGTGCGCTTATGGCAGACGGTGCGGGATTGATAGCGATAAAGAACATATATAAGGAGCTGAACGGCTCTGACGATATGCTTGAGTGCGAATATCAGGAGCGCGGCATGGAAGAGCTTGTATGCTTGAAGGTTATGAGTATACCGCATAAGGATGCACCCAAGCTTCTTATGAGCTGCTATGACAGAGGCTTTATGATAGCGGAAGATCCGTATCACAGAGGCTTGAGCCAGTCATCCGAGCAAAATATGGATATAGGCTGGGCAACGGATATGGATTACTGCAATGAAGATCCGTCATTCGTTGCAAGACTCGGCAGAAACAGCATGGGAAACAATATAGCTCTTTCCACCGATTACGGCAGACTGGCAAAGATAAACGATACGTGGGACAGAGGAAAGGCATGCATAAGCATAGCTTTGTCTGCTACGGTTCAAAAGAACGGATATCCCATTATCATTGCAGGCGGAGCAAAGCAGAACGGAGTGCAAGGCTCTTTGTACCGCTCAAAAGACTGGGGAAAGACGTGGGAAGAGCTTGAAGGAGTAAAATCCGATGCAAGCTCGGAAGTATGGTCGAAATATTGGGAATATATACTTGTTTCCGATACAGTTGACGGAAAGACGTTCTATTATTGCGAGAGCAAGGATTTCTATGTTACCAGAGATGCCGGAGAAACATGGACAAAGACTGTTTCCTTCAATGATTTAGACAGCAGCTTTGGCAACCCGTCAATGGCGGCGGCACCTGGAAGAGAGGGCGAGGTTTTCGTAAGAGGCGGCGGAAAGCTTTGGAAAAGCACTGATTTCGGAAAATCGTGGAGAAGGGTTGAAGGCGTGACGTTTGACGGTCGTTCACATTTCTCTTTCGGCAAGGGCAAGCCGGGTTCCGTGTATCCGGCACTGTATGTTACGGCTTTGATAGACGGAACGAGAGGTGTGTATATAAGCGATGATATGGGAGCGACATTCAGACGTATCGATGACGACAGCCAAAGCTATACAATAGGTCAGGAGGACGGAATTGCGGGCGATATGAATGTATACGGACGAGTATACGTTTCTACCGCCGATACGGGAGTTACGTATTACCAGCTTGCGGAGCTTGACGATATACCGCCGGTGATTGAAACACAGAACGAGAGCACATCGTATGATTACGGAATAAAATACGCAGTCATTGACGATAAGCTTACGATTAAGGGCAGCGTTAATAAAATTTCGGAGCTGCGTATCAATAACGTTCCGACAGAGCTTTCAAAGGATTTGACGTTTGAAAAGCAGGTAACGCTTTCGGAGGGTGAAAACGTTTTCAGAATAGAGGCTGTGGACGAGGCAAAAAACAAGGCAAAGCCAAAAGAAATAAGAGTTCGGTATATCCCTGATTTTATTGAGCTGGAGCTTGACAACTCTGATAGCGTTTTAACAAAAGAAGAGAGCATAACGGTTTCGGGAACAGCGAGCACTGATGCTGAAATATTTGTAAACGAAAAGTCGGTACAGACGGATGAAAACAAAAAATTCAGTGTAAGTTATCCGTTAGCGGGCGAGAATACGGAAATATCGGTATATGCAAAACGCAGTGATGGCAAAGTATCTCCCGTAAAGACGATAAACGTTACACGAGATATAACTGCACCGACAACGGAAATTACAAATATGCCTTCAGTGCCTGTTATAAAGAAAAATTACAAGCTTGAGGGCAGGATCAACGAACCCGGATATGTGAGAATTAACGGTAAGGATGTTGCAGTAAACGACGACTTGACGTTCTCATCATATGTGATGGTGACGGATGCACAAACATCATTTAAAATTCAGAGTAAAGACACAGCCGGAAATGTCAGCAAGCCCGAGTACTTTACAATATATCGTGATATGTCAAAGGCTGTTGATAAGTCCAAGCTCAATGTTAAGTACAAATCCGATGATTTTGTTTATGACGGAGATATAAGCGAATGGACACTCGATTATGAAACGGATGAGCTCTATTGGGGAGAAACGGACAATATGGCGCAGTTCGGACTTATGTGGGACGAAGAATATTTGTATGTCGCAGTAAAGGTGAACGATAAGGTTATATTTACGGGTCATCCGGACAACACAAGATGCGATGCTGTTGAGGTATATATTGACGGAAACAACATAAAGGGCAAATCGTATGACGCACACTGCAAGCAATATGTATTTGTTGCCGGAAAAACAACGGCAAACAGTATATCTAAACCGGTTGATGACGGATATGTAACAGAAATAGCAATTCCGTGGTCAAGCGTGGGAGTGACGGTTGAGCCGGGCAAAGAGATTGGTTTTGATACTAATGTTATCGATAATGACAATAACAGAAGCGATAACAGCCGATGCGGAATTATAGGCTTTAACGGTACGCAGAACAACTGGTTAGACCCGTCGCCGTGGTCGACTCTGACACTGGTAAAATAATAATGAAATAGGTTAAATAACAAGGAAGGTTTGGTATGAAGATAAAACTAAAAAAAGTATTATGCTTTTACCTCGCGGCTGTTTTTACCGCATTTATGCTTCCCTCTGCGGCTCTTGCCGCAGGGGAGGTAAACCTCGTAACATATACAGAGATTGCGGGAAATGACGGTATGACAAACAGCGGCATAATAATTCAGGAAGCCGAAACCGAAACGGGAAAGTCACTGGGAGTATATCGAGGTTCCGGTACATATGTCGACACAGCCGAGCAGGGAGCAGCGGCTCCGGAAGATGAGTCGGGTATAAAATTTGCGCTTACCAAAGGATTGGCGAATGCCTATCTGCTTTTTGCGAGCCGTGACGTAAACGACAGCTCTGCGGCAATGAATATACCTAATGAGTCGGATGCCGCATATATCGAATTTGACATATATGCAACGGAGCAGTTTCCGGCAAGACTTCAGCTTCAGTCACTTATGAATGACGGGGAGACGAAGAGTATGGTTCATACTCTTGCGAGTGAAACGGGCAAGTGGGTAAAGGTGAGTCTTCCGCTTTCCGCTTTCACCGTTTCAAAAGGCTATACTTGGCGTGATGCCGTTGCGGTAGATCAGCTAAAGATTTATATGCCCGCCTCCGTTTCGGCAGACAGCGAGGTATATATAAAGAATATGCGTATAGCCGAAACAAAGCTGATGACATCGTCAAGCATTGTATCGACGGGGATAGACGCATCAGAACGTTCGTTTGTAAAGCTGGAGTTTTCAAAGGCTATGGACGAGAGTACCGTAACCCCGGATAAGTTTTCAATAGACGGTTTTACATGCAGTTCGGTTGAGCGGATAGATGAAAAAACGTTTAAGATAATTTTTGAGGAAACCTTTGTATGCCCCTGCGACTATGTTCTCTGCGTGGGTGGCGGATTGATGGATGCAGAGGGCGAGGAGGCAATTTCATGTGAGCTGTCTTTTACCACAACGCTGAGACTTCCGACAGAACCGTCGGTTAAAGGCTTTGGCATTGCGGGTGAAAACAGAACATATGTAAACGTTGAATTTTCAAGAGATATAGCGGTTGGTACACTGTGCAGCGATATGTTTACAATGGACGGATTCGTGTGTACGGAATTGGAGATTTTAAACGGAAACACAATAAGACTGTTGTTTGACGGAAGCTTGCAATATCCCGGAGAATATATTCTTAACATTGCGGGAGGGATAATGGATGAGGATGAATACACTCTTAAGTCGGCAAAAATCCATTTTACCGCCGAGGGCGGCAGTGACGTCGATACGGTTATGTATAACACGCTGATTGCGTCAAACGGATGGATAGACAGCAACAGACTGTATAATCCGTGGGAAACAGGCTCCGGCAAGGCGATGGGTGTTGCAAACAAGGTCGGAACAGGCGCAGTGCCGCTGCAGCAGGCAGTGCAGGGCGCGGCAGATCCCGAAACAGGAGAGGAGAACAGCGTATTGTTCCCGGTAAAAGCGGGTAACAGCAATGCATTTCTGCTCTTCGCAAGCCGCAATCACGCTAACATAGACCAATCGATAAGAGTTCCTAACGAATCGGATATGGCTTATCTGGAATTTGAGATGTATTCAACCGGAATAATGCCTACTCAGATTTATCTGAGCATAAAGACAGCTGACAATAACTGGCCGGAATTTACATATAATCTTACTGAGTCGGAATCGGGGAAATGGTATGAATTTAAAATTCCTCTCGATGCGTTTTCATCGGATAACGCACGTTACACATGGAAGGACGCAGTGGCAATAGATACCCTTGAATTTATCTTGCCCACATCCATTTCGGAGGATGCGGACATATACATAAAGAACTTTAAGGTTTCGAGCGTAAGACCCAAAACAACCGCCGCTGTATCGGATTCGGCAATGGACAATGAAGGAAATGCCAATGTCTATGTACAGTTCGACAGAAATATTGATATTGATAGCGTAACATCGGATTTGTTCTATCTTGACGGCTATACATGCATAGGCGTTGAAAAGGAAGAAAGCAATACTGTAAGGCTTATATTTGACGGTCAGTTTGAATTTCCCAAAAGCTACAGCATATATGTATCGGAAGGAATGAAGGACTCGGAGGGATATTTGGTTTCGTGTAAAAAGCTGTCATTTACAACAAAAGGCTATTGCGATGATATTTATGTTCAAAGTCTTAATATAAACAAATCCGAAATAACGGACGGAAAAATAAAAGCTGATGCAAATATCAAGTCAATATATGAAAAGGACAACAAGGCGTCGGACGTGGTTATGATAATCGCCGCATACAAAGACGGCAAGATGATTGCGAATGTATCGTCAGACACAATAATGTCATTTGCACGGGGAAATACAGCAAGCGTAAGCGCGGAGATTATTTCCGAGGAATTGGATGATAATTGCACAATATCAGTATTTTTTGTAAGCGGTGCGGATAAACTGCGACCACTCTGCGCCGTATTACATGAAAATAAATAAAAATAATTTATAAAAGGAGCGATGTAAAAATGAAAAATGTTTTACGAAAAACAGCGGCGCTTATCATGGCGATGTCTGTGATAAGCACTCAGTTAATTCTCTGCGCATCGGCAGCTGCGGAAAGAATTAACGCAACAACGATTGTCGG
>JAQXZB010000061.1 GCA_029226975.1 Clostridiales bacterium | reverse complement strand
ATCAGCTCGTAGCTGCTTGAGATGGAGATACCGAGGAGCTTTGCCACCATTTCCGCATTGAGGAACAGCGGCAGTTCATCGTAAGACTTGTAATTTGATTGTTTCATAAGGTTTGACCTCCTATAATTCTTTCATAGCTTTTATGCCATGTATGTATATCCGCTGTTCCATATTCTTTTTCTATAATGTCTTCACAATTTTCCCCCTTTCTTTCTGCCTGTATAGAACAAGCTTTTTTTGCAAAACATAAAGACCTTAATCCATATCAGGACACACAAACAATGCGGACGGAATGTTCGCTTTGTTTCAATGGTCCGTGCCTGATATGTAAGTAAGATCTTTGCGTTAATACATTATATGTTTTTGTGTTTTGCTGCCCTGCAGCAGACTTTTAAGTAGGCACTTGTTTATCTGTGCCGTTATTATATCAGAACATTTGTTTCTTGTCAAGTTGTGCTTGAATAAAATTCAGAATTTCGGGGAATACTTTTTAATTTACTCTTATTTCAAAAACGAAAAGGCTGAACCGAATAATTGGATCAGCCTTTACTCAGATTCAGTTTTCTGTGCTCGGCAATTCCTCCGTCACTTCAATCATAATTCTTGCTGCAAGCTTAAAGCCGCTGATAAAGGCTTCAAGCTCATTCATGCCGTACAGCTCAGACTCGCAGTCTTTGAGTTTTTCTAAGGTTTCTTTTTGTTGCTCGGTGAGCGTTGACATCAAATCATCTTGATACTGAACGACATTTCCTAACACCTTTCTGTATTCACTTCCGCGCTTAAAGCTGTGTTCGTGAGGAGCTATGTTTCCGTAATATAAATCTTCAAGAGTTTTCATTTTCATCCCACCTCACATAAGAAGAGGGCGACACATCATCGGTCAAACCCGACACCGTGTCGCCCTCATTTTTCATTTTCTCTGCCGCAATCAGCGTGTGCTTTGCAAGTAGCATATCAAGCCAAGTCCGTTCGTCGTACACCAACGGACACCCATTTTTGAGAAAGCCTTTCATCACTTCTCCTAAGATACCATACTTTTCTCCCGCACCTTCTCCGCGGTATAGTTCTTCAAAACTTATCTGTGCCATTTCCGCACCTCCTTTGCAGTATACAACAGTACCACAGAGGAACGCAGAAGTCCAGAAATTTTGAGATACGCTTTTCTTTGTTTATGCGACGCAAATTTTGAACGGAATACAATGTTTTTTCTTTGGCTTTAATTTCAGAAATTACTTGAATAATATCATTTTCTAAGGTAATATACCACAACCTTCTGAAAAGAATAAAAAGCAATTTCAAAAAGCCATACTTTTCGGGTAAACTTATAAGGTCTAAATTATCCGAGGAGGTAATGAAAATGAAAGGACGAATTTTAACACAGAAAATCATATACGAGTTTAAGGAGCATTTGATTTCAGAGGAAAGGAGCGGGGCGACGGTCGAGAAATACATTAGGGATGTGAAGGCGTTTGCGGTATATGTAAACGGTGCTGAAATAACAAAGGAAACAGTTATCAACTATAAAAAGCAATTACAAGAAAGCTATGCTGTGCGGAGCATTAATTCTATGCTTGCAAGCATTAACAGCCTGTTTGCATTTTTAGGTTGGCACGATTTGAAAGTGAAATCCATAAAACTTCAACAGCAGATCTACTGTTCCGAGGAAAAGGAGCTTACAAAAGCCGAATACACACGGCTTTGCAGAGCCGCTAAGCATAAGCATAATGAGCGGCTGAATTTAATTCTTCAAACAATTTGCGGTACAGGAATCAGAGTAAGCGAACTGCAATATATAACGGTCGAGTCGGTAAAGTCCGGTGAGGCAACCGTTTCCTGCAAGGCGAAAACTCGGTCAGTGTTTATTGTAAAAGAACTGCAAAAAAAGCTCTTACGCTACGCACAGTCACACGGAATTAAAACGGGCTGTATTTTTATAACCCGCACCGGCAAACCGATAAGCCGCACCAACATTTGGCGGGAAATGAAAAACCTCTGCCTTGAAGCAGAGGTAAGTCCAACAAAAGTATTCCCGCACAATCTCCGCCACCTTTTCGCCCGTGTGTTCTACGGAATCGAAAAGGATATTGCAAAGCTTGCAGACATTTTAGGTCATAGCAGTATCAACACCACACGTATTTATATCATTTCCACCGGCACGGAACACCGCCGCCGTATGGAAAATATGCGTTTAATAATCTAAAAACAGAGTGTTTATAACATAATCCCGATTATGTTATAAACAATATCAATAATATAGAAATCTAATTTTTTATCGGCTTTTATTAGGCATAGCAAAAGAAGCCTCTTATTGCGATTTTGAAAAAATCAAAACCAAGGGCTTGTTTGCTATGCATAATTTAAAAATATGTGTAAAAAGCCATTCCTTTTTGGGCGTTTAATTCTTGATTTTCATAAATAAGTATGATAGAATATAGAAGTGAAATCATATGCGTTTTATGTATGCAATAATATTTGCAACATAATCGGGATTATGTTATAAAATGCCAAGGAGGTCAATATGAGAACATGAGGATTTATTTGTCCGCTGAGAGAAGGAACTGTATTCAAAGGAATGTATTGAATTGTACAACTATTGAAAATATGTTCCTGGAACTAAATTGTCGATTTGTACAGTAAATATAAGGAAGTTGAAAAACAAAGAAGCTGTAATGATGGAAATGATTAATTTTGGTAAAAAAGTACGAGGAGACAGAATTATGAAAATTATCAAAAAAATTCTCGCAATCATTATTTGTCTGACTATAGTGTTATCGATGAAGCCGATATCTGTATTTGCAGAAGAAGGTTGCGGTTTTGGTTTCAGTGAAGATAGCGAGAAAGACAATGATTTAAATTCAAATACATTTTTATATAATGTCGGCGATGTGATTGAATTTGGTTCATATCCACAATCAAGTGTTACAGATAAAACTCTTATTGGAGAACTTGAAAATCAAGATGCGACATGGATTAGTTATGGATACTATTCCGGTAACGGTTATTTTGGTTCAATGGAACAGGGAAAGTGGATGTTGTATAAAGATGTAATATATAATGGTGTTAAATATCGTGGTGTTTATTTTAAAACATATAGACCATATTGGACCGGATCTCCCTCAACATCTAATAATAGTTATCAAGATGACAATGGGTTTTATATTGACACTACTCATTGGTTTGAATTTCAACCACTAAAATGGAGAGTATTGGATCCTGAAACCGGACTTGTTATGTGTGATTCAATCATTGATTCACAGGCATTTTGCAATATTGTGTACTGTAATAATAGTCCTTATTATAGTGACGTAAATAATTCAGTATATGCATATGATTATAAAAATAGTACAATACGTAATTGGTTAAATAATAATTTTTACAATACAGCTTTTTCTATGATGGAAAAAAATAGCATTATTACTACTGAATTAGATAATTATTCACCAATATATAACTGCGGAAATACTTATGACAATGTTTTTCTATTATCTGCCTACGATCTTTTGAATAGTAATTATGGATTTTCTAATTCCAGTGGCGTTCGTGATTCATTGAGAACGGCATCAAGTACGGATTATGCGAAATGTCAAGGAATAAAAATATCTGGTCAAACATCTCAATGGTGGTTGCGAAGCCCAGGAGACTCAACTGGGACAACTTGTGATATTTATTATGATGGTCGTGTAGGACATTACACTGAAGTATATAATACAAGTCAGGGTATTCGCCCTGCAATATGTCTAAATACAGAAATAAAGCAAGTGCAAATACAATACGGCAAAGATCGATTCACCTTTGGTCAAGATATTACTGGGTATGTCGGTGATGTAATCGATTCTTTAGTAGTCTACACATCAGCTAACGAAAACATAGCTTCGCTTGACATCACATCAAGCAATACGGATGTTGTGGAGATCGGTACGATTGAAATTGGTGTCGGTGATTATATCACCACTTCGGAAAACGAGCACATTGCTACAATTCCGTTAAAGCTAAAAGCAGAGGGAACATCAACTATTACCATAACTTCGCCTGAAGGCGTAAGTATAAGCATTAATGTTACTTCTCAAAAATCATCTTATGAAATAAAGCTGTATTCAGAAATTCCGGCTATGATAGTCGGAAAAGGACGCCAAATTGGTGCGGCAGTACAACTTGAAAACAACGGTATTGTAGTGGAAGAGAATATTAATGCTACCTATTCATTTGTATCGTCTAATAATAATATTGTTTCTCTATCCGATATACGAAAAGAATCAGACGGTACATATTTTACAATTAATGGTATTGAAGAGGGATCGGCGGTAATTACAATTACTGAAAACAATACCGGATCTGTTTTTAGCGGTGTTATTCAAGTAAGTCCCGGAATTTTAACATTTAATGCAGAGGCGATGCCGTCATATTATGATCGTAACAACGAATACAACGGTTACATAGGCGGAATGTATATAGATGAATTCAAAATGTCTGCAAAAGATAATGCGGCAATATCTGTAACATTCAATGTTTATAATACGGCTAATATCGTCGGTGTAGTAGATGTATATGATTCTGACGGTAATATTATACGCAGTGAGCAAATAAAACGCTTTGACGGTGGGTATGTAACTAGTATAAAAGATACTCTTATAAGTGGCTATAAATTGGTTGAGGATATATTTATTACCAAGAATCTTTTAACATATAAACAAGATAATTATTCTGTTAAAACACAGATTGAAATTGAAGTGCCTAAAGGGGGTCACATAGAAATTACAAACGATCCGTTGTATTCAAATACTTGTGCGATATTTAATTATTCGGAGTTTATCACCACATCTGTTATGCTGTTCGGAGATGTTGTTAGCGTGGATGCAAATACAAAAAAAGAAATCTCTGAAATAACAGGTAAAAATATTGTTGATAAGTTTTTGAAAGAATATATAGCTGCATTATCTGGAAAATCATACAATGAAAAAATAGCAAAACTGGGAGAAAAGTTTATTGAGAAGTTGACAGAAAAATCGCTTAAAAAAATACTTTCAAGCAGTATTACAGGTGATTTAGCTTCTTTTGTAGATGAAGGAAAAGCAATTCTAGAAGAGTGTGATATAAATTTAGGAGATACTATTGTTTCTGCAGCCGGAAGCATTGGAATAAGCATTGCTGAGAGCACATTGAAAAAAGCAATGGGACCTTTTGGAGAAGTTCTTAATGGGATGTTTAAGTTTTCCGAATATGCAAGTTATTCGAATTTTTTAGTGGATATTTGCAAAAGACATGAAAACCATGCATTGAGAATTTATTTTGATGATGAAAATGGCTGCCTTAGCAATAACGGCGTTTCAGTAAAAGCAGAAAACGGTAATACTGATCTTTCTGTATCAAATTATATTATGCATTCCGTTGTTTTGTCCAAAGAACAAGATTTATCAAACGAGATAAAGGTTTCTCTTGATAATATATCCGACAAATATATTGTAAGAGATATTTATCTTGAGCGAGACGGAGTGATTTCTCAGCCTAATCAAACTGTACAAGTCTCAATTCCGGTACCGAACGGTTGGATACCGGATTATTGTAAAGTTTATTGGGTACAAGAAGATGGAACACTACAAGAGATACAAGCAACAGCCTCGTTTGGAAATTTAGTGTTTACAACTGATCATTTTAGTTATTATGCAGTTGTTGAAAAGAAACCTTCTTATATAGAGGGCGATGTAAACGGTGACGATTCGGTGGACAGCGATGACGCTATTTATCTGCTTTATTACACCTTGTTGCCTGAGGATTATCCGATAAATCAAAACGGAGATTTTAACGGCGACGGCGAGGTTAACAGCGACGACGCGATTTATCTATTATATCATACCCTGTTGCCCGATAGTTATCCGTTGAAATAAAGTATTATATATTTGACGCAGTTAAGAGAAGCAAGAGGTGAGCAGTACGGCGGAAGAAAATAAGAAGGTTAGCTTTGCGGAAATTATCTTAACCGTTTGCCTGTTTTGTATCGGCACATTTCACGAATATCTTTCCTGCGCCGCGACGGCGGCAATGCTTATTTGGCTGATATATAAGTCGGCTAAGAATAAGCAGATACACTTTTGCCTTAATATCACCTCGGCTTCGGTGCTTTGTATAGCCCTCTTTTACGGCTTAACCGCCTTTTGGGCGGTGGACGGAGGTATGGCGGTTATAGGTTTTATGAAATTCCTGCCCGTTCCGCTTTATCTTTTGGTGCTAATGCAGACCGAGAATATTGACGGCATAATTTCGAGAATTCCTTTCACAGCCGCGGTTATGACGGCGGTTTCGGCTGTGGGTATGCAGATACCTGCTTTTGAGGACTTTTTCTCGGTCTCCGGCAGACTTGCGGGCTTTTTCGAATACCCAAACACCTTCGCGCTCTTTGCCCTTATATCGGAGCTTATTGCCCTTTCAAGACCAAAGCTTCGTGTACTTGATTTTGCGGTAATCG
>JAQXZB010000060.1 GCA_029226975.1 Clostridiales bacterium | reverse complement strand
CTCTGCCTGAAGAATTGTTTTAAAGCTTTTTTTATCTTCTTCTTTGACCTTATCACTGTCTAATATGTGGTCATACTTACTGAACTGACTCTGAATTTCCCAGCATATATTTGAAACAGCATACTCATAATTTCCCTGCTTCGCGCATTTTAAGGACAGCGTTATGACAGGGTGTGTATTTCGATACATTGCAAGCTCATCGTAATACTCCGATATTTTTAAGCCGTCAAAAAGATACGCATTGTCCTTTTCGGTTATATCAAAGAAATATTTGAGCATACTGAAATTAAGAGTTTTTCCGAAACGGCGGGGTCTTGTGATAAGGTTATTATGTCCGCCGTTATGGAGAAGCTCGTATATAAGCATTGATTTATCCACATAATAAAACCCGCCGTCCATAAGCTGCTTAAAATCCTCATATCCTATGGGTATGCGCTTTTTTCCGTTATTTAAAATCATATCCGCTCACCTCGCAGTTTCTTGCTTTAAGTATACCACAAGTTGGCGGATTTATCAACCAAATTTTTAAAGATTTTTAACAACATTCAGCCGCAGAGTACCATTGCAATGTATTTAGTCCCAATTTATATACTACTGTACTACTCCCTTTTTTATTATTATATTTGCATTGTTACCGATATTCTTAACATTGAGCAGAGAGTTATCAAATCCGCTCCGATATGTCCACCTATCGTTACTCCATGATTTGCTCCCCAGTTTGCCATTACGCTACCTTAATTCAGCCGACCACTATATAAGCGAAAATCTGCGTAACCAGCTGATTAAGACGTTGAACTTCCCCAACAACTATTTTGCGGTTGCAATTATCTGCCTTAATCCGACTGAAGCCCTGTTCAACTCCTTCAGTCCGCAGGAATATATCCAGATTAAGGACGGATTTTACAATGTAATCAAATCGCTGTTTATGGAAAAATTTGTATGCTATGTCATACCCACGGACGAAGATGTTCTCGATATCGTGCTTAATCTCGAAGATAAGTCATATGATGCTTTGCAGGATAACGTTATTATCGATGAAAGTAAACGTATATCTATTATATTCAACCACAATGACGAAAAAGAGCTTCAGCTCGCCCTCATCTCTCTCGATATGGACAGAATACAAAATGTTATCAACGGAATTTTCGAGAAAAAATGCACCTCTCTCGCCGAGAAACACAAAACGTTTGTATAATTATATAATAAACGCCGTTCTGCGGTTTGCAAAAACGAATAATATAGATATACAGGACAACAGACTCGACCATCAGATTATAAGCGATATTTTAAATCGTCCCGTCAACTATATCGGTGATGAGCTTTATAAGCTTATCGACACCGTTACCGCTCAAGGCAGCTCAAAGAAAAACAACAATGCGGATATTATCGAATATATTGAAAAGAATTTCTGCAATCCCGATTTGTCAGTTAAAATGCTTGCTGATATATTCGATGCAAGCACCTCCACCGTTTCGGCAACAGCGGTCAAACGAACGGGTATGGGCGTTCGCGATTTTATCAACTACCTAAAAAGAACAGTTCTTACTCCCGGTGACTATCGCATTGAGACACAGCACTTATTGTAACAGCCTGCTCTTGCGCACATGCAATGTACAAGAACAGGCTGCCTAAATATTACTTATTCAGTCACCGCAAAGCATATCTTATTTTTAAAGGCAACACCGTATTTTATGATATTTCTATATCCCCGGCTTCTTGCCTCAGCTTCATAGTCCATATCGTTAATCTGCTTTAAGGCTCTTTTGGCCACTTCATCGGCATTTTCATTATCGCGGCAGACCTTAAATTCAATAATTATCGCATTTTGGGCACTGTCGCACTGGTACAAAGCCAAATCACTTCTGCCGTCGCCCATTTCGCGGTTTGACTTTATTTCATAGTATATATTCCCCGCCAAAAGTCCCGATACAAGCCCATGATAGAACGCTTCCGTATTATCGTAGAAGCTTATGCTTGATTTTAAAAGCTTTGTTATGGGCGCGGCAAAGCCCGCCGCATCGCGGCTTAAGAGTGCTTTATATAATTCGTCCTTGTTTACCTCTTTCCTGTATTTATTAAAATACTGCATAATTATATCCTTATAGCAGCTTTTAATTTCAAGGTTTGGTATTACAAGCGAATACAGTGCCGTATCCCCCGTTTTTTCGCCTGTTTGTACTACTTCCTTTACTTTTAAATAACCCGTAAAGAACAAAAAGCTCCAGATATTTTCGTTGCTGTCCGTTAAGTCCCCGTAGGTTACGGTTTCTTTTAAGTGCGTTATAACGCTTCCGTCATGAATCAGCCGTTCCACTATTTCCTTTGTTTCATCATCGGACTGCTCTACCAGTGTTCTTATGATATTATTCGAGCTTGTGTTTATCCAGTTTGCCTTTGGAAATTCATCGGGATTGCTTATTAAATCGTCCGCATAATACATTATACTCCAGGGATTGTATATTTCCGTATTCCCAAACAAATACCCGTCATACCATCTCTTTATATCCCCAAACTTCTTCTCCAAGCCGTAATATTTAAGTAAATCCAATACCTCATATTCCTCAAACCCGAAAAACTCGGAATATTTTACACTCAGTATTGTGTTTGTTTTGAGGTTGTTTAAACCGGTAAATATACTTTCCTTTGATATTCTGAGACACCCGGTTATCACTGAAAATTCCAGTGCCGGATTTGTTTTTAGGGCAGACTCGAACAGGGAGCGGATAAAGCGCACCATTTCATCATAATATCCTGAAAAATATGCATCCTCCAAGGGTACGTCATACTCGTCTATGAATATGATTGTATTTACTCCGTAATATTGCTTTAAGCATGAACACAGCAGTTTTACCGATTCTTTAAAAATACGTTCGCTGAACTCTTTGCTGTTTAGTACCATTTTAAAGCTTTCATTATCACCGGCATTTATTTTTCCGCTGTCCGCGATAAAACTGTATTTTATAAATTGTCTTTGTATTTCCCTGCAT
>JAQXZB010000059.1 GCA_029226975.1 Clostridiales bacterium | reverse complement strand
GAGATATAATCCTCCTCGCTGAAATCGCCCTTGTTTCCGTCCGACGCCACAATAACCTGCATGGTTTTTTCATCATTTACCACGCTTGCTTCATACTTCATGTATTTCATGTTCTCCTCGCCGGAGTCGGCATTGACCTTGTTTTGCTCGTCAATGGTCTGCTGCGGCGAAAGGACATAGCCCGCCGGCGTGTTGAAGCGCACACCGATAAACGCGCTTTCAAAGCCGCTGTCCGTATTTATTCCCGGCGCGTATGTATCCGATACCGCGGCACCGGCTTCCTCCGTACTTTTCTCGGCGGGAGCGTTCTCCTCCGAGGGGGTATCCCCCTCCTCCTCGCGTTTTTCCTCATTTTCGCCGCTTCTTGACTGCGCCTTTGCTTTTTCAAGAATTTCCGACTGCTCGTCCGAGGAGCTTGCCTCTCTTAAGGCTGATTTTTTTTCCGCTTTTTTACATGCCGCCGTTCCCATAACCAGCGCGGCTGCCGTTAATACAACCGCCAAATTCCCAAACAGTTTCTTCTTATCCATTTCATTCTCTCCCATCACTTGAGAAGCTTGCTTAAAAACTCTCTTGTACGCTGATTTTTCGGATTGTCGATAACCTCCTCGGGAGTGCCCGTTTCCGCGGCTATTCCCTCCGACATGAATATCACCTTATCCGAAACCATTTTCGCAAACCCTATTTCATGCGTTACTATTACCATTGTTATTTTCTGCTCCGCCAATGTGCGGATTACCTTTAATATTTCCCCGGTAAGCTCCGGGTCAAGAGCCGATGTCGGCTCGTCAAAGAACAAAATTTTCGGTCTGAGGGCAAGAGCGCGCGCTATGGACACTCTCTGCTGCTGTCCACCCGACAGCTCGCAGGGATAATTCCCAAGCTTGTCGCCAAGCCCCACTCTTTCAAGAATATCTCTTGCATTTTGTTCTATTTCATCAAAGATTTTCTTCTTTTCCTGCTTAAAATCAGGACGATCCTTTGCCAAAAGCTTCGGCGCAAGGGTTACGTTTTCCAAAACATTATATTGGGGAAACAGGTTAAAGGACTGAAACACCAGTCCGAAATTAAGCTGTGCTTCGCGTATTTGGCGCGCGGTTTTCTTGGATTTATCCTCCGCGTCAAATATCACCTCGCCGTCTACTATGACCTGTCCCTTGTCCGCCTTTTCGAGGAAGTTTATGCATCTTAACAGCGTTGTTTTTCCGCTGCCCGAGGAACCTATCACCGACAGCACCTCACCGCGTTCCATCGAAAAGCTCACACCTTTAAGCACCTCTGTATTCGCGAATTTTTTATGTATGTTTTTAATTTCGAGTATACTCATAATCAACCTCTGTAATAATTAAGCTTCTTTTCTATCCGCGCCATTACAAGCGTAAGAATACCCGTTGCCGCCAGGAAGTATATTCCCGTAAAGAACAACGGCCATATAATTCCCTTTGACGAGAACCTGTCCGCACACAGAATTACCTCCGCAACTCCGATTATTCTGGCAAGCGAGGTATCCTTTACAAGGGTTATGACCTCATTGCCCATGGGCGGAACTATTCTCTTTATTACCTGAAACAGCACAACCTTGAAAAACACCTGTGCCTTGGTCATCCCCAAAACCTGTCCCGCTTCGTATTGTCCCTGAGGTATGCTCTCTATACCGCCTCGGTAAATCTCCGAAAAATACGCGGCATAATTTATCACAAACGCTATTATAACCGCCGTCATTCTCGACTGCATGGGACGTCCGAACAAGCCCGGCGCATACAGAACGATGAAAAGCTGAAGCATAAGCGGTGTTCCTCTTATCACCCATACAAAGGTTTTTGTAACCCATTTTAAGGGCTTAAATTTTGACATAGACCCAAAGGTTATGACAAGTCCCAGGGGTATAGCCATAAGCAGCGTCAGCGCAAAAACAAGACAGTTGGTTGCAAAGCCGCGGCTTAATTGCTGAATAATTGCCATGGAATTCATTGGCTTCTCCTTTCCCGGTCAGACCGTCATTTTTATCCGGTATACTGCCGTAAAAGGGCAGCTTTGCCGCCGAGCCGATAAAAAACTCTTCGGTCTTAAAACTGCCCTTCCCGATTATTCCTTAATACTGTCAGCCAAGCCGTACTTCTCGGCAATCTGCTTTAAGGTTCCGTCAGCCTTCATCTCTGCCGCTATGTCGTTTACCTTATCTCTTAAATCGCTGTCCTTTCTGAATGCGATACCGAAGAACTGGTCTCCGAAATAGTTATCGGTGTTTATAACAAGGTCCTTCATTGTCGAATCGGGGCCGAGCATTCCCAGAGCGATTACATAGTCAACCAAAGCAACATCCGCAACTCCGTTCTCAACGTCCATAAGTGCCGTTGCCATCGATGCAACACCTGTGTACTGAGCGTCTGCAAAGTAGTCCTTTGCAACCACCTCAACCGTTGAATCCTGTGAATCGTCAATTACGCCGGTGAGCTTTTCCTCGCCTGTCGAGCCTGCCTCGGCAACAACCTTTTTACCTGCTATATCGGCCATAATCTCAGCTTCTTTGTCGGCTTTCATAACCATAGCCTGGGTATTGTTCATGTACGGGTCGGAAACATTCCACATTGCTTTTCTGTCCTCGGTTATGCACATACCGTTCCACAGACAGTCAATATTCTTTGATGAAAGCTCTGTTTCCTTTGCCTCCCAGTTGATTTCAATGAACTCAGGCTCTACACCTAACTTCTCGCACACAGCCGCCGCAAAGTCGGTATCAAAGCCGGTCCATTCGCCGTTTTCGTCCAAGTAATTCATGGGCGGGTAGTTTGTCACGCCTATCTTCATTTTGCCGCTGTCCTGAACAGCCTTAAGATCGCTGTCCCCTGTTGATGAACACGCCATAAGCGATGCAGACATTGCTCCTGCCAATAAAATTGCCAATACTTTTTTCATAATTATTAACTCCTTATGTATAAATATTACTCTATAATTTTATCATGGATTGGCTTTTCTGTCAATAAAATTCATTATTTTTATTGATAAAAAATGCATACTTTATGCTTAATATCCGCTTTTTTACCGATTTTGGGCATATTCGGAAATCGCCTCTGCCATCGCCCAGGCAATTCGTGCCTGATATTCCTCGTCAGTAAGCTTCTTTTCCTCCTCGGGATTTGATATAAAACCACATTCCACCAGAATTGACGCAATCGGCGGATTTTTCATCAGAAAAAGCTTTTCGTCCGCGCTCCGTATGTTATGACCCTGTGCGCCGGTAACCTCACACACCGCATTTTGAATATTTTCGGCAAGGGGCTTTATCTCCTCATGATGCGAGTCATAAAAAACATTTATTCCGTTTGCCTTTTTATTTTTAAAGGCATTCATATGAATACTCACAAAAAGCTCCGCGCCGCTGTCTTTCATTATGGCAAGCCGCTTTTTCATGTCGGAAACCTTCATTTCACGGATTGTCTGCGCGTCATCGTCATAAATCCCGCTGTCGTCCTCACGGGTCAAAACCACCCGAACACCCTTTGCCTCCAGCACCTCCCGAAGCTTTTCCACGATGGCAAGGTTTATATCCTTTTCCAAAGTCCCGGAACTGCCCACCGCGCCCGAATCCGGAGCGCCGTGTCCCGCATCGCATATAACCGTAAAGCTGTCTGAACTAAACACCTCTCTTACCGCCGTTTCTTTTATAAGCACGCCTGCCAGCGCTCCCGCCGCGGCAAGCACCGCCGCCAGCATTATTGTTTTTCTCCGTATAACCATAGCATACCTCCTACTCTATTGAATAGATATGCGGCTGACCTAAAAAAAATACGGCTCTAATCAAATTATGCATTGAAATACAAAGAGACCGGCAAACAGAATTGCTCCGTTTGCTCGGTCTCACTTTTTAGTTTACTTTATTCCGTTAAAAGCCGAAAAGCTTAAATCCCTTGTGCCAAGCACTGATTTTGCATAGCCCGCCTTTGCTCCGGACGGTTTTACCGTCGGTGTCGGAGACGGACTCGGCTTCACTGTCGGTGTTGCCGTAGGCTTTACGGTGGGCTTCACCGTTGGCGTTGCTGTCGGCTTTGCCGTAGGAGTTGCTGTAGGCTTCGCCGTAGGTGTTGCCGTTGGCGTTGCTGTCGGAGCAACTGTCGGCGTTGCCGTAGGTGCCGGCGTAGGCTCCGGTGTAGGCGTCGGTGTTGCAGTGGGCACAGGTGTTGCCGTAGGTACTGCTGTCGGTGTCGCCGTAGGTGCCGGCGTAGGATCATACACCGGTGTTGCCGTAGGCGCTATAACAGGTACGTTTATATCCTCGACTATATCCGCCGCATTGTCATACATACCGGTCGGAGCCGGACTTGCTGTCGGCACTGCCGAAGCCGTAGGTACGGCCGATGCTGTGGGTGCGGCCGATGCCGCGCCGCCCGCAGACGGGGTCTGTGACGGTGCCGCGCTTGAAGTGGGCGCAGGTGATGCGCTTGCAGCAGGCGTGGTGCTCGGAACGGGTGCGGGAGCCGCACTCGGCGTTGCCGATGGCTTAGGCTGCGGCAAAATCGCCTCTGTAGCACTCGGTGAAGCAGTTGAGCTTCCTCCCGAAGGCAGCTGTGATTCTGTCGGTTCGGGTGTTGCCGTTTCACTCGGCTCAGGCGATGCTGTTTCGCTCGGTTCGGGTGTTGCCGTTTCCTCCGGATTAGGCGTGGGTTCCTCCGTTGCCTCCGGGGTCGGTGATGGCGACGGTGACGGGTCTGTCAGCGATGTTGTCGGCGATGCCTTATCATATGAGGTTATTGACAGAACCTCCTTGACATCATTATCAACTATTCTGAGCACTGCCCAGTTCACTAACGTATCGGCATAGTTCCAGTTAATCATGAAACGGTTGCTGTCGGTGTAGCCCTGGCTTGAAATTGACGAAGCCATTACCGACGAAGCCGAAGTGCTGCCCGAAACCTTATCCCTTGTAGCGTTTCCGTCAAAGGTATAGAAGCGTGTATCGGTATCATATGAATATGACTTTCCGTTTGCGTCGGACTGATACTTTCCGTCGCTGTAAACAAGGCTGCTGCCTAAATCCAATCCGCCGGAATATCTCTTTATAACCGGTCCGAATACAAACTTCACATCATCGTTGCCGTTAAAGGTAATCGATGCCACATTATCCGCCACCATTGCGCTCGGTGTCTTACAGTAATACAGAGCATCGCGGTTTCTGGATATGTCATAGGTTGACATATTTGTTATTCTTCTGACATCGTTTACATAGCCCTCCGAATCCTCTCTGTAGATGATAGCATCACCCTCAGACAGTCCCAGTGACGAATATTCGCCGTCCATTACAATCGGAGTTGCCGAATCACTGCCGTCCTTGAATACTTCAAGCACCGTTCTTCTCTCCGAATCAACCATTCTCGTCTGGGTTGACGAGTAAATTGCCATCTGCGTCTTTGTTGTGTAGCCGTTATTGCCCTTTACCAGAACAACGAACGGATATGAGTTGTTGGAGCTGCTTCTCTTTCCGGCAAATATCGCACTGTAGGTCATTTCATCAACAAAGCTGCTTGTTGAAATTACCTTTACGGAATTTGACGGATTTTCCGCATATGAGCTTGCGTCCAGAATAATTGACGCATCAGACATTGCGTATGAGCCTATTCTGTTGGTCGAAGCTCTGTATTCCTGATCGTTTGCTCTGTAAACGCCGTAACCGTTGCCCATATTGATTACACGATTGGTAAGCCTTGCCTCGCCGGAGCTGTTTACGCTGTAGCTTACTATTCTGTCTTCAATCGGGAATGTGGCATCCGTATAGGTCTTGTTGTAGCCCATAGCGGCTTCAAGGGTTGTTTCCGTACCGTTTACGTCAATTCTCGTTGTATCTGCCTTTAAGGTGTAATTAACCTTTGCGCCGGTCTTGGTGATAAGTCTTACCTTCTTATCGCCGGCATCCTTGTAAAATCTGTCTACAATCGCATAGCTTACGGACGCCGCGCTCTGGTCAAGCTTGGCAATATCCCCGTTTACGTCAAGATACATTGTGTATGAGTATCCCAGCTCCGGGGTGTCATAACAGCATTTTGCAAGATTGTATTCCGTTCCGTTTATCTCAAAAACCGGGTCGCCGTTTGAATCGGTACGAGAAGCGTTTACGGTACCCTGTGCAATATCTCTCGATACCGCCGCCCGAAGGAAGGACGAGCTTTCCGCCTTTCCGCCCACAGTCGGGTCAAAGGTCAGCGACAGAACATCGTTTTTCTGCAATGTGTCTGCCGTAATTTCCTGGCCATGCAGAGTAAATTCATACGCAACATCACTGTTATCATAATCCACCTCAATATACGAACGGCTTATTGCGCTTGCATCATAGCAGTCAAGAGTTATTCTCTTAACGCCGGAACGCTCTATAACATTGTCAACCACAGCGGTTGCCGCGTAATTTACAACAATATAATCATATTTTCCGTCCGTAGAGCCGCCGGAAAACGCCGGCGAATCGATAAGGGTAGCTGTCGTGTCGCCGTTGCCCTTCAGGTATTTATTGCAGTTTTGTTCGTTTAAATCCACAGTCACTCCGTTTACCTGCATCTGCGCTTTTGCATCAAGCTTATAGCTTGTGGTTGTGGAGGTTGACGAGTTTTTGTAGATATTGATTTTCGCCGAGCTTGTTCCCGGTGAGCTTAAGGACTCGTAATTCCTCGCTGTGAACTGAATTTCGTTATTACTGACGGACATTTCTATGTATACAATAGACGCCGTATCGTCCTCAAGCTTTATAAGCGCTCTTGTATACTTGTTAAGCGTGTCGGAGGCCTTTCCCGTAACATCCTTTACCGCCGTAACCGTATGGGGTGTGGAGGACAGTGTCACAACCACGTTTCCGTCATCATAATTCTTTGTTTTCATTATACGGTAAGTAACCTCGCCCACACGCAGTCCGTTTGAAGCATGGGTCTGAGTAACCGTTCCGTTTACATCGTAAATCTTCCATTGGTTTGTAAGCAACGATTCAAAAGCATTTCCGCTCTTACCGTCCATCTGATGTCTTTCGGGTACGCTTTGTCCTCCGCTTACCGTCCAGCCGGTAACCTTACAAATCGGCGCAATAATGGTATTTGCAATCATCTTCGCACACTGACCTCTTGTAAGAGCCGTATCGTTTGAAGCGCCCACAACACCGTTGCCTATTCCTATATCGTTGGCATATTTTAAATATCCCGCAGGCCAGCCGCCGCTGTTTATCGCCCACTGCTCATATCCCGCCGCACAAGCAAGCATTTTCATTGCCTGAACATAGGTTACATTCAAATCCGGATCAAAGGTTGTTCCGGCATCATCCGTTCCGTTTATAAGACCGTTTTGCACTCCCTGGGCAATATATCCGTTTGCCCAGTGGCTTATGTCCACATCCTTAAACTGCGATGTCGAATTTCCCTGTGCTGCGCCAAGCTGATTCATGGCTCCCACAACAAGCTTTGCAAACTGCGCTCTCGTTACATTTTCCTCCGGCTTAAATTCTCCGTCATCAAAGCCGTCGATAATTCCAAGGGCAGTCAATTCCTCTATGGCGGAATAATACTTGTTTTCGGAAGTGACATCCGTATAGGATTGTGCCATTCCCGCCGTGAATGATGACGTGACAACAGACAAAGCCGCAGCTAATGCAATCAATTTTTTCTTCATTGCTATCTCTCCTTTTTCTGCTGAAATTTCCCCATCAAATCAATTAAATCTGAATTTTTTTGCGCTTTCCCATAAGCGCACACCTGCCGTCTCCCGATCTCCCCAATCGTGATGCGGCGTTAAGATACAAGGACACCAAGCCCATTATATCCTACTATATATACTATACAATTTTTCGCGCAATTTGTCAACCTTTTAAAAGAAATTTTCACGCTCTTAATTGTAAACTTTTTTTGTATGGGGAAGCTATGACGGTATCACGCATGATTTTTTAAAATAGAAAACGAGTATTCGGGAGAAAACAGGAGAAAAACGGAGAAAATCAAAGCAAGTTAAAAAAACAAAAAAAAGTTTTCAAAAAAGTATTGACAAGTCGGCAAAAACATAGTAAAATAGTCACCGTTGAGCCGAAGAACGGTTATAGAAGAATTTTTACGAGGAGGATTTAGACATGAATTCATCATATTTGCAGAAACCGCAAGAAGTTGAAAGAACATGGTACATTGTAGACGCAGCGGACAAGCCGCTGGGCCGTGTAGCTTCAACAGTTGCAAGTCTTTTAAGAGGAAAGCACAAGGTAACCTTTACACCCAATGTTGACTGCGGCGACCATGTAATAGTAATCAACGCAGACAAGGCAGTTTTAACAGGCAAGAAGCTTGACCAGAAGGTTCGTTACTATCACACAGGCTGGGTAGGCGGAATAAAGGAAATCCACTACGACAAGCTGATGGCAGAGAAGCCCGAGGATGCAATGACCTACGCAGTAAAGGGTATGCTTCCCAACAACACACTTGGAAGAAAGGCTTTGACAAGACTTCGCGTATACAAGGGCGAGGAGTACGAGCAGACAGCACAAAAGCCGATCGCATGGACAGGCGAAATAAAGTAAGGGAGGATATAATAAATGGCTAAGGAACAATACTACGGTACAGGCAGAAGAAAGTCATCGGTAGCAAGAGTATATCTTGTACCCGGTAACGGCAGCATAAAGATAAACGGCAGAACAATAGACGAATATTTCGGTTTGGAAACATTAAAGCTCATAGTTCGTCAGCCGTTGGTACTTACAAAGACCGAGGACAAGTTTGACGTAATAGTAAACGTACAGGGCGGCGGCTTCACCGGTCAGGCAGGCGCAATCCGTCACGGTATCTCGAGAGCGCTTTTGGAGGTTGACTCCGAAGCATACAGAGCAGACCTTAAGGCAGCAGGCTTCTTAACAAGAGATTCCAGAATGAAGGAAAGAAAGAAGTACGGCTTAAAGGCAGCTCGTCGTGCACCGCAGTTTAGTAAGAGATAACAATTGCATATCAAAAAACCGCATGAACATCGCGTTTATGCGGTTTTTATATGCAAAAGCTCTGCCATTTTCTTTTGGCTTATATCGTTATCCTCCCGTAAATCTCTGATTTTGTATTTCACCTGTGCTCACCTAAAAAAATTCTATCATAAGGGAATATCCCTTATTGGATTTTAAGGGATATTCCCTTAAAATCCAAGCATTATAAACCGATATAGGGGCAGATAATGCCCAAAGGCAAAAATGGTACCGCATCAAAACTCACATGAGTTTTAATGCGGCACCATGTGCTTTTATCTTGTCGGACGGCAGCCGCAGCCCGGGCCGTGAGGCGGCTTTTTCTCATCCTCCGGCACTGATATGTCGTCCTGCGGCGAATCTATAAACTCGCATCTTTCGGGCGGGAAGAACTCGTCAACCGGGAAGTCGATGCGCTCGAACAAATCGCAGGGACTGTCATCGGTCGCCCCCGCCCCCGATAGACCTTATTCCTTTCCGCTCCAGCAATAAGTGCAAAGCTTTGATGGGTCTATACCCACCGACTTAATCATATCGTCAAGGCGCAAATAGCCCAATGAGGTAAAATGCAGCTTTTCCCTTATTTTTTCTACCATTGTATTATACTTCTCACTGTCCGGGTCGGCGTATTCTCTGAGCGTTTCCTCATCCGGGTCGCAGCCCTCCAGCTCCTTTATTACGCGCCGCGTGATAAGCTCCATTTCCGACGTGGAACGCGAGAAATTCAGGTATTTGCAGCCGAAAAGCAGTGGCGGACAGCCTGTCCTTATGTGAACCTCCTTGGCACCGCTGTTGTATAAAAACTCTGTGGTTTCACGAAGCTGTGTGCCCCGCACAATCGAATCGTCTATAAGCAGCAGGCTCTTTTGGTCGATAAGGTCATGTATGGGTATAAGCTTCATCTTGGCTATTAAATTACGCTTGCTCTGGTGGGTGGGCATGAACGAACGCGGCCATGTCGGAGTGTATTTAACAAAGGGTCTTGAAAACTGAACTCCCGATGCGTTTGCATATCCTACGGCATGGGCAATGCCCGAATCCGGAATACCGGCAACAGTGTCCGGCTTTGCGCTGTCACGGGCGGCAAGGCATTTGCCGCAGTTGTAGCGCATCCTCTCAACGCTTATCCCCTCATATGAAGACGAGGGATAGCCGTAGTAAACCCACAAAAAGGTACAGATTTTCATATCCTTACCGGGTGCAACGAGAGTTTTTACTCCATCGGCGTCCATAACGGCAATTTCGCCCGGTCCTAACTCCTTTTCGTCACTGTAGCCCAGGTTTAAATACGCAAAGCTTTCAAAGCTTGCGCAGCAGCCGTCCTCCTTTTTGCCTATTACAATAGGTGTTCTGCCCAATTTATCCCTTGCGGCATAAATTCCCTTCGGGGTCAGAATAAGCATACTCATTGACCCGTCTATAATCTCCTGGGCATATTTTATACCCTCTATAAAGTTTTCCTTTTGATTTATAATCGCGGCAACCAGCTCCGTCTGGTTAATACTGCCGTTTTGCATTTCAAAAAAATGCGTGTGCTCCTTTAGAATTTCTCCTACAATTTCATCGGAATTATTGATTTTACCGACAGTTGTTATCGCAAAGGTCCCATGATGCGAACGCACAAGAATAGGCTGTGCCTCAAAATCGGAGATACATCCTATCCCTAATGTTCCGTGCATTGTGTTGGACTCGCTTGTGAATTTTGTTCTGAAGGGTGCGTTTTCTATATTGTGAATTGCCTTATCAAAGCCGTTCTCCTCACTGTAAACCGCCATACCCGCCCGGCGGGTACCGAGATGTGAATGATAATCAGTGCCGAAGAACAAATCAAAAACGCAGTCCTCTTTAGATGCCACTGCAAAAAAGCCGCCCATATGCTATACCTCTTTTCGTATTTTTTACGTTACATTATTATAACATATATTTTATCCCAATACAATCGGCATACTTAACAAAATCCTACACCTTAAGCCTTATTTCAATATCCCGGCACCCCTCCCGCGGCTCGGATACAACCACGCTTTCTATAAAGCTCTGCACCGCCGAAAGGGTCAGCTTGTTTAGGCTCCTGTATTTTTCCAATACCTGTTCCCTGCTTATTTCGGGCATTTCCCGGCGTATTTTTTCGCTCTCCGCCTCCGCCGCTTCAAGCCGCCGCCTACATTCTTCCCTCTCCTTTAGATAACCGCGCTGAGCCTCCTCATATATGCTTTTTTCCACAACATCGTTCATATACTCCGTAAGCAGCCTTTTCATTGCCCTCTTTTTTTCATCAAACTCCTTTTTTAATGCGTCCCTGCGTTTTTCACATTCCGCCAGCCGCCGTTTTCTCCTGTCGTCAAGCTTAATATTTGCGGCAATGTATTCGCTGTTACCGTATTTTTCAAGCACTGTGTTTAGCTGTTTTAAAATAATCTCTTCAAGCTCGTCAATACGCACTCTTTTATTGTTTTCACATTCCCCCGCCGCAGACGCGCGGTAGCACCTGAAATATTCAATACCGCCGGATTTGCACTTGTACATTTTTGCGCCGCATTCGCCGCATATAACCCTGCCCGAAAGCGGATGCTTTGCTCCGGCGTTGCTTGAAGCCTTTGTACGGCTTTTTCTAAGCTCCTGCACCCTATCCCACAGCATATCGTCTATTATCGCCTCATGCATATGCTCGATACGGATGCGTTCCTCACTTGCCACTGCACGTTTCTTTTTTGTACGGAAGTTCACAACTGTGCTTTTGTGATTTACAACCGTACCCCTGTATACCTCGTTTGAAAGAAAGGAACGTACGGTGTCCCTTGTCCACTTGCCTATGGGTGCGCTGTACATTCCATCCACTCTGTATCCCTGCCGCCTTTTATACTCCGAGGGAATGGGCGCGCCCATATCGTTTAAACGCTTTGCCACAGCCTTGTATGATGCACCGGCGGCTGTCATTTCAAATATGAGCCGTACATTTTGCGCCGCTTCTTCGTCAATAATCAAATGATTTTTATTCTGCGGGTCTTTTTTATAGCCATAGGGCGGCATTGAGCCGAAGAACTGACCCTGCTTTGCCTTTTCCTCGAAGCTTTGGCGTATATTTGAGGACAACAACTCAAGCTGTTCCTCATCGAATATTGCATGAACACGGCTGTTAAGCCTTGATCCCCTTTGGCAGGTGTCAATATTGTCCACAACCGAAACAAAGCGTATACCCTTTTCCGCAAAAAGATTATGTATATAATCCTCTATGTATTTGCTGTCACGGGCAAAACGGCTTTGGGTTTTTACAAGCACAATGTTGAATTTCCCCGCCCTCGCGTCCTCAATCATTCGGTGAAATTCCGGGCGCGAACGGTCGCTTCCCGACCAATCCTCATCCACATAACGGTCAAAGACCTTCCAGTTTTGCTTTTCGGCGTAGGCGTCTAAAATTCTGCGCTGATTTTGAATGCTTTCGCTCTCCTCCTCCGGCTTTTCTCTGTCCTCCTTGCTAAGCCTTATATATATTGCCGCAATATCCATTATGCACTCCCCCAAAAGACCGCAAGCTCAAAATTGATTAAATCCGCCGTTATACGGCTTACGATTTTTACTCTTTCCTCCTCACTGCTTTTAAAGCTTACCCGTACTCTGTACCGGGTTTTTGACCTCATGAGCCTCATCTCCCTTATTATAGGATATTAAGGAGCGGGGTTTCTATGACTGATTTTTTACGATATTCTGAAGCCAAACGCCCTTTTTAACCAGAATAAAGCCGATAACGCACTTTACCCAGTCCGCCATCTGCACAAGGGCGAAGATATACACCGCCCAAATGCTTGTGTAGCGGCTGAGCACATATGCCACAGGCACGCTCACGCACCACATGAACACGCTGTCGAACAAAAAGGTTACTATTGTTTTTCCGCCCGAACGCAGTGTGAAATATGTGGCGTGCATAAAGGCGTTTTGGGGCATGAATATCGCCTGTGCTATGATAAAGCTGACGGCAAGCTCCTTTGCCTGTGGTGTGGTATTGTAAAGCTTCGGGAACAGCGGTGCGGCTGCCGCCATAAGCGCGGCAATAACCACGCAGCTTGCCACCGAAAAGGCTATAAGCTTGTTGTCCGTATCCCTTGCCTCTTTCATTTTTCCCGCGCCTAAAAGCTGTCCTATAATTATTGCCACAGCGTCGCCCATGGCGATGAACACCACGTTAAAAACATTGTTTATCGTATTTGCAATGTTAAGCCCGGCGATAACGCTCAATCCCCGCAGTGAATAGCACTGCGTCAGCATTGCCATACCGCCCGACCACATTGTTTCGTTTACCAGAAGGGGAAGTCCCTTTATAAAGAACCGCTTTGCCATTCCTGCCGGAAGCAGAAGCGTTTTGTAAAGCCCCTTTATATATGTATTTTGGCTTTTGTGCGTATGCGTCCATATAATTACCGCAGCCGCCTCCACATATCTTGACAAAACCGTTGCCGCCGCCGCGCCCTCAACGCCCATTTCGGGAAAACCGAACTTTCCGTAAATTAACAGGTAATTAAAGGTCAGATTTACTGCCACCGCGGCAATTCCCGCTTTCATGGGCACCAGGGTCTGTCCGCATTCTCTCAGCGTTCCGGCATATACCTGAAGCAGCATAAACGCCGGAAGTCCCAAAAGCATTATCCGCATATAGCTTGTTCCGCTAAGGAGCGTTTTTGCCATGTCGCCGCCGTCACCGCTTCCGCCCAAATATGCGCCTATAAGCTTGGTGCCGAACACACAAAATACCGTAATAGCCAGTGCCGTAAGCGCCAGCGCCATCCACAGCTTGAAACGGAAGGTATGGCGTATGCCCTCATCGTTTTCCTCACCGTAATACTGCGCCGTAAAAATGCCCGCTCCGGCAATTCCGCCGAATATGCAAAGATAATATATCATTATCAGCTGATTGACTATCGCCACGCCGGACATCTGCTCCGTACCTATGCGCCCGACCATTATGTTATCGAGCAGTCCCACAAAATTTGTTATTCCGTTCTGTATCATAATCGGCACCGCCACCGCCAGAACACGCCGGTAAAAAGCGCGGTTTCCGATAAGCTTTGTTTTTAGCATTTTCTCATCCCCTTTCGCAATAAAGTTATTCTACCACAACTATCTTGTATATGCAAGCCCGTTTTAAGAAAATTTACGGTCTTTTTGGGGCGGGGGCGGTCGAGCCCACACACTCCTTTTGAGGTACGCAGAAATCATAGCTTGGGATAAGCAGCTGAGTTTTTCTCTCAAGCTTGATTATCGAGAATATACCTAAAGATACGAATACCCTCTTTGCATCGCCGCCTAAAACCAATGAATCGTCAAATACCCTGGAAATGGAGTCGGGAATGCTTGCCAAGTCGAAGTCATCGTCCGCGCAGCAGCCGCAGCCCTTGCTCCTTACGTCAACAAGCTTTGCGCCCAAAGTAATCGGGTCAACCACCTCAACCACCGCATGGGGCATATTGGTCTTTTTCCAAAGCTGTGCGTCAAAGGCGTCCTCCTTATAGCGTGACTCGAATATTTTCGCGTTGCCCTCCGAGCCGAAAAGAATGACCTTTTTCTCAAAGGTTGAAAGTCCCTCGATTGTACAGGGGTGACCTACGCCTGTGAACACCGCAAGGGTTATCTTGAAGAAGTATTTCAAATCCACCGAATAGAAGCCGCGGTTAAAGGGTACCGGCTCTATGTCGGAGAAAATCCATATTACCTCCGCCTTTGTGCATTTGACGCTTATGGCTCTGTCCACTACCTCCTGCCCCGACGCAGTAAGGTATACTCTTATATTTTCAAGACAGTCCTTATCATGGGACTGTTCAAGATGAAAACTTTTTTAATTACATATTTTTATTCAGGCTCTTTAGCAACACAAAAGCGGCATAAGCCTTGCACCTTGTAAGACTTTACACCGCCTTTAATATTTATATGATATGCTTTTATGCTGTTTTATTTAGGTTATCAATCAATCTATCCATTCTTTCATTGGTCAGTTGTGACAATGATAATGCTATATCGGCTTTATTTTTAACCGCCTCAATGTCTAACTTGTCAAAGCGTTCGGCATTCATCTGATAGCCCTCACCCAATACTTTAATAGCTTTGTTAACTGTATTCTCAACCGTTAAAGTATTTAATTCAACCTGATATTTTAAGCCGTCAACTTTATTATCAAGCTTATCCATCCGGTCTTCAAGCCTATCCATCCTGGCATCAAGCTTGTCAATTCTTTCGTCAATTTCATCAATTTTGTCGTCAATTTTATCTAATCTTGATAAAATTAAGTCTAATCTTTCATCAGTAGTCATATTGCATCGCCCTCCTCTCATTATACTTGACATTCATAACCAACATTGTTTTTATATTATATCATATATCACTTATAAAATCAAGTGTAAAGTCTTAATTATATTTCTATGTATGAAACAAAAGAACAACAAGATGAAAAGTTTTTGGGAATTTCAAAAAAACACTGGAATTTTTCTTTAATATGTGCTATAATGATTGTATATACATATCAGGAGAACTCATATTATGGATAATATATTAAATACCTCGGACAGACAGCGTATTATTCAGGAGCTTGTGCCGGGCAAGCAGATTACCCTTGCTCATATAATCGCCGCTCCCGACCCGATACTTTATACAAAGCTTGGCTTAAATCCCGAAATGGATTTTTCAAAAAGCGCAATAGGCATGATCACCTTTTCACCTGCCGAAACCGCCATTATCGGCGCGGACATTGCCACAAAAACCTCGAATGTTGATTTAAGCTTTGTTGACCGCTTCAGCGGTACGCTTATAATTACCGGCAGAGTTTCGGATGTGGAAACCTCGGTAAGGGCAATAAACGAATACTGCTCCGATACCCTTG
>JAQXZB010000058.1 GCA_029226975.1 Clostridiales bacterium | reverse complement strand
CGATAACTGCGCTATTTTTCGGCGACACCTCATCCGTCATTTTTTCCCTAATCGGGCAAAAATGCCACCTTCCCCTCAAGGGGAAGGCTTGCAGAGCGTTGCCGCCAACTCACAATTATCCCCGCCAAACAACAATCTAACTGCAAATACAACAGGGACGGTTTGTATACCGTCCCTGTCTGCTTTTCATATTATTATTTTTTCAGATAATCCTCAAGTCTTAACAGCTCAACGCCTGCGAGCATAACAATACCAAAGCCGTGTGTATCATTCAATCTCCAGCCAAGCTCATACTTATAGTAATCGGGTATAAAGGAGAACTCGGAGCCGCGGCACACGCCGTAAACATTTCCGTCCGTATCAACGCTTGTTTTTGTAAGCGCCTCCCATGCCTTATATACCGCACTTATATATTTTTCGGGCTCTTTCAGCCAGCCGTATCTTACACCTCTTGAAAAGGCGTATATAAACATCGAGGTGCAGGAGGTTTCGGGATAGGAGTCATGGTCGTTTAAGACCTGATGCCACATTCCCTCGCCGTCCTGAAGCTTCAGATAGCTTTGGCACAGGGTATTGAGAAATTCAATTAGCTCCCCGCGCCTTGGGTGATCCTCAGGCAGCACTGCCAGAAGCTCCGTCATCGAGAATACCACCCAGCCGTTGCCCCTGCCCCAGGGAACGCCGGTCTGCGTGTCATACTTAAAATCGTAGACATGGGACATAATTCCCTCCTCGGGCATGAACAGCCGTTTTTTGAAGCCGAAGAACTGATTTGCCGCGTCATCGGCATATTTTACGTCCCCGGTAAATTTATAGTATCTCGACAAAAACGGTACGCTCATATACAAATCATCAGCCCACATGGTCATGTTGTGGAAGCTGTGCATCTGCTTTTTCCTAAAGAATGTTCCGTCCTCCAAACGGGGCTGACCGTTTGTGATATAATCACCCACATAATCGGCAACCTTCTTAACGTCCTCAAGCCCTAAATACTTATGTACCTCAAGCATTGTCGAAGCAAAGGAGCCGCAGTCGTCAAGGCTGTCTATGCTTGTTAAGAGGTTATGCACCGAGGTTGCGCCGCCGTATTGGGTCTTGTCCCAAAGGGCATAGTCAAAGGTATCAATGCAAAGCTGAATATGCTCCCTTATATAATTCTTTATATCCTCGCTTTCCAAAACAAGCGCCGTATGCAAAAGCCCGTAAACCGTTACCCCAAGAGGATAATTCCATCTTCCGAACAGGGTATTCTCGTTATAGGGTCTTATAAAGGTATCGGGAATATCCACTCTCCAATACTTATTGTCAATCACGCGGTACATGGACATTGCCTCCTCAAAGGGGAAGTCAAAATCCGCGTCAAAGGGACCTATGTACATCCATGGATCGCCGTTTGCGCCCTTTACATTACACGCGCTTTCAAATCTTATTCCGGCACAGTCCAAGGTAAAGCCCCAGTCGCCGCCGCACATAGTTTTTACGGTAATAATATGCGTACCGAAAGCAACCTCTGCGTCAAATTCCGATTTACCCTCCGGGGCGGAGAATATCTCCGTATTATCAATATAAACAGCCGAGCTGCCCTTTGAGTTTATCGTAAAGCGGTATTTGCCGCTGCCTGCGCTAAAGAAGGCTTTAGCCGCGCCTACGGCATAGCTGCCCTCCCGCACTCCGTACATTCTTGTAAAGCATCCCTTTTTCATATCCTCCTCGGATACGCTTATATCGGGGTAAAGCTTCACGCTAAAATCCTTCTCGCTCATGCCCGGCACAAATTCGGGAACAAAGCTGTCGCTTACCGGCTCGGTAAACACCCAGCCCTCCTGTCCTTCACGCTCGGCTGTGGGCATAAGCACATACATATCGTGCTTGCCGATCCATGTGCCGAACTGCGCGCCAAAGCCAGCCTTGGTTTTCTGGAATCGTACGGAAAGCTCATTCCAGCCCTTTTTAAGGGGCGGGAAAATCCTTGTGGCATTTTCCGAATACCTCTCCTTGAAAATATCCGACTTGTAGACCTCCTCACCGTTTACATACATGGTCATGGGGCCGAAGCAGTTAATGTCCCAGCCCAGGGCGCTTTCCTTTTCGGAATAAACCCTCGCATACGCCCAAACACAGTCCTTCTCCCTGCTGCCGGGGAAAAACTCGTTTAGGTCAACCTTGTAGCGGTAGTCCGTAGTTCTTACAATGCCGTTGTTTGTATAGGCTCTGTAATACAGACCGTGTTTTAGGTTCTGTCCCATGTACCTATACGCAAGCGATGAAAGAACAGACCGCGCATCAGTGCCGTCATAGGCATTGATGCTCCTGCTGTCATCAAAATAATATCCCATTTTCTCTCTCTCCTTTTGGCTCTATTCTATAATTATATTATAAAACAAACCGCCGAGAATGTCAATATTGAATAAAGATATAAAGCAAATATTTTCTAAAAAAATAACCGCCCGAAAGAAGCGTCACTTTTGCTTTAACAGCGTACTGTTTTAATATATCATAATAAGCTGATTCTTTGGTCTTTTAGCATCTTGAAATGAAATGCTTAATAAAAATTCTTGCACTTTCTTGCTGTTCAATACAAGCATACATGTATATGCTTCATTTATATCATCAAAAGCCAAAAAATATGTTGTATCATCTCCCATAACCTATCGTTTGTCAAATAGTTCTTTACTATTATTTAAATACTCCCGGGATTTCGGGGCTTGAGCTTCAATATATGCTGTTTCCTGTCTAACCTTTTTCTGAGTAACAATAACAAATTTATTAAAATCGTCATCCATTATGGGTTATTCTTGAAGTTCATTTTTGGAGGCAGATTAAAATTCAAACCAAAATTTGTTGCCCATAGGGGATTTACAACACCGGAGGAGCTGATCATAGATTTGAAAACAGAACAGATAATAACTAAGAGCAGCAGAAGGATGAAAAATATCCGAAAGACATCGCTGATAGTTATTGATGAAGTAGGATTCCTGCCGCTAAGCACACAGGAGGCAAATCTGTTTTTCAGCTTTATTTCGGCTATGTCCGAAAAGACATCAGTGATAATCACCTCAAACAAGGGATTTGATGAATGGATCGATTTCATGGGAGACGCTACAATAACCACAGCCATCCTTGACAGGCTGATACATCACTGTGAGATCATAAACATGACAGGCGAATCTTACCGCCTGTCACACAGGAAATCCATC
>JAQXZB010000057.1 GCA_029226975.1 Clostridiales bacterium | reverse complement strand
ATGCGTCTGCCGCAAAAAATATCACCGGCAGACTGAAGATCCACAAAAGTCTTATTCTCCAAATCGTTTACGGGGCAATACACAAAACGCGCCGTATGATTGTGCGGATCCTCCAGATCAGTCTTGTTATTTGCGTAATATGTCATATAAATCATGTCATTTACTACTGCGAATGTAGAAACATGAACCATAAAATCACGCTCTTTCACCTTTCCGGCTTCAAGAAGAGCTTCCGATTTTTCAAAATCCGAAACAAATCTCTCCTCAATTTCTGCGGCAAATCGTTCACCCTTGCGTTTTGCCTCATCGGATACGTCTGACGAAATTATTTTCACAGACTCACCGATTTCCTTGTTTTCAACGACAACAGACTCTTTGTCCGTTGCGAAGTCATCAGAAAAAATGTTATTCTTTGTCATGACTTGTCACTCCTTCTTTAATAAAATATAAAAATATAGAAAAAATTGCTATACTTTCATTAACCACTCCCACATATGATCCTACAAACAAATCATATATCAAAAACACAACCGATACCGGAACCGATATAATTTTGGTAAGTCTCGGTCTGCGCAGCCAAAGCGACACCGTCACAAAGGTTGACGCCGCTATCGGCAAAATATTTATCGGTGCTTTAAAAGACCTTATTCCCAGTCCCCAGTTAAGTAAAATAAAGATAATCGGCCAAAAAATAAAATTCGCCCATTTTTTTTCCTCTCTGTTTATAAACACTATCTCGCGGAATATACCCACAAAATTAGGTATCATTCCTCCGTATGCGCCAAGGCATAAATAGTGCGCCGTCCAAAACAAATCCGCACTAAGCTTTCCGGCAATAAGCCTTCGGCGGTCTGTCTGCTGATAAGACACAAACAGCGATACCATGGCTCCCAATCCCAAAATCTGCGCAATTATCTGCAGTTTCATATTTACCTCCGTTTCTTGCTTGACATTTCATATGTTTTTCATTATAATAGTATAATGTAAAGAACGGCAAAAATCAATGTCATATATAGGGTAAAAATAACACTATCTTGCAACAGGAAAGGATAATAACAATGCTCGGAACACGCCATGAAGAATATTACAGTTATTTTAACAATCTGCCGTTTAGGCTCACGACGGATATAGAAATCACAGCCTCCTCATACAGTCACGAGGCAAACTGGCATGATAATCTTGAGCTGCAGCTTTGCACATCCGGACAAGGCTCCGTTATGCTGGACGAAAAAATTATACCGTTTGCTAAAAATGATATTATTCTGATAAATTCCAACGTAATTCATCACACAAGCACCACCGGCATTATCAGATACTCCTGTCTGATTATAGATACTCAATTCTGCAAATCCATAGGAATAGATCCCATAGCCCTGCAATTTTGCTCAAAGCTTACAAGTGCTTCTTTTTTAAGCAGCTTCAAAGCCATTATCGATACATACGAAAACACCGCAGACATATGCCGTATAGCAAGACTTAACGAAATTTTGATTAAAATGCTGATTGAACTGCGTGAACATTATACCATTTCAGAAAATGCATACACCGCAAAAAAGCGCTCCTTTGACGCTGTTAAATGCACCATAAAATTCATAAGAACAAATTATGCAAGAAAAATATCTCTTGATGAAGCCGCAAAAAATGCTTTTATGGATAAATATACTCTGTCGCGTGAATTTAAGAAGCTGACAGGTATGACAATCGTTCAGTATATAAACAGTTACCGCTGCAAAAAGGCCGCCGAATGCATCACCTCCGGTACCTCCGTATCGGAGGCTGCCCGTATGTGCGGTTTTACAAATATGTCTTTTTTCACAAAAACCTTTAAGTGTTATATGCACAAAATGCCTTCCGAATACAAGGATAAATGATACATCATTTTTATGAAATTTTGATTTATTATTTGAATTTTTTCAATAGTTCCGCATACGAGACCCGTATGTACGGTACAACGGCAGACGGAGGGCTAATCCCCTCCGTCTGCCCTATTGCAAAAGACTGCAAGGCGTTATTTGCTAATAATTAACTTAAAAGCTGCTGTATCTTCTGCGGCTCAATGTCTCTCAGCTTTTTATTCTCTTTGGCTGAGAGTGCGGCTGCGGCTCCTCCGGCGGCGCCTATTGCCAGGCATATGGGCATTGCGCGGAAATTGGAATGAGCCATATGTGTGCCGGATATGTTTCTTCCCGACAGCAAAAGTCCGTCAACTTTTATCGGCACAAGACAGCCGTAGGGAATTGTATAGCCTTTACTTTGAGTGAAATTTTTCTGAACTCCCGTTTTGTCAAGTCCGCTTCCAACGGTGTTATGAACATCAAAATTGAAATAAGCGTCCTTCACAACCCAGTCATCAAAAACTCTCGCGTTTATTATATCCTCCTCGCTGATTTGTTTTACTCCCCTGAAATGGCGTGTTTCACGTATTCCTATAAGAGATGCCGCGCTGATTATATAACAATTTTCATATCCGGGCGCATATTTGCGGAGAAATTCCACAATGGGCTTCATCTGACTGCGGCATATAAGCTCTGCCTTTGTCAAATCCTCCGCTTTCGTTCCGTCAATTCCGGTTATGTTTGTCATATTGCAGGTTACGATTGACGGTATAGTTGATTTGTACAGCAGAACGTGTCCGGCAGGCTTGGGAAGAATTTGGCTTGCAAGCTTCTGAAGCTCTCCCTGCGGTGTTTCCACGGTTGTTTCAAAACTGCCCGGAAGAACGGCTCTT
>JAQXZB010000056.1 GCA_029226975.1 Clostridiales bacterium | reverse complement strand
TGCGAGAAATTGAGTCAGATTTCGCGAAAATGAACTCGTAGGCGTACGTTGGTACGGTAGAGTTTATTTTCGCGAAAAGTGCATACCAAAGTCATTCCTCGATGGAATGACTTTGGTAATATGATAGAGCGTATTTTTACTCTTGATTTAAAATCCTGCACGGTCTGACCAATTTGTCGACGGTCTGAGAGGGCGGCGTGAGCCGTCCTTTTTTGTGTTCTAAATATATAAAACAAGCATAGTATAAATATGGAGGTACAATAAGATGTATATAGCAAATAACGAGAACTTATCCTCCCAAAAGGGTATACTTGCGATTATGCCGCGGGAGCTTAGACGGTATATGTACAGAATAAATTTTGACGAAGCCTATGAAATACATATGAGAGCGGGCGGACCGCTTGTAATCGCTTACAGCGACGGCTTTTATTTTTTGCAAAGCGCCGGAGTATTAACAAAAAGCACAAAGGGTGCCGTAAGGGTTACAAGAGCGCATATCGAGGAAGCGTTGGAGCTTGCCTCAAAATCCTCGCTCTACGCCAAAGCGCGGGATATAAGCGAGGGATTTATTACCGTAGACGGGGGACACAGAATAGGCATCTGCGGCAGCGCGGTTGTAAATAACGGACGGGTGGAATTTATAAAGGACGTTTCCTCCCTCTGCTACCGCCTTACCTGCGAGGTTAAGGGTGCGGCGGACGGTATAATTGATAAAATATATTCGGATGGGGACATAAAAAATACGATAATCATATCGCCGCCGGGAGCGGGTAAAACCACACTTCTTCGCGATATTGCCCGCCAGCTTTCCAAAAAAAGCGTGCGCGTGTGCATTGTGGACGAGCGAAGCGAAATAGCCGCAATGAACGAGGGCTGTTCCGCCTTTGATTTGGGGGATTTTACGGACGTATTAAACGGCGTTAAAAAAAGCGTGGGTATGCTTATGGCCATCAGGGCAATGGCTCCCGATGTGATAATTACGGACGAGCTGGGCGCACAGGAGGATATTTCGGCACTGGAGAAGCTTATAAACAGCGGAGTAAAAATAATAACCTCGATACACGGATATAATCTTGCACAGGTGAAAAAACGCGGGGACATAAAAAGAGGACTTAAATTCTTTGAACTGGCGGCGGAGCTTTCAAAAAGAAACGGCGCGGGAACCATAGAAAATGTAATTGACATTTCGGAGGGAATATAAATGATAATAAAAACAATAGGCGCGCTGATGACAGGTGCGGCGTGTATATATGTGGGGACACTAAAAAGCTCCAAAATAAGAAAAAGACATAAAAATCTTTTAAATATCCAAAGGGCTTTGGAGCTTCTCGAAACAAAAATAACCTTTTCTCAAAGGGACATAAAAACTGCCCTTGAAGAAATAGATAAAAATATAGACACAAGCGGTTTTTTGGGAGAGGTTATAAAAAATATCGACAAAAGCGGAATAAGAAACGCATGGAACGGCGCGGTTTTAAAAAAGAGAGATGATTTGTGCTTTAACGCCGAGGACGCGGATACGGTGAGTATGCTTTCGTCAAGGCTTGGCATGACCGATTGTGAAAATCAGGTGAAAAATATCGCATATGTTAAGAATATGCTGGATATACATATAAAATCAGCGCGCTATGACGCGGATAAGCTGTGCCGGCTCTATTCGGGCGGCGGGCTGCTTGCGGGAGCGTTTCTTATAATGATGTTTCTCTAAAAACGAGGCTTTGCTATGAATGTTGATTTGGTTTTTCAGATTGCGGGTATTGGAATTGTTGTCGCGGTATTAAATCAGCTCTTAAACCGCGCCGGCAGGGACGAGATGGCGCTCATGGTCACGATTGCGGGGCTTATTGCGGTGCTGTTTATCGTTTCCGAGCAGATTGGCGAGCTGTTTTCGGCTATAAAGCGTATTTTCGGATTATGAATATTTACAGAATTGCCGCGCTGGGGCTTGCCGGCGGCGTGGCGGCGTTATTTTTGAAAAATTACAGAAGCGAGTATGCCATTTTGGTGAGCATGGCAACCGCAGTGATAATTTTGCTTTCGGCGGCGGATATGCTGGCGGATATTATTGCTCAGATAGGGGACATTACCGAAAAAAGCGGCGTTGACCCCAAATATTTTAAAATAGTGGTAAAGGTTGTCGGAGTGGCGTATATAACCCAGTTTGCCGGGGAACTGCTTCGGGACGCGGGTGAGGGCGCGATTGCTTCAAAGGTGGAGCTTGCGGGAAAGATTTTTATTCTGTATCTTACCATGCCGGTGCTTTCGGGATTTCTGGAGGTGTGCATTGAAGCTGTCAGTTATATTTAGTATGCTTTTACTGTTGGGAGTTTTAGTGTCCCCAAGCGTTTTTGGTGAAGTGCAGGGCGAGATAGAGGGTGAGAGTACATATAATGAAAATTTAGCAAGGCTTGCAGAGGGGAGCTGGCGGGTTGATCCGTCAGAGCTTTTAAATGCCTTGGGGGACAAGGTTACAAAGGAGATAAAAAGCAGCACAAAAACCGTACTTGCCCTTTTATTGGTATCTGTTGCAAGCGGAGCAATAACGGTGCTGTCAGGCTCTTTCGGAGAAAAAACAAGCTCCGAGGCGGCATTTTTTGTATGCTTTATGCTTATGAGTGCCATGGCGCTTAAATGCTTTATGATAGCCCTTGAATACGGAAGTTCGGTTGTGGGGGCTATGAATGATTTTATAACAAAGCTTACTCCGGCGCTGATGCTTATGCTTGCTGCGGGGGGATACGGTGTGAGCGCGGGAGTGTTCAGCCCGGTGCTTTCGGGGGCGGTGTATTTGATTTCGGTTGTGCTTGAAAAAACACTTATGCCGCTTATCACCTTCGGCGCGGTACTGGGTGTGGCGGGAAATGTAAGCGACAGGGTTCATATTTCAAATTTCTGCCGGGTGGTGCGTTCGGTTTCAAAATGGCTTATGGCGGCGGTTATAACGCTCTTTACAGGGATATGCGCCATATACGGCTTCAACGCGCCGGTGCTTGATGCAATGAGCGCAAAAACCGTTAAGTTTGCGGTAGGCTCCCTGGTGCCGGTGGTGGGCAGCTTTTTGTCGGACAGCTTAGAAACCGTTATAAGCGGTGCGCGGCTTATGAAAAATGCCGTAGGCACTGCCGGAATGATTACGATTTTGGGCATATGCATTATGCCGATAATCAAGATAGGAGTGATTTCAATGGTATTAAAGCTTTGCGCGGCGGTCGCCGAGCCGGTTACGGACAAGCGGATAAGCAGAATGCTCTGGGATGTGAGCGAGGCGGTGACAACGGTTTTTGGGGTGGTTATTATGATTTCCGTACTGTTTTTGGTTAATATCAGCATGATTTTGGCGTTTACGGGCAAATGAAAAGCTATATAATAACCGTAATAGGCGCGACTCTGCTGGGGGCAATGGCGGATATTCTTGCTCCCGAAAAATGGAGAAAATACATATCCGTAATAACCGGCTTTGTGATAATAAGCTGCATGATTGCGCCCATTGGCGCTCTTGTGCATACGGATATAATAAAGGGCTTTGACAGCGCGGGGCTTGAAAAGACGGATTACGAGAATGCGGCGCTTGAGGCGGTTTTGGAGGAAACGCAAAAGCGCATTGCCGCCGATATAGATAAACGCGCCCTGGAGGAATTTAACATTAAGGCAAAAAGCGAGGTGTCCCTAAGCCTTAACGGGGACAATAAAATCGACGGGGTCAATAAAATAATTATACACGCAAAACGCTCACTGCCGCTTACACGGCGGCTGTGCGAGGTGTACGGAGTAGAGGAGAGCGAGGTGTTGTATGATGAATAAGGAAGAATTGAAAAAATTCTTTAAAAACAGGAATAACCGGCTGCTTTTTTTAATAATTATAACAGGAATAGCTCTTATGGCATTTTTCGGCGGAGGTGAGAAAAAAGAGGTACAGCCTCCATCCGTATCCCAAGTTCGGGTAGAGGAGGAGGAAAAAAGGCTTGAAACCATTTTGGAAAAAATAGACGGTGCCGGAGAGGTAAACGTTATGATAAGCTATGAGGAAACAGCGAGAAAAAATATTGCCTACGAAAAAAGCACAAACGGTACTGACGGATATGATGAAAAAGCGGTTTTGACGCAGGGAGAGCCTATGATAATAAACGAACGTTACCCAAAGGTGCGGGGCGTGCTGGTTACGGCAGAGGGTGCGGGGGACGCTGCGGTTAAGCGCGCGCTGACGGAGGCGGTATCGGCGGCTTTGGGAGTGGAGCCGCACAGAATATGCATTTACAAAAATAAAGCAGGAAGGGAGTAAAAACGCATGGTATTAAAGAAAAAGGAGATTATAGCGGCGTCCTTGGTGCTGCTTATCGGAATGGCAGGGTATCTGAACTGGTCATATCAGGACACCGTTAGTGTAACGGACGGCGAAAGCTACATAGAAACCGGAAAACGGCTGGGCGAGGCACAGTATGTTTCCTCCACAGACGAGAACGTCGAGGACAGCGAGGAAACCGCAACTCAGCCCGAACAGGAGGATAATAAAAACGCTTCGGCAAATTTAGAGCAGATAAGGCTCGATAGGGAAAGCGCAAGGTCAAAATCCCTTGAAATATTAAGGGAAACCGCCGAGAACGAAAGCTTTGACGAGCAGACCAGGCAGAAGGCGGGGGATAAGATTATAGAAACCGCCAAAAACGTGGAGGGTGAAAACACAGTTGAGAGCGTGGCGCAGTCAAAGGGTTACAGCGATTTGTGCGTTCTGTATGAGGACGGAGCGGCGACAATAATGGTCAAGAAAAGCGATTTTTCCGACGCGGATGTAGTCAAATTAACAGAAATAGGCACAAGCTCTTTGGGGATTTCGGCAAATAATATAAAAATAGTTGAAGTTCAGTAAAATATGTGTTATACTATAGGCATAAAATAAATTCCCAAGGAGGAGTGTTAAAATGGACGAAGAGAAGATTGTAAACGAGTCGGAGCCGGAGACTGCGGCGGAGTGTGAGCCGGAGGAGAATGCGGAGATAGGGAACATAAAGATTTCCGTTGATGTGGTATCGACCATTGCCGGAATAGCCGCTGTGCAGACAAACGGAGTTGCGGAGATGTACGCGTCGTTCGCGGGCGGTATTGCCGAGAAATTCGGCGCAAAGAAAAATCCCTCAAAGGGCGTTAAGGTTGATATGGGTGAGGACAGCGTCAAAATCGATTTGTATATCGTGGTGGAATACGGTGTAAGAATACCCGAGCTTTCATGGGAAATCCAGGAAAGCGTAAAGAACAACGTGGAAACAATGACGGGTCTTGAGGTGGAGAAGGTCAATATCCACATAGAGGGCGTAAGCTTCAAAACCGAAGATGAGCCATCAGACAATGCTTTGCAGATAGAAGAGCCTGTCCGCTCACACGATGAGGACGAAATTTCAGATTAAATGCAATAGCCATCCCCCGGCAAAGCCGGGGGATGCAGACCGTCGACAAATTGGTCAGACCGTGCAGGATTTTAAATCAAAAGTAAAAATATGCTTTATTATATTACCAAAGGCATTCCATCGAGGAATGCCTTTGGTATGCACTTTTTGTGAAAATAAACTCTACCGTACCAACGTACGCCTACGAGTTCATTTTCGCAAAATCTGACTCAATTTCTCGCAGTCTGCCAGCGTGTAGACAAGTTTGTCTACACGCTGCATCCCCCGGCAAAGCCGGGGGATGGTTGCTATGGTACATAATTTTTCAAAGTGCTTGCTTTTTTGACGCAATCGGCTGCATACGGTATAAATCGGACCATATGAACACCCCGATTTGTTCGGCATTGTCCAAATTCAATTGGTCTGTGTCAATGACGGTATCGCCGGAAATTTCCAACACTTTGCAATGAAGCAGACCTTGAGAGCCTTGCGCCGATATAATGACGGTGCATTTTTCGGTTATATCGTTTATTTGTATTTGGTCTTGGGTAATAACAATTTTTTCCGGCGTGTAATCATAAATATCACTTATTGCCGATACATCACTGTTTTCATAATATACGCCGTCACCCTTGGAGGTTACGGTAAAGCTGTATGCCCCGGCTTGGGTTATGTAACTGCCGAAATCCATTGAATTGCCTTCGGTTTCTACGGCGTTTCCGTAGGTTTGATTGTTTTTGTATAATTGTACAATATATCCTTGCGCATTTTCTGCCGCATCCCATACCGCAGTGCTGCCCGTCCATGACGGGTTTGTCGGTGCGGCAAGCTTTGTTGTCGGAATTTCATCCTCATCCACAACATAATATATGTGCCTTACCACATCACTGTATTCATCCTTGTCGCTTTCTTTTGCCGCAGCCTTTAATATTGTGTCCGAAGATATTATAATCGGCTCGGTATATATTTCGCCGTTTACCTCCGACGGGTCTGTTCCGTCCGTAGTATACTTGATTATCTCCCCGTCTGCGGATAATTTAATTGCCGTATCCTTTAGCACATGATTGCTTTTAATCGATACCGACGGTGCCGCCGACTTGCTCTGTCTGTATACAATTATTTTGTATATGCGGGAATGTACCTCGTCCTCTGCCACAACCTTTATGTAGGCGTAATTGTCTGCACCCTCATTGTTGAGCGAAATCGTTTTATCCGTTATCTCGTTTCTTGAAAAACGCGCATCGCCCAAGGTTGAATAAACAGCCCATGACGCCTTGTCACTAACATCAACAATAAGCTTCAATGTACTATATGAATTCATGACCCGCGCGCCGGTTATTGTATTATTGTCATTGTCAACCACCGCATCAGGCGGTGACTCAATCTTTAAAATATCACATTCGGCAGATACATAAACCGTAGTCTTTCCGAGAATTGCGTTTGATTCAAGGGATAAACCGTCGGCATAAAAGGTTTCTACCTTAAACATATACTCCGTCTGCGGTGTCAAGCCCGCAACATTTATGTAGCTTCCGATATCCTTGCTCTCAAAAGCCTGATGCCAGTTTCCGCCCCGGTCAACCGAATAATACAGTCTGTATTTTGTCACTCCGTCGGGGACACTGTATGTGAGAACTGCCGATGTAGACGAAATAGACTGTATTTTCAGATTTGTCGGCGCAACGGCTTTGTTAAAGTCAATGGTTAAAACGTCGCTGTCATCATATCCGTTACAAACCGCAACAGCCTTTATTGTTGCAGTGCCTGTTATGGGTAGGTTGCCTGTGTATAATGTGCTTTCGGTTGTGGGTGTTGTCCCGTCTTTGGTATAATATATTTTTGCGGACGCATTGCTGTGGTTAAGGGTCAATACCGCATTTTGCTTATCAAACACATAATAACCGCTTTTTTTGTTTGATGTAATATCAGCCAGCTTTTCGCGGCGGGTTATGGTGATTGTATAAGTTTTTGAATTGATTGTATTCTCTGCAATTACCTTGATTTTAAATATATTTTCTCCAATATCAAGGGAAACGGTGTTGCCCTCAAGCCTATCACCGGCTTCGTTGTAAAGCTCATACACCGCCTTTTCGCTTATCTGAGGGGTTAGCACATACTCGCTGACGGGATTTGACACCTCACAAGATAATGCGTCTTTGTTGAGAAGTTCACACTGATCCGACTGAGCGTATATTGTTATCGGATAGTCCGCATATTCACCGTTTTCTGCGATTACTCTTATCGTGAATTTATTATCTCCATATGCAAGTGACAGGGTGTTGCTGTTAAGTAATACAGAATTGCTGTTATATATCTGATATGTAGCCTTGTCGCTTATCTGCGGAATTATTGTATAACTTGATTCTTTTGTGATAATATTTGATATTTCATCTTTATTCAATAATTCACATTTATCCGACTGAGCATATATTGTTATCGGATAGTCCGCATATTCGCCGTTTTCAGCAATTACTCTTATAGTGAATTTATTATCCCCATATGCAAGCGACACTGTATTGCTGTTAAGTAATACGGAATTGCTGTTATATATCTGATATGTTGCTTTCTCGCTTATCTGCGGGGTTATTGTGTAGTTTAATTCTTTCGCGATAATGTTTGAAATTTCGTCTTTATTCAGCAACTCGCATTTATAGGATTGAATATATATCATTATCGGATAGTTTGCGTATTTTCCGTTTTCAGCAATTACCCTTATCGTGAATTTATTCTCTCCGTATTCAAGCGACACTGTATTGCTGTTAAGCAATACTAAATTACTGTCATATATCTGATA
>JAQXZB010000055.1 GCA_029226975.1 Clostridiales bacterium | reverse complement strand
TTGCGTTTTTAAGGCAATCATTATATGAAGCGATAGATATGTTTTTCCATTGTTCCTCTGTACCGCTGTAATATACATCGGTTAGACCGGTGCAATTGAAAAATGCACCCCAGTCAATGTCTGTAACGCTGTTCGACATGGTTATGCTTGTAAGATTGCTACATTTGGAAAATGCATAACTGCCAATAATCGTAACACTATTAGGTATAATTATGCTTGATAGGCTGTCGCAACTGGAAAATGCATAACTGCCAATGCTCGTAACACCTTTCGGTATAATTATACTTGATAGGCTGTCGCAATTGTAAAATGCAGAACTACCAATAATCGTAACACTATTAGGTATGATTATGCTTGTAAGATTGCCGCATTTGGAAAATGCATAATTACCAATGCTCGTAACGCTGTTTGGTATAATTATACTTGATAGGCTGTCGCAACCGTAAAATGCATAACTGCCAATGCTCGTAACGCTGTTTGGTATAATTATGCTTGATAGGCTGTCGCAATCGGAAAATACATAATCTCTAATACTTGTAACGCTGTCCGGTATGGTTATATTTGTAAGGTTGCCGCAATTGGAAAATGCAGAACTGCCAATACTTGTAACACTGTTCGGTATGATTACACTTGTAAGATTGCCGCAATTGGAAAATGCATAACCTCCAATACTTCTGACACTGTCCGGTATACTGTATGTTGTTTCTAAACGTCCCTCGGGATATTTTATCAATGAAGTTTTTGATATAGTAAATAATATTCCGTTTTGTGAAGAATAACATTTATTGTCTTTATCGACTGATATTTCGGTCAATTTACTGCACCGCTGAAATGCACGCAACCCAATATCCGTAACGCTGCCCGGTATGGTTATGCTTTCAAGACTTCTGCACCATTCAAATGCGCCCTCGCCAATATTTGTGACACTGTTTGGTATAATTATACTTGTGAGTCCGCTGCAATATTCAAATGCATTTGTGCCGATACTTGTGACACTGTCCGGTATACTGTATGTTGTTTCTAAACGTCCCTCGGGACATTTTATCAATACGGTTTTTTGTTTATTAAATAATACCCCGTTTTGTGAAGAATAATTTTCATTGTTTTCATCAACGGATATTTCGGTCAATTTGCTGCACCGCCGGAATGCATAATCACCAATACTTGTAACGCTGTCCGATATGGTTATGTTTGCAAGACTGCTGCACCATTCAAATGCATAATCACCAATATTTGTGACGTTACCCGGTATGGTTATGCTTTCAAGACTGCTGCAAAAGGAAAATGCCGAATTGCCAATGCTTATAACGCTGTCCGGGATTGTTATGCCCGTAAGACTGCTGCAGCCGGAAAATGCACCGTCACCAATACTTGTGACGCCGTTTCCAATGCTCACGCTCACAAGACCGCCGCAATTATAAAATGCATCCCATCCAATACTTGTGACACTGTCGGGAATTTTTATACTTGTAAGACTGCCGCAAGCGGAAAATGCAAAATCATAAATGGTTGTAACACCATCCGGTATGTTTATACCTGTAAGACTGCTGCAACCTTCAAATGCACTCACACCTATCCATTTAACGCTGTCCGGGATTGTTATACTTGTAAGACTGTTGCACTTGTAAAATGCCTCCTTGCCAATTGCGGTTACTTCAATGCCGTCTATAATGTCCGGGACTATTATATCTGTATCCTTTCCGATATACTTTATTATTGTTCCGTTTTGAAATATAAAATCGCTCTCGGAAGCCAAAGCTTTAACGGTAACACTACAGCTTGCACTGTATCCTCCGTCCTCTGTCGTTGCGGTAATGGTTGCTGTTCCGGTACCCACCGCTGTTACAAGTCCGTTTTCAACCACTGCAATATTTTCATCGGATGATGACCATATAATATTCTTATTTGGTGCGTCTTCGGGAGTAATAGTTGCTTTTAACAACTTTTTATCTCCCTTCATCAAATCGGCCGTTTCATTATCAAGAGAAATACCTGTAACATATGTTAAATAGTGAATTTGTGTACTTGCAGGAATAGCGTCCGAGCCAATGTTAATTTTGCGCCAATCCTCCTGCGTGCCGCCATAATATAAATCTTTAAGACTGCTGCAACTGACAAATGCACCATAGTAAATACTTGTAACGCTGCTCGGTATTGTTACACTTGTAAGACTTCTGCAATTGTAAAATGCACCGTTTCCAATGCTTGTAACACTGTTGGGTATTATTATACTTATAAGTCTGCTACAATTATAAAACATACGCTCACTAATGCTTGTAACGCCAACAGGTATGGTTATATCTGTAAGACTTTTGCAACCTTCAAATGCGTACTCGCCAATGCTTGTAACACTGTCGGGTATGCTTATATTTGTCAGACCGCTGCAGCCGGAAAATGCGTATTCATCAATGCTTGTAACACTATTCGGTATGGTTATACTTGTAAGACTGCTACAGTACCGAAATGCGTACCTGCCAATATTTGTAATATTACCATTTATTGTTATACTTGTAAGATTACTGCAATGTTCAAATGCACCCCAACCAATATTTGTAACGCTGTTTGGTATGCTTATGCTTGTAAAACTGCTACAATCATAAAATGCACGCCAACCGATACTTGTAACGCTGTCGGGTATTGTTATGCCTTCAAGACCGCTGCAATCGAAAAATGCACAATTGCCAATGCTTGTAACGCTGTTTGGTATGCTTATACTCGTCAAACTGCTGCAGTCATCAAACGCATAATTACAAATGTTCGTAACTCCATCATCTATAATTGCATTTAAAATACTATCCTTTAATGAATACCAAGGAGAATCTAAAACAGCCCAATCCCACATATCCCCTGTACCGCTTATGGTAAGAGTTCCGTTGTCGTCAAGTGCCCAATACACATTATCGCCGCATTGACCGCTTGTTGCCGCGCTTGCGGGGAGGGCGGTTATTATGCCGGATAACATACATATTACCATGATTAGACTGAAAATCCTCTTTTTCACTTCGTATACCTCTTTCTTTGTAATTTAAAAAAGCGTTAAAACGCATCAACCCCCTAACCCCCAATCTTGGGGGCAAAGAGGTACGCTTTTTTTGAACAAGCAAAATTGCTCACTCAAAACGAGCAATTTCCTATGTTATAAAAAATGCGCCGACCAAAGCCGACGCATGAAAAACGCGGCTCCGATACTGTTGCAACGCAGTTCACACCTCTATAGTATGACAAATTAAGCCTGCGTTTTTACCAAACGCAAACTATAGAGGTTTTTAATATTAAACTACGTTGCAATTCCATTTTAACATAAAATTTCCTTTTTGTCCATATGCTTTTTGCGTTTTCTTCCAAAAAATGTGTTTTGCCGCACTTTTGGCTTGTTTATTTTTTATTGCTTGGTAAATTGATTATTTATTGCAGACACAAAAAAATGAGGACGCAAAATCCTCATTTTTATTTGAAAAATCAGCTGATTACTCCCGGGATTTTTACCGTAACGGCTGTGCCGTCACCGGGATTGGACTGCATTACTATTTGTCCGTCATGGTAGGCGGCGATATGCTTTACTATCGACAGTCCCAGTCCGGTGCCGCTTCTTCCCCGTCCTTTATCTGCGCGGTAAAATCTCTCGAACACCCGTTCCCTGTCCTCCTTGGCTATGCCTATTCCGTCATCCTCAACGGTTATTATTGCGTCATTTGAGTTTTTGTCTATGCTTATCCACACATTTCCGTCCGGCTTGTTGTATTTTATGGCGTTATCTGTGAGGTTTATAAGCATTTCCTTTATATAGCCGGCATTTACCATGGCGGTTACGGGCTGTGCTTTAAGATGCAGGTGTATGTCATTTTCCACCGCCTTTTCGCGCATCAGATACACCACTTCCTCCGCTAAGGTGTCAAGCCGCGTGCTTTCAAGCTGCTTTGCGGTATTTTCCTCCACTCTCGACAGCTCTATAATATCGTTTATAAGGCTTAAGAGCCGTTCGCTTTCGGAATATATCAGCTCCGCGCTTCTTTTTACCTCCTCGCCGTCGTTTACAACGCCGCTTCTTAACATATCGGCAAAGCCGCGTATTGTGGTGAGCGGAGTTTTCAATTCATGGGAAACATTGGCGGTAAATTCCCGGCGTATCTCGCTTGTGCGCTCCACCTCTTTGAGATGCCCGCTTATCTGCTTTGCCATGGCTGTGGTGCTTTCGGCAATTGGGACAAGCTCCTCACAGTCCGTTGTAATGGTGCTTGGGCGCGGCGAATGAAAATTCACGTCCTCTATCTGCTTTGTAAGCTCGCTTATGGGCTCGGTAAGCTTTGACGCAAGCATGACCGACACAACGGTCGCAAGTATTAAAATAATTCCTGCCGCCGCCGCCATTACCGGAATCATCACAAGGGCAATATGCGCAATATTTGAATATTCCCTCGACAGCCTGATAAGCCCGGTATCGGTCTTTACGCAGAAGTAATAAAGGCTTGTGCCGAGAGTTTCGGACACACGCGTATCAAAGCCCTCGCCCTCGGACATTGCCTGCATAACCTCATGTCTTTTTGCGTGGTTCTCGCTGACGCTCCCGGAGGAGTCGAAAACAACGCTTCCGTCATAGTCGATATATGTAAGCCGCACAGGATACGGCAATGCGTCCTCAAGCCTATTTGCCGCCTCCTTGGGGTCAAGCTTTTCGGCGGCAATAAGCCTTCCCACTGCCGCAAGTTCTTCCCTTGCCGCTCCGCGGTAAAAATAATAGCTTATATATGTACCCGCCGCCGCGAACAGGCAGACCGCCGCCGCCACTGTTATGAGAATTACTCTGTAGATTTTTTTTTGCATAACGGCTCCTTTTTAATGTTCACTTATCATATAACCCATGCCGCGGACGGTTTTTATTATCTTTCCGCCCTCGCCCAGCTTTTGTCTTAGGGTTTTTATATGCATATCCACAGTCCGCGTTGCGCCCTCGTATTCGTAGCCCCACACGCAGGACATCAGCTCATCTCTGGTGACAACGGTATCGCGCCGTTTTATCAACAGACAGAGAATATCAAACTCCTTGGACGTTAAAATAACGCTTTTCCCCCGGCGGGTTACGCTTCTTGAGGGTATATCCACCTCTATATGCTCTATCGTAAGCCGTTCGCGCTTTTTTGTGCCGCATCGCCTTAAAACCGCGTTAATCCTCGAAACAAGCTCCATAACACCGAAGGGCTTTGTCATGTAATCGTCAGCCCCGGCATCAAGCCCGGTTATTTTGTCAAATTCAGTGGATTTTGCGGTAAGCATCACAACCGGAACCTCGCCGTACTTGGGCGAAGCCTTAAGCTGCTTTAAAAAATCAATTCCGTCCGTATCCGGCAGCATAATATCAAGAATAATCAAATCCGGCATACCGCCGTCCTCCAAAAAATCCGCCGCGCGCTCAAAGCCCTTTGCTTCAAAGCCGTAATGTCCCAGCGCGCACAAAACCAGCTCCCTTACTCCATGGTCATCCTCTATACAAAAAATTTTCTTCATAAGTCACGACCTCCCGTTTTTATTGTATCAATTCAATGTAAAATCAAAAAGCATGGTTTTGTAAAGTTTATGTAAAGTCCCTACTCGGCGCAGAAATTCTTTACCCGCAAATTGCGGTAAAAGAACTGATAATCGTAAAGGTGATATTCTCCCGGTGCAAATGCAAAAACAATACCCGATACTTTTCTTTTAACCTGCATAACAATTCCTCCGCATAATCTATATTTCTATTATAATCCAATATACGCCCCAATGTCAATAGTAATTCGAGCCATGCTCATTACTTCTCACCCGTCACTTTCGCTTTATATCCCACTCGTCTAAGATAAACTGCTGTCCGTTCCATAACGGGCTTTAAGCCGCTGTAATCATACTGTCCGGTAAGCGAGTTATAGCCCAAATGCCCCGAATCGCTTTACATGAGCGCTTTAACGTTCCGGTCAAAGAAGGTCGCCCATTTCATGGGAAGAATTATGCCGTACTTGCCCTTTGCGGCATCGGTAAGTTTTTTTGCGCAAAGCGTTTAGGCTTTTTCCAACATTTTCACCTAATCGGGGAATAAAATTATATAGTTTACACAAAAAAGCGGATTTTTCGGCAAAAAGAAAAATTTTTATAAAATTTACAAAAAACTGTAGAAAAATATACAAAACTATGATATACTAAATATATATATCAAGATCGGAGGTAAAATATCATGGATGATTTTTTTGACAAGGTAAAAAAACACGCCTACAGCGCAAAGGACACAGCTTCCAAGCTGACAAAGCAGCTTGTTGACAAGACCAGTAATGTGGTGGGACAGACAAAGCTTACCTTTGCCGCCAACGAAACCGAACACAAAATAAACGAGCTTTACGCCGATTTGGGCAAGACAATCTACGAGCAGTACAAGGACGGCGGCGAGGTCTGCGACTGTATGCTTGAAAGATGCCAAAAGCTTGACGACTTAAACGAAGAAGCAACCGAAATCCGCGCAAAGATTGCGGAGCTTAAGGATTCGATAAAATGCGAATGCGGAGAGTTTAACAAGAAAACGGCGGATTTTTGCTCAAAATGCGGAAAGCACCTAAAGCACGATGAGCCGGAGAACTCTTATGAGGACAGCGAGGACCAAGTAATATCCATTAAGGCGAAAAGGCCGGTACAGACAGAGGAAGAATGATATGCCCGGTAAGATTGAGAATTTTAAGGAATACGCAAGAAAGCGTATAGTGGAGAAAATGCGCGAGGAGGACAGCTCCTCAAAAATAGAAGCCTATGACGAGGAGAACTCCTCATACACCGGTACCGAGGAGGATTACAGAGACTTTCTTAACTCGATAGACGAAGAACCCGCCGAGGAGCCGTCAGAGGTGGAAAACACCCGCCGGCTTACTTTTAACAGCGTTATAAGCAAGGTCAAGGAAACCGCCGACAAGGTGGCCGGGGATTTGGCAGAGGTAATATCAAAGCCGGAGGACATTGAGGACGATATGACAAGATTTGAACGCCCCGAAGCAGAGGAGCCAAAGCCCAAGGCGGACGAGAGCGCAAGCGAGTTATATTCCCTATGCTCCGACGCGTGCGCACAGCTTAACACCGTTATTTCAAACCTGAGCGACATAAGCATAAGACTTCAGACCATTGAGCTTAAGGAAAACGACAGTGCGCGGCAGGCGGCGTCCGACAGCACAGTTATAAAGGACGCACTTGACAAGACGATGAACATGACCCTTGATATAAAAAACACAATAGGCGCGGTTTCCAAGCTTAACGACAGTATTTTTGATTTGAAAAATTCACAGCAGAACGTTAAGGTTGCTGTTTCGGACATGGAGGCGGGATTTAAGCGGTTAAAGTCCAAATGCGTTGCGGGCTTTACCATTATAAGCATAATAGGGCTTATCACCATAGCCCTTGAGGTGATAAATTTATTATCATAAAGCAGTTTTTTACCGTCCGCGGATTATGCGGGCGGTTTTTTTGATGAATGGGAAAAACCTCCCGTTTTTTCAAACAAGAGGTTTTTTGGGAATATTTAATTTCTTAATATACGATTTAGCTTACGGGGCTTTGCAGTGATTTTATTATTTATTAAAGGTTAAAAGGTCTCCGAATTTAACCGTTGCAACCGCATAACCCGCTTGGGCGGTAATGTCACCCACATTTGTTTCAACGCCCGATATTGTGCATACACGCTCTTTATTAAATATTTTTACTGCGATTGTTGGTTCTTTATATAAATTTTTCATTTTAAAACACCTCGCTTATTCGATTACTATGGAAGTTATTGTAACGTCCTCGGGAATTTCGGTTATGATAAGACCGAATTTTACATTTGACGTATCGGAAATACCCGTTGTGTTTATGCCAAGTTCGCTTAAGGACTTTGAGGCTTCTGCTGTCTTGCCCTCGCCGTTTGTCGCCTTAATGGTTAAGGTCTTGGTCTTCAGCTCCGCAACGGTTGTTGTTTCGTTAAATGCATAGCCCTTTTCTGTGGTGGCAATCAAATCCCCTGTTCTTACAAACAAAACATAGTCAACCATCTGGTATGCTCCTCTCGGTATGGTAACTGTTATTACATCGCCTGCATTTAACTCTAAATCTTCAATAGTGTTTATTGTACCTTTGCCAGTCGTATAAGTAACTGTGCCTATATTTTCTCCGTTTGCCCGAAGCTCCCCCGAACGGGAATTATCATTTTGTTTATCTCCCGCATGAATAACAGCTTTATATTTTCCGGGTTCTGTAATAGTAAATACCTCTAATGCTTCCCCTGAAGTACCACCACCGCCGCTGCCGTTTGAGAAGTATTCTGCCGAAGAATATGGAAGTTCTCCGTCAAATTCTTTATAGTAGCTTGTATTTGTTGTATCTAACACATACTCTACATCAACTGCCGTTTCACCGGCATTTAATGTTACATTAGCCGAATATGTACTCGATGTTGCTTTATACAAACCGTCATCCGCTTTAATATATGCAGGATAATAATATGTATAGTTATCACCCTTTGCAGCATCCGCAAGTGTTATTACATCCTCGCCCAACACCTTACTTTCACATTTATATGTTTTGGTGAGCTTTGTCGCCGGGTCCGGCGCTACTTTTGAATAAAATGCAACATTATCGAAATAATAATCATATCCAACTCCCCATCTGGGTATCTCAATACCTGTAATGCTTACAACATTTTCAGGTATATCAACAGAACCACTCAATTTACTATAGGCAGTTAATGTACCTCTTGAACCCGATGAACCATATGCTACGTTATAATTTATTTTACGCGTATTCATATCAATTGTAATATTATAGGCATGTACTTTATTCCTTGGCAAATACATACTTGCACAGCTATATGGCTCCCCGTTAATTGTTATAAGATTTTGAGCACCCGTATATTTTGCAAGATTTGTCGCAGACTGAACAAGGTTATAAGATGTACCGTCAGTCAGTTTAGCTTGAATATTAAACATATATTTTTCAACTGTTCCCGCATATGGTGATACATATGCCTTAAATACTACACTTCCCTCAGTTGCTTCACTCGAAAGATTATATATTCTTCCTCCTCCTTGGTTTCCAAGTAAAACAGATCCGCTTAAAATATATGGAGCAATCTCTCCTTTATTTTCGGTTAAGGTCGTTGAATCGGTTGTAAATTCCGTCTGCACATCAACCCCCGTTACTGCTCCGGTAGTTTCATCTGTTACAGCTTTACCGAATACTATATCGTACTTTTCTTCCGCCGCGCTTGCGGTGATTGTTACGGCGGCGAAGGCTGTCGCCGCTATTGCCAGTGCCGCTGCGGCGCTGACTATCTTTTTCATTTTCATAAAAATTCCTCCCTCTTATTTTTGTTTTTCTCTGTCTGCAAATTATATTTCACCCGCTTTAAGCTTTAAAGTCATTATATCATACCCCCCCCCCGATGACAAGCCAAATTTGTCCGATTTTTTTGCTTTTTTCTATCAAAAAGTCCTGTCTTTGTATAATTTCTACTTTGACGGCTTATTTTGGATATTTTTCTTCATCAATTTGACCAAAGCAGGCTTCTTTGGACATATTTGGAATTTTGGAGCATATATATATACAAAACAATCACCGCCGCCGCTGCGGCGCGCGGAAGAAGGAGGATATAAATTGGAAGGATATAATATATACGAGGATATTGCACAGCGCAATCACGGCGATGTATACATCGGCGTGGTCGGACCTGTGCGGACGGGAAAATCCACGTTTATTAAAAAATTCATGGATCTTCTTGTTATACCGAACATGGATAATGTCTACCAGGCACAGCGCACCCGCGACGAGCTTCCCCAATCGGCGGCGGGCCGCACCATCATGACCACCGAGCCGAAATTCATTCCCAACGAGGCTGTGGAGATTTCTTTGGGCGACAACGCTCATCTTAAGGTGCGGATGATTGACTGTGTGGGATATATCGTTGACAATTCCTTGGGCTATGCGGAGGACAATGAGCCGCGCATGGTCAGCACACCTTGGTTTGACCACCCCATTCCCTTTAACCAGGCGGCGGAGCTGGGCACAAAAAAGGTTATAACCGAACATTCCACAATCGGGCTTGTGGTTACTACGGACGGCTCTATTACGGAGCTTGACCGGGCGGATTACATAGACGCGGAAAACCGCGTTATAAATGAGCTTAAAGCCATAAACAAGCCCTTTGCCGTACTTTTAAACTCCACCAACCCGGCAGGAGAAGAAGCGTTAAGGCTTCGGCAGGAGTTGGAGAACACCCATGGTGTTCCGGTAATCGGCGTAAACTGCGAACAGCTTAACAATGAGGATATTTACAACATTATAGAAACCATTTTATTTGAGTTTCCCTTAAAGGAGATAAGCATTGAACTGCCCTCATGGATTGAGGCTCTTGAAATGTCGCATCCCTTAAAGAGCGACATATACAACGCCATTACCGACAACATCGGGGATATTTCAAAGGTCAGACACGCAAGGGTGCTGTGTAAGCAGCTTATGCGCTATGATTTTATCAAGCAATGCCGCATTGAGGGGATTGACTTGGGCGACGGGACGGTGCATTTGACCGCGCAAATTCCGTCACAGCTCTATTACAAGGTATTAAGCGAGATGAGCGGCTTTGAGATAGAGAGCGAGGAGGAGCTTTTGGATTTATTATGCTCGCTTTCGCAGATGAAAAAGGAATACGACCGGGTTGCCTTTGCTCTGCACGAGGTCAGGGAAACCGGCTACGGCATAGTTTCGCCCTCCACCGACGAGCTTACTCTTGACGAGCCGAAAATCGTTAAGCAGGGCGGCAGATACGGAGTTAAGCTTAAGGCATCCGCACCGTCAATACACATGATAAGAGCGGACATCGAAACCGAGGTAAGCCCCATTGTCGGCACTGAAAAGCAATCGGAGGAGCTTGTGCATTATCTGCTTTCGGAGTTTGAAACAGACCCGACAAAGATTTGGGAGAGCAATATTTTCGGCAAATCGCTCTATGAGCTTGTGAACGAGGGATTGCACAACAAGCTTGTAAAAATGCCGGAGGACGCGAGAAACAAATTAAGAGATACCCTGCAAAAGATCATAAACGAGGGAAGCGGAGGACTTATTTGTATAATTCTGTAACGGGGTTGTTTTATGAAGCTTAAATATCTCATTTTACCGCTTATTCTGACGGTTTCATCATGCGCGATGTCCAATGAAGCGGCAAAAATCAATATTGTACAAAAGGACTATGAAACCGAGTATTCACAGGTAAACGCACAGCTTTTACAATTTGATGAGATAGGCTCGCCTGAATATACGGAAAGCTTAAACCAAGAGCTTAGCGCTGAGTTTGACGCGGCGCTTTCGGGCTTTGACGCGGACGCTTTGGAGAACAAGGATGTTATGCAGGCGGGAAACAAGAGCGTATTTGAAAGCACGCAGACGGTAAAATACAACAAAAACGATTTTGTGAGTGTATTGGAGGAGGTATACACCTACAACGGCGGCGCCCATGGCACGACCCTGCGGCGGGGCAGGAATTTTGACGTGGCAAGCGAAAGTCAGCCCAAGCTTTCGGAGCTGTTTGGCGAGGAGGGCTGGGAGGAAATGTTAAACAATTACATGGCAAAGCTTGTCAAAGAACGTCCCGACGAATACAATCAGCTTTGGGAGCAGCCCGCGGTAAAGAGCGAGCAGGATTATTACATAACGGACACAGATCTTGTGCTGTTTTATCAGCCCTATGAGTTATCTTATTATGCCAGGGGGTTTGTGGAATTTCCGATACGGCTTTCGGACATACGGGGATTTTTAAAGGAGGAATATTACAGGCTTGTGCCTGAGGAGTAAAAAACAAGCGGCGCATGGGAAAGCTTTCCTGTGCGCCGCTAAAATCAGGGGGTTTTTATCTTTGTACACGTCCCGACCCGTCGCCGCCGGCGAGGGTTTCGACTTCTTCTCTTGTAACGAGGTTGAAGTCGCCGGGGATTGTATGCTTCAGGGCAGATGCCGCTACGCCGAATTCAAGAGCCTCCTTGAAGTTCTTGCCGTCAACAAAGCCGCAGATTGTTCCGCCCGCGAAGCTGTCGCCGCCGCCTACGCGGTCAACGATGGGATGTATTCTGTATTCTTTTGAGTGATAGAACTCATCGTCCTGTGCCGAGTAGATACAAGCCGACCAGCCGTTATCCGATGCGGATTTGGAAACGCGCAGTGATGAGATAACATACTTGAAGCCGAACTTATTAACCATCTGCTTAAAGATGGACTCATAGCCCGCCAAATTCAGCTCGCCTGAGGTAACGTCCGTATTCTCCGGCTTAAATCCCAAAACCTTGTCCGCATCCTCCTCGTTGCCGATACACACGTCAACGTACTGCATAAGGTTTGTCATAACCTTTTGAGCCTTTTCGGAGGACCACAGCTTCTTTCTGAAGTTCAAATCAACCGAAACGGTTACGCCATGAGCCTTTGCAGCCTTGCAGGCAGCTTCGGTAAGCTCTGCGGCTTTATCCGAAATTGCCGGTGTGATACCGGTAAAGTGGAACCAGTCCGCACCCTCGAAAATCTCGTCAAAATCGAAATCCGAAATTTCGGCGGTGGAAATCGATGAGTGGGCTCTGTCATATGTAACATTTGAGGGACGCATTGCCGCGCCTGTTTCAAGGAAGTAAATTCCCAATCTTTCGCCGCCCTTTGCGATATGCTTTGTTTCAACGCCGTACTTTCTCAATGCCGCAACCGCACACGCACCGATGGGGTTTTCGGGAACCTTTGTTACAAATTCAGCCTCATGACCGTAATTTGCAAGGGATACCGCTACGTTTGCTTCGCCGCCACCGTAGTTTATATCAAATTCGTCTGCCTGGATATATTTTTCATTATTGGGGGTTGAGAGTCTTAACATTATCTCGCCCATTGTTACAACTTTTGCCATTGGTTTTATTCTCCTTTACTTATTAAGCTCTGCTCTTGCAGCCTTTATGTTTTTGATAAATTCCTTTGCGGTTTCGGTTATTGCCGCATAATCGCCGGTCTTTGCGCCCTTGGTAAGAGATGAGCCGGCACCTACCGCAACAACTCCCGCCTTAATCCACTCTCCGACGTTATCCTTATCAACGCCGCCTGTGGGCATCATCTGCGCCTGGGGAAGGGGTCCCTTTATATCCTTTATAATCTTGGGTCCGTACAAATCAGCCGGGAATATCTTTACTATATCCGCTCCCGCTTCCATAGCCGTTATAACCTCGGTGATTGTTGCACAGCCGGGCATATAGGGCACTCTGTAGCGGTTACAAAGCTTTGCGGTTTCGGGATTGAATGCGGGCGATACTATAAAGTTCGCACCTGCCAAAATCGCCGCTCTTGCGGTTTCGGGATCTAAAACCGTTCCCGCACCGAGCATCATTTCGCCGTTTTGGTACTTCTCTGCCAAAGCAGCAATAACCTTATCCGCTCCGGGTACGGTAAATGTAAGCTCAATTCCCGTACATCCGCCCGCAAGGCAGGCATCGCTTATCTTGATTGCCTCCTCGGCGTTATTGGCTCTTACAACCGCAACAAGACCGCAGTCCATTAGCTGAGTTAAAACCTGTTCTTTCTTTATCATTTTTAATCTCTCCTTCTTTATATATTATGGGTATATTATACCACATATTTTTTTGTTTTGCAATAATTAAATCACTCTGTCCAAATCATTGTGTACTGCACCTCGTTATTTATCGGGTTTCTTATTGCCCCGTCTATTACAAAGCCGCAGTAGGTGGCAAAATCCAGTGAGTTTTTATTCTTCATGTACACGTTCATATGCAGCAGGCTGTAAAGGGTCTGGACATACTGCAAAAGCGCGGTGCCTATGCCCCGGTTTTGATAGGCGGGGTCGACAAAAATTCCCGCAACGCAGTTTTCGTTGTCAACGCATATGAAGCCGACAATTTTTCCGTCCTCGATATATTCAAAATTATCCTTACCGTTTAAATATTGATCCTTGGCATCGTCATAGTGCTTTTGCCAAAAATCATCCTCAATAAACGAATTGGCCTTTGTAACAGAGCGCATCCACAAATCCAGTATTTCATAACTGTCGGATTTTGCCATTCGTTTTATCGTTGCCATTATTTTTTACTCCGTTATATAAATTTTTGTTCCGTACGGGATATTTGCCGCAAGCCAGTTTATATCCGCCGGGTGCAGCCTTACGCAGCCATGGGAAATCATCACGCCCACTCTTCCGTCATATTCCGTACCGTCATAGTTAAGCAGTGTGGAATGGAGTGCGTAGCCGTTATAAAAGCGCATTACCGGGCCTACATAATAGCCGCTGTAATCCCATCTTTCCTTTGAAAAATATGTAAACTGACCGGTTACGGTGGGGGTCGAGGGTGCGCCTATGGCACAGGGTGCTGTTCTTATGGGAACCCAGCGTCCCTTGGAGCCTTGGTATACCCTTACCTTATATTCCGATTTGGATACCCAGATAAGGTATTTTGTATTGGACGCGATACCCGCCCGGTTTACATGATACTGATTATAGTAATCGTTCACCGCTGTGGGAGTTCCGTACATAATATCTATTCTTTCGTCATTCTCCCACACCTTTATTGTTGAGCCGAAAGCATCGGCAATGCTCCTTGCCGTAACGAATGCCGTTCCGTTTATTACGTTTGTGGCAACATTTTCATGTTTATCCTTACCGAACACATTGGTTAAGGTTGAGCCAAGCTTATAGGAAAGAATTTTATCGCCTATGTACACGTCTACGGCATTGTATTCCTTTACATATCTGACATTAAGCCCCAAATGGGCCGCCACCTGCTTTACCGGCACCATTGCGGTATCACCCGCCAGGTACGAGCCGGGGGACAGGTACATCTGATTTCCGTTTGAGGTAAACAGATACACCTCCTTATTATAAAGGGGGTCTGCGTTCATTTCAAATTCAAAGCCCCTCGTGAGCACTCCGTTTTCATCGCGCCAATAGAAGGTTTCTATGTAAAAATCCTGTGCGCCGGGCTTATATTCCTTGCCTAAAAACGTAATTGACCTTACTCCCGAAAATTCGGCCCTGAATTTTTTGCCCAACTGATATGAGGGAAGCTCAAAGTGCAGCTTTACCGTTTCCTGTGCGCCGGAAATTTCCGCTTCCGCATCGGAAAGCTTTGTTCCGTTCTCGTCATACAGGCTCATTTCAAGCTTTGACTTTAATGTAAGCGCGTGTTTTTTAAGATACAGCGTTAAGTCCAAAGAATTTACCTGAATTTCCGGGTCCTGCGGCTCTTCCTGCGGCGTTGGCTGCTGTGTTGGCTCGGGAGTGCTTGTCACCTGGGGAACGGCTGTTGCCTCCGGTGAGGGTGTTTCGTCCGCCATTTCCTTTTGCTCCACATACTTTTCCTCCGGCTTTGGCGTCGGTTCCGCATATACGGACGCCGCCGCAAAAAGCATCAATGCCGATACAATCAATACAAACCTTTTTTTCATACATATATCCCCTTTATTTTAAATATTGTGCCAAAATATATCCTGTTTTTCCCATATAGCGTACATAATAGAAATCGCCGTCGCGGGAAATTACCTCCACCTGTGCGCCTAACGGTACTGTGGGGGTTTGGTCGTTATAGCCCTCATCGGGCGCTTCCCTCAAATACACCGCCGTATTTACGTTTGTTACGGTCATTGTATTATCGGTATTTTCCTCGGCTGTTATATACTTTGTTTTTACATAGCCGAAATTGCCGTTATATATAACTCCCGTCCATTCGTCACCGTTTTCGCTCACGTCAAGAATTGTGCCGTTGGGTATATAGCCGATAACCTCTCCGTTCTCGGAGGGGGTGTTTCTTAAAAATATATCCGTTCCGCTCTCGTGTACCACGCGGCATTGTCCAGTAATCTTCTTATTCGGATTGGTTTTTCCCGTTAAGCCCTTATTGGGCTTTTGGGTGGCGGGGGCTTCGGCTTGGGTTGACAGGTTTTTCGATTTTATATAGCCCTCTTTGCCGTTTACGCTGACTTTTGTATAGCCGTTCTCTTCGCCGATATACACCACCGGCGTACCCCGATTAAGACGTTCTATAATATCCGAGCCGCCGTTTGCCTCCTCATAAAGGCTCACCCTGTCATCACCGCGCACATACAGAGTTCTTTTTACTTCCGTTCCCTCGGGGACCGCTGTGGGCGGTGCGGTTGAGGTTATCACCGCGGTATCCGCTGCCGGGGGCTGCTCCTGCGGCTCCCTCGGATTTATGAATTGATAGCCCAAATATGAGCTAATCGCCACAAGCGCAAGCGCGCCTACCGTTAAGATAAGGGCGCGTCCCTTTTTATGCTTTTTACTATGCCGCTCCATGCCTTCCACCAGCCTTTTATATATATGGATTATTATAGCATTTTTTCTGTGAATAATCAATATTTTCACGCTAAAAAAACAAAATTTTTACGCGTCTATAAGCGACACCACTCCGTTACTGTCGGTTATGCGCCACACCGGCTTTATACGGGCGGTCTGCTTATCCGTATTTTCAAGGACATACCCCAATTCCATGGCGGCAATATCCTTTTTTTCGTTCTGTACAAGGCGAAGATACTGAGCAAGAGCGTCCACCGCGCTTTTTGCCGTTCGTTTTTTGCCCTGCTCTTCCTTTCCGAAATACCACACTCCGCTTACCTTTACGATTTTGTCGCCGGTCATATGAACGGTCATGACATCGTTGAAGACCGGGAGCGAGTTTATTGTTTTTATAAAAGAAGCGTTGTAGCCCTCCTCGACTGCAACGGCGCTTATCATGCTGCCGCTTACCTCCATGCCGGTTTCCTTTATGAATTTTTCGGCGGTTTTTGCCGCGTTGTAGCGGTCGATATTTCCGCAGTCTTGGGAGGTGACAAGCTCAAAGCTTGTGCCGGAAAACACAAGAGTTCCCCGCTCACCGGTATAGGTATCCGCCGCGCCCTTTTTCATATCCGCGCCCACAAGCAGTTTTGCCGCTTCATCTTTATCGGCTCCGATGCTTACAAGCTCCGCTTCGTACACATCATGGATACTTGTATCGATAAGCTCTTTTCTTATATTAACGCCATGCTTTGACAGCCAGGACGCGGCGGCATACGCCGAATCCGAGCCTAAAGCCGGCTTTTCCGTAAACACCGCCGACGCGCATATAACAAGTGCTATTGCCGAAAGCAGTATTATAAAGAGCGCCTTTATATAAAAATGTTTCACCTTATTCTCCCTTAACAAAGGTATCTGCCGGTATACTTATTACTACCTCCGTACCCTTGTTTACCTCGCTTGTGATTTTGATTTTTCCCTTAAATACGGTTTCTATGGTCTGCTTTGCAATCGCAAGTCCCAGTCCCGTACCGCCCGTACCGCGGTTTCTTGCCTTTTCCACCCTGAAAAAGCGGTCAAAGATATTGGGAAGCTTATCCTTGGGTATGCCTATGCCGTTATCGCAGACCTTTATGTTTATATCCTTATACACCTTTGAGGTATAGACCTCTATTTTACCGTTTGTGGGCGTATATTTTAAGGCGTTGGTTATGATATTTATTACCGCTCTTTCCAGACCGTCCCTGTCGCCCATTACATGTGGAACATCGTTTATGGGGTGATACACAAGGGTCTGCTGCTTCTTTTTCGCGGTAAGCTGAAGCCTTTCCACTATCGCCTCGGTCATGGCTCTTATATCAATTTCCTCCGGGGGCTTGGTATAGGTTTGGTTTTCGTCAAGCTTCGAGAGGGTCAGAAGGTCGCTTATAATCCGGGTCATGCGGTCGGTTTCATTGGATATTGTGGCAAGAAATCTTGTGCGAAGCTCCTTATCCGCATCCGGACTGTCGGCGAGAATATCCGCATAGGATTTTATTATCGTAAGGGGTGTGCGAAGCTCATGGGACACGTCCGCCACAAAGTCGCGCCGCGAGGCTTCAAGCTTCTGATGCCTTGTTTCGTCATGGATTATAACGATTATTCCGCCGATTTTATTCTCCGAATTAAAGGGCGCAAAATTCATACGCAAAAAGCGGTCATTGAGCTTTATTTCCCGCTCCAATGCCTGTTCGGGCTTTATATAAAGCAGGTCGCCCAAGGTTATATCCGCGTTTATTTCCTTAAAGAAGCTGTTAAAGCTTATATCGTCCATAAACTGTCTGTTTATCAGACGCTGTGCCTCCCGGTTAAAGTGAATAAGCTTTCCTTGCATATCAAAGGCGAGAATACCGTCGTTCATGTTCTGAAGGATTGTTTCAACCTTTATCTTCTCGCTCTCCACCTTATCCGCCGATTCCTGGCGGGTATGCGCCAGATACACAAGGGAGTTTGTAAGCTCGCCCAATTCATCGCCCGCATCGGACTCCTCAAGGGCGTTTATATCACCGTCTGCAAGGCTCTTTGCCCGCTCGGTCAGCTGCTTTAGAGGCACTGCCACCGATGTGGAAAGCACATTGCCTAAGAAAAATGCCGCCGCGCCCGTAATGAGGGCGGACCATATGATTATTCTAAAGAGCGCGCCCAAAACACCGCGGCGCTGTTCGCCGTTATCGTTTACATATATTACATACCGAACCTGCGCGCCGTCCATCAGCGGCAGGGCGTAGTCCATATATGACGAGGTTATTCCCGTTTCGCGGCTTTCCGTTCCGTTAAGGGCGGACACAAGCGCGGGTGTCAGTTCAAGCTCGGTATAGTTGCCGCTTGAAAACAGCACTGCGCCGTTTGAGTCAAGAATATTATAGCAGCGCGAGGAGCTTATCCCCAAAACGCCGGGATAATAGCTCATTATGCTTTTTATTGTATCGGCGTTATCGGCGGGTGCATCGGTTATTACGATTGTTCCGCCTTCGCCCTGCTCACCCGAAAGCTTATTTGCACCCTCGGTGAGTTCATTTTTTAAGTCATCGTTAAAAACCGTGTCGATGGTTTTTGAAAACTCGCCCCGGTAATAATTTGAAATCCAAATGACCGCAATCGTTCCGCCGATAATCTGCGCAAGCATTACCAGCAGCAAAAAATCAATCGCAATCTTCCAGCGTATACTTTTAAACATATTTCTCCCAACTTACAAGGGGCTGCAAAACAGCCCCCGATTTTTTTACTTATTGAAATAGTACCCGACGCCGCGCTTTGTTATTATATATTTGGGCATACTCGGGTCGTCCTCTATTTTTTCCCTTAATCTTCTTACCGTAACGTCCACCGTTCTGACATCGCCGTAATATTCATAGCCCCATACGTTTTCCAGAAGCTTCTCTCTTGAAAATATCTTATCCGGCTGCTGAGCCAAAAACTTCAAAAGCTCAAATTCCCTTAAGGTTATGTCTATAACCTCGGAATTTTTCGTTACCTCATATCTTTCGATATTTATGACAAGCTCGCCCGAACGGATTGTGTTTGCGTCCTCCTCCGCTCCTGCGGGTATGTCAAGCTCCGAAGCAGTGTATGCGCTTCTCCTTAAGTTTGCCTTTACTCTTGCGGTAAGCTCCCTTACCGAATAGGGCTTTGTGACATAATCGTCCGCGCCCAGCTCCAGTCCCAAAACCTTATCCACCTCGTCCTCACGAGCGGTAAGCATTACTATGGGCACATCGGATTTATCCCTTACCTTTCTGCACACCTCAAAGCCGTCCATGCCCGGAAGCATGACGTCCAGCAAAATCAAGTCGGGCTTCTCCGATATGGCAAGCTCCAGTCCCTTTACTCCGTCAAAAGCGGATATGGTTTTATATCCCTCTTTTTCAAATGTGAAGGCAAGAATATCATTTATGTTCTGTTCATCCTCAATAATAAGAATAGTTTTCTCCATTTCCTGTTCCCTTCCGTATATTGTATTACATATTTTTCATTATCATTACATCCATTTTATCAGAAATTAACAAATTATGCAATAGTCTTTTTTAATTTAATAAAAATTTTTTCCCATATTCGACACCTTACCCAAATTGCTGCCCCCTTTTTTGTAAAATGTTACATTTTCGGCATATTTATATAGGTTATTTTTAATTATGATATAGACTTTTTTGAAAATTTGTTATATAATTATCTATAATATGTATCAAAAGGAGCAATATAATGACAATAAAAGAAAAAGCCGTTCTTATGGACAGCGCCGGGGCAGGGCGCGCCGTAAACCGTATGGCATACGAAATCCTTGAAAGGAATATCGGAACAAAGAACATGGTGTTTATCGGTATTCAGACAAAGGGTGTTTATCTTGCCGAAAGGATTTTGGATAAAATCGAGGAAACGGAGGGTGTAAGACCGCCCTTGGGAAGTCTTGACATAACCTTTTACCGGGATGATTTAACCCGGCTGTGCGCCCATCCGGTGGTTATCGGAAACAACATTCCCTTCCCTGTGGAGGACAAGAAAATTATTCTCGTGGACGATGTTCTTTATTCGGGAAGAACAATCCGCGCCGCCATTGAGGAAATCTTTGACATGGGCAGACCGGCAAAGATTGAGCTTGCGGTACTGGTGGACAGAGGAAACCGGGAGCTTCCCATTCAGGCGGACTATGTCGGCCGCGATGTTCCCACAAGCACAAGCGAATATATTGACGTGAAAATCGATGAATCTTCCGTTAAGGGAGTTTCCATCTGTTCAAGAGAGGAGTAGGCAATGAGAAAAGATTTACTGGGACTGAAGGATTTATCGGCGCAGGAGATAAAAAATATTTTAGACACCGCCAAATCCATGAAATCCATAATAGAAAACCCAAAAAAGAAAACACCCCATCTTCAGGGAAAAACCGTTGTTAATCTCTTTTACGAAAACAGCACAAGAACACGTCTTTCCTTTGAGCTGGCGGCAAAGTACATGAGTGCCAACGCGGCAAACATAACCGCAAGCGGCTCCTCCGTACAAAAGGGCGAAACCCTCATTGACACCGCCGAAACCATAAACGCCATGGGTACGGACATTCTTGTTATGCGCCACAATATGAGCGGTGCGCCCCACCTTATTTCAAAGATAGTGGACGCGTCGGTTATAAATGCCGGCGACGGCATGGACGAGCATCCCACACAGGCGCTTTTGGATATGCTTACCATGCTTGAGCATTTCGACAGCTTGGAGGGCAAAAAGGTTGCCATAATCGGCGACATAACCCATTCGCGCGTTGTGAGAAGCAACATTTACGGCTTAAAGAAGCTGGGCGCGGAGGTTGTTGTGGGAGGTCCTGCCACGCTTATGCCCGCGGGTATCGAGGACATGGGCGTTAAGGCGTACACCACCATACAGGAGGCCATTATCGGCGCGGACATCGTAATGGGCTTAAGAATTCAGCTTGAGCGCCAGAAAAAGGGACTTTTCCCCAGCATCAGGGAATATTACAGATTTTTCGGCGTTGACGATGATTTGATGAAGCTGGCAAAGCCCCATGCCATACTCATGCACCCGGGTCCGGTAAACCGCGGAGTGGAGCTTTCCACCTCGCTTATAGACGGTGAAAAGAGCGTTATAGTAAACCAGGTTACAAGCGGAGTTGCGGTGAGAATGGCGGTAATGTATATGCTGTCAATAGGCGGCTTTAATTAAGGAGGATAAGTATGAAAATTCTTATAAAAAACGGCAGGGTCATTGACCCGGCAAACGGTATTGACAACGCGGCGGATTTGCTTATTGAGGACGGAAAGATTGCCGCTGTGGGCGGTGAATTTGACGCTTCGGGAGCGGAGGTTATAGACGCTTCGGGGAAAATTGTCGCTCCGGGGCTTGTGGATATGCACGTTCATCTGCGCGACCCGGGACAGGAGTACAAGGAGGACATTATAACCGGTACAACGGCGGCGGCATACGGCGGCGTTACCTCGGTTGCGTGTATGCCCAACACCGACCCGGTATGCGACAATGAAGCGGTTGTTTCATACATCATAAACAAGGCAAAGACCAAGGGCTATGCGGACGTTTACCCGGTCGGCGCGGTTTCAAAGGGGCTTTTGGGCAAGGAGCTTTCACAGATGGGTGAAATGAAATTTGCCGGTGCGGCGGCGGTTTCCGACGACGGCAGACCGGTTTGGGACAGCTCGCTTATGCGCCGGGCTTTGGAATATGCGGGAATGTTCGATATGCTCGTTATTTCCCACTGCGAGGATCTGGCTCTTGCGGATGACGGGTACATGAACGAGGGGCCTGTGGCAACCGCAATGGGACTTCGCCCCATTTCAAGAGCTGCCGAGGAGGTTATGGTTTCAAGAGATATTCTCATCGCCGAAGCGATCGGCGCAAGAGTTCACATTGCCCATATTTCCACAAAGGGCAGTGCGGAGCTTATACGCCGGGCAAAGGAGCGGGGCGTTAAGGTTACCTGCGAAACCTGTCCCCATTATTTCACCCTTACGGACCGCGCCTGCGAGGGCTTTAACACCAACGCCAAAATGAACCCGCCTTTAAGGAGTGACGAAGACGTTTCGGCAATAAAGGAGGCTTTAAGGGACGGAACGATAGACTGCATCGTAACCGACCATGCACCCCACCACATTGACGAGAAGAACTGCGAGTTCGGATATGCCAAAAACGGCATTGTGGGGCTTGAAACCTCATTGGGGCTTGGAATTAAATACCTGGTAAACGAGGGCGTTTTGACCATGAGCGAGCTTATTGAAAAAATGTCGTTAAACCCGGCAAGGCTTCTTAATATAACAAAGGGCACTCTTTCGCCCGGAGCAATTGCGGATATTGTTATATTCGACCCCGAAAAGCCCTGGACGGTGGATATAAACAAGCTTCATTCAAAGAGCAAAAACTCGCCCTATGACGGCTTTGAGCTTTTCGGAAAGCCGGAGTATGTGCTTTTGGGCGGAAAAATAATCATTGATAAAGGAGAATTGATATGTCGGTAGATTTACTGGTTGAAAAGATAAAGGAAAAGGACAATCCCTCGGTTGCCGGACTGGACCCGAAGGTTGAGTATGTACCCGAATTTATAAAAAAGAGGGCTTTTAAGGAATACGGAAAAACCCTAAAGGGTGCCTGCGAGGCCATATGGGAGTTTAACAAGGGACTTATTGACGCGCTTTATGACGTTGTTCCCTCCGTTAAGCCCCAGAGCGCATTTTACGAAATGTACGGGCTTGAGGGCGAAGCGCTTTTGCACCGCACCATAGAATACGCCAAGGAAAAGGGACTTTACATTATTCTTGACGTCAAGAGAAACGACATCGGCTCAACTGCCGAGGCATATTCAAAAGCCTATTTGGGAACGGTTGACATTGACGGAGAGAAGGTTTCTCCCTGCGGCGTTGACTGCGTTACCGTAAACCCATACTTGGGAACGGACGGGATTTTGCCCTTTGTTTCGGACTGCAAAAAGTATGACAAGGCGATTTTTGCTCTTGTAAAGACCTCGAACCCCTCCTCGGGAGAGCTTCAGGATTTATTAAACGGCGACAGGCACATATATGAAAGAGTTGCCGAGTGCGTGAACAAATGGAACGAGGGTACAATCGGCAAAAGCGGCTACGGCGCGGTGGGCGCGGTTGTGGGTGCAACTTACCCCGAACAGGCGGCGGTTTTAAGAGGACTTATGAAAAATTCATATTTCCTTGTACCCGGCTACGGCGCTCAGGGCGGCGGCGCAAAGGACGTTAAAAACAGCTTCAACCCCGACGGTTTGGGCGCGATAGTCAATTCCTCAAGGGGGATTATGTGTGCTTACAAAAAGGGAGATTGGAAAGAGGAGCAGTTTGCCGAAGCGGCAAGAGCCGAAGCCATTCGCATGAGAGATGAATTAAATAGTGTATTATAGGTAATTGTAAAGTGCAATCGCAATGCGGAATTAGGAATTAGGAATTAGGAATTATATAATTATCAAGGATTTTTATCATTAACTCCTCACTCCTCATTCCTAACTGTGATTGCCTAACAGTGTATTATAAAAGGAGGATTTGGCATGAAGCAGGCATATGATTGCAGGCTCATTAAAAAAAGCGAGCCTATCGCGGGGGTTTTCGATTACACCATCGAGGCTCCCGAAATTGCGGCGCAGACACAGTGCGGTCAGTTTCTGCACATTAACTGCGGAAAGGGAACGTTTTTAAGACGTCCCATAAGTATTTGCGATGCGGAGGGTACAAGCGTGCGCTTTATCTTTGAGGTAAAGGGCGAGGGTACTCGTGAGCTTTCACAGGTACGGGAAGGTGAAATTATAAACGTGATGGGGCCTTTGGGACATGGTTTTAACGTTCCCTCAGGCAAGCGCGCCGTTCTTATCGGCGGCGGCATAGGCATTTTCCCGCTCTTTAAGCTGGCCAAGCAGACAAAGCCCGTTGTATTTTTGGGATTTAGAAGCGCGGACAGAGTTATGATGGAGGAGGAGTTCGAGGCTGTTTCAACGCAGGTTTTTGTGGGTACGGACGACGGCTCCTACGGATACAACGGATATATTGCAAACGCAATGAATTTTTACCTTAACAACAACCCATGTGACGTTATCTGCGCCTGCGGACCACTGCCCATGCTTCGCGCGGTAAAGGAAATTGCCGAGAAGCGTGGGATTGAATGTCAGGTTTCAATGGAGCAGCGCATGGGCTGCGGAATAGGCGCGTGTCTGGTATGCACCTGCGAGTCCACAAAAGAGGGTACGGACAAAAATCTGCGGGTTTGCAAGCATGGACCGGTATTTGATTCGCGGGAGGTGACTTTAAGATGAACATGAAGGTAAATTACTGCGGTTTGGAATTTAAAAACCCGATTGTTACCGCGTCGGGGACCTTTGGCTTTGGCTGGGAATACGGCGAATACGCTTCGCTTTCGGAATACGGCGGCTTCGGCGCAAAGGGACTTACAAGAACGCCCAGAGCCGGAAACCCCGCGCCGAGAATTGCGGAAACGGCAAGCGGAATTTTAAACAGTGTGGGACTGCAAAACCCCGGTGTGGAATACTTTGCCGAGGAGATTATGCCCCTTTTAAAGGACGCGGACACAAATGTTATTGCGAATATGTCGGGAAACACCGTTGAGGAATACTGCGAAATGGCGCAAATTTTATCCGAAACGGACACTGCTATTATAGAAATGAATATTTCCTGCCCCAACGTGCGTCACGGCGGGCTTGCCTTCGGCACTGACCCCAAAACCGTTGAGGAGCTTACGGCGGCGGTTAAAAAGCACTGCAAAAAGCCCCTTGTGGTAAAGCTTTCGCCCAATGTTACATCGATTACGGACATTGCAAAGGCTGCTGAGGCGGGCGGTGCGGACGGGCTTTCGCTCATTAACACGCTTATGGGCATGAAAATCGACATCAACACCCGCCGCCCCATTCTTGCCAACAACACCGGCGGTCTAAGCGGTCCGGCGGTTAAGCCTGTGGCAATAAGAATGGTACACGAGGTATACAATGCGGTAAAGCTGCCGATAATCGGCATGGGCGGCGTAATGAGCGGTGCGGACGTGATAGAGTTCATGATTGCCGGAGCAAGGCTTGTGGCTTTGGGTACGGGAATGTTCGTTAAGCCCGACTTGATTTTGGACGTAAAGCGCGATATTGCCGCGTATATGGAAAAATTCGGCATTGAGGATATAAACGATATTGTGGGAACATTGACTCTTAATTGACAAAGAGGCTGTTGCAAAACTGCAACAGCCTCTTGGGGGTGCGGCAAAATAGCGCAGAATGAACAAACCGAAGATTTTTAGGC
>JAQXZB010000054.1 GCA_029226975.1 Clostridiales bacterium | reverse complement strand
TGCGAGAAATTGAGTCAGATTTCGCGAAAATGAACTCGTAGGCGTACGTTGGTACGGTAGAGTTTATTTTCGCGAAAAGTGCATACCAAAGTCATTCCTCGATGGAATGACTTTGGTAATATGATAGAGCGTATTTTTACTTTTGATTTAAAATCCTGCACGGTCTGACCAATTTGTCGACGGTCTGAAAAACCCCTACGCGGGGTTTTTCTCATTTTATTGTGCTATGTCAAAAATTCTCTCTACAACATTTTCGCCCGTTGTATCGGTATAGGCTCTTAGCTGTATCTGAACAGGCGTTGTAGTATCCTGAAGGCTGAATGCCTTTTGTACCGTTATCTTTTCGCCTTTTTTTACGGTCTGCGCTGTTGTGTTCGGCTCATAGCCCTCTATCGGCTCCTGGAATACCGAGCCGACAAGCTCCATTCCGTCCTGGTATGCCATTGCGTTTACCGCTCCGGCAAAGGTCACAGGCTCTGTTGAGTTGTTTTTGAATGTAAAATCAACAATTGCCACATTTCTGCCCTCGTGCTCCGTTACCACGAGGTTATCGATTGTTACCTTGTAAGCGTTTAAGAGCGTACCCTCGCCCTCGCCGCTGTTTGCGTCAACAACAGCAGTGTTTCCGTTTATCTTTGAGGAATCGGCGTTCTTGTCCGCATCCTTGGCGAAATTGTTGAGCTGCTCTTGTACCTGCTGTTCTTCGCTCATTCCGTCCCCAACCAGGTCGTTAAGAGATGAGGCATTTTTGTTTACAGTCTGACCACAGCCCGAAAGCATCAGTGACAATGCCGTCGCTGCGGCAAATACAGCATATAATCTTTTCATTTTAATCCTTTCCTTTCTTTTATATATCATATACTTATGTTTATCTCAAAACCTACATATTATTCAAACAAAGGCTCATAGGGTGTCGGTGCCGGCGTTGCGGGAACTGCCGTTGACGGAACTACTGTTGCCGGAGCCGCCGTTGCCGGTCTTGCTGTCGGACGTGCGGTAGGCGCAGCCGTCGGACGAGGTGTCGGTGACGGAGCCGGGGTCGGCGTAGGTGTGGGACGCGGTGTCGGTGTCGGAACCTCCGTAGGCTCCGGCGTAGGCTCAAGCTGTTCAAGCAAGTCCTTCTTTTCGTCCTCGGTAAGAGTTTCCATTGACATAAGAAGCTTCTTTGCCAGGGAGGTATTTATCTTCGTTATCCTCTCGGCATACTCCTCCGGAACCGCTCCGTAAAGCGTATTTAACGCGCTTATTATCTCATTGTTCAAGTTAATATAAACTCTCAGGTCCTTATCATTATCGGCATTTTCCTCAATTTTATTAAGCGCCGCGCGGCAAACCTCCGGCTTTACGTCCGCAAGGAACGTAAGGGCAAGAATATTGGAACGATCCGCATACTCCAAAGCCATATCCACCAGTGCGCCGTCCGGGTCATCGCCGTTTAGGTATTTATCGTAAATATCGTAAAAATCAAGCACATCCTTATGTGTTTTTACAACGTACGCGTCTATGTTGCTGCAGTCGCGTACATCCTGCAAAAGCCTGTATATGTTTATTGCAAAGGCAATTTCTATATCTGTGTTGACCTCGTGGCGGCGGTTTGTGCAAAGCTCGGCAACTTTTTCCTCGTTGTGGCTTTCCTCCGCATAATCCTTGTAATAGGTCTTTTTGTACGCATCGGAATACATCACACACGCCGCAAGCTGTTCCTCATAAACCAAATCATCGATTTCGGCAAGGGATCTGTAGCTTGCGTCCTCGTCAACCTCCTCCATTACATTGTCAATTGTAATGTCGGCAAGGCTTGTCTTTATACTGTCATAATCGGCACAGCCCGACAGCATTGAGGTTATCAGCGCACAGCATATCAGGCTGAGAATTATTCTTTTTTTCAAAGCCCTCTACTCCTTTTCGCTGTTATCGTCAGAAACGTCTGCGGCATTTTTCACTTTATTGAAGCCGTCCGCTTCCTCATCGGATTTTACGGTCTTTGCAATGTTTTCAATCTCGTCACGCTCCTCCAAGCCGTCACTGTAGGAGTACCCGTCAGAATATGCAAAGCCATAGCTTCCGTCCAGATAGCTGTACTTTCCGCTCCTGCTGCCGTACTTAAAGCCGTATCTGAAACCGTACTTGTAGCCGTAGCGTCTGCCGTAAGCCTTGTTGTAGTTTCCGTAATTTGCGGTTGCCGGGTCAACGTCATTTAAGAAGAAGCCCAGGATTTTCGCATCGGCAATTCTCAAAAGATTTATGGCATGGTCTATGCTGTCATGCTCGGTATAACCGTCACGCACAACAACAATCAGTCCCGACAAATACTTCGACAGTGCCGTTGCGTCCGTTACCACCGTTACCGGCGGTGTATCTATAAATATGTAGTCATATCTGTATTTAAGATTTTCCAAAAGCGCCTGCATTGCGTCCGAAGCAAGCAGCTCTGCCGGGTTTGGCGGGATTGAGCCGGCAGTCAGACAGTCCAGTCCGTATTTTACGTCATGATAGACAACCTCGTCAAAGGTTTTCTGATTTGACAATACGGTTGAAAGACCGTTTGTTTTTATAACTCCCAGATACTGATGAATTCTCGGCTTTCTTAGGTCACCGTCTATCAAAAGCACTCTTGCGCCCGTCTGCGCAAAGGTCAGTGCCAGATTAAGGCATGACGTGGTCTTTCCCTCACCGGGGCAGGCACTTGTCATGGCGATTATTTTACATTCCTCCGTTCCCGAGCCGGAAACCGAGAAGATTATGTTTGTTCTTGCGATTTTATACGCTTCTTTTATTATAAAAGGTGTTTTTGAATTAAGAATAGCCGCCTGATTACGCTTTAATGACGCCTGCTTCCATTCCTGCCTTGTCATTTTTTTGGAGGTAAAGAAGCCGCCGGTTTTCTTTTCTTTTTTCTTTGCCATTGTGATCCTCCTTACATTTCAACCAGATTCGGGATTTCTCCGAGTACGGGAAGATTATATTTTGCGGTAAGCTCGTCCGCGCCCTTAACTCTCGTATCAAAGAGGTTGATAAGGAATATAATAAGAACTGCCAATGCCGCACCGGCAACAAAGCCTATAACGCCCCGCTTAAATGAATTATCGTCTATGGAGTTGTTGGACTCGGTGGGATACTCAATAGTCTTTACCGAACCGCCCTCGAACACCTTCAAAATCCACTCCGGAGCATTTTTGATTATACCCTTGCTTATGAGATACGCGTCATGCGAGTCCGCGCAGGTTACCTTTATATCGATAAGGTTTGTTTCCTCAATTGCGGTAAACTCCGTCATCGAGGAAATGGTCGAAGCACTGTATTTATTGTCTATATCATCGCTTACGGCCTCCAGAAACGGTGTGCTCTTAAACACCTCAATATATGTAGGAAGAAGCACCTGAGTATTTTTAAGCGCCGTTGCGTTTACGTCATCGGATTTCGATTCCTTCTCAGTGTTTATATAAAGCGTTGACGTTGACTCATACTGCGGTATAGCGGTAAGCTTTGTATAAGCATATGTAGCGCCGCCTATAACAATCGCCATAATAGCGATAAGCCACCAGAAGGTTATTGCAAGATTGATAATATCGATAATGGAAATCTGCATTTCCACCGCATTATCGGAATCGGGCTTAACCGCATCAACAACGCCGCCTCTGTTCCTATTGTTTATATTATGTTCCATAAAAGAAGCCTCCCCAAATAATTAATATGTATAAACCGCTCAACCGGCGGTATAATACGATAACATACACGTTAATTATAGCACAGAATATTGGTTATGTCAATCAAAAATGCAAATAGTTTTATGGTTTGTTTTAGAAATGACACAAAAAAGGAGCTTTCGCTCCTTTTTTGTTATTATTTTGTCAATATCTGTGACAAGGTTTTGTTTTTAAGCTCCCCTTCAAAATCATTATCCTCGTTAAACGGTTTTATAACCATATTGTTTGCCGAGTATGTATTTGTTTCGGACACTCGGTACACTCCCCTGTAGCCTCCGACCTCTCGAAACTCTCCGGGTGTATCAAGGGCGCGCAGCAAGAACAAATACGTCTTACCCGTTTCGGGAATTTTCTGTTCGGCAAGCTCATAAATTTCTCCGTCCTTTTCGCCGCCGGTAAATATAACCGTCACCGTATCATATTCATCACCCCGAAAAACCTCCGATACCTCAACAACAGCCCTTGTGAAGATTACGTCGTGAAGCTCATAGCTTTCCTTGGATTTCACAGTCCCGACCGCGGCAAGCTGTGCCGAAGCATACGCCTCCTCAAAGGTGGCATAGCTTTCATTCCAGCTTGCCATTGATGTATGAACTGTTTTTTGATGTGCTTTTATAATACATATACCAATTA
>JAQXZB010000053.1 GCA_029226975.1 Clostridiales bacterium | reverse complement strand
TGCTTCGTGACTGTATGAGGAGGCTGTTATCTCTATATCCGCTGTGAGCCTGAACGGCAGATTGTTAAAATAACTGTCATATTCTTCATGACGTGTTCCGAGCATTGTTATTGTCCTTTCCTTTTGCAAGATAGTGTTATTTTTACCCTATATATGACATTGATTTTTGATATTCTTTCCATTATACTATTATTATAATAGAAAAAACATGAAATGTCAAGCAAGAAACGGAGGTAAATATGAAACTGCAGATAATTGCGCAGCTTTTGGGATTGGGAGCCATGGCGTCACTGTTTATGTCTTATCAGCAGACAGAGCGCCGAAAGCTTATTGCCGGAAAACTCTGTGCCGATTTGTTTTGGACGGCTCACTATTTATGTCTTGGCGCATACGGAGGAATGATACCTAATTTTGTGGGTATATTCCGTGAGCTTGTGTTTATAAACAGAGAGCAAAAAAAATGGGCGAATTTTATGTTTTGGCCGATTGTCTTTATTTTACTTAACTGGGGACTGGGAATAAGGTCTTTTAAAGCACCGATAAATATTTTGCCGATAGCGGCGTCGACTTTTGTGACGTTGTCGCTTTGGCTGCGCAAACCGAAACTTACCAAAATCATTTCGGTTCCGGTATCGGTTGTGTTTTTGATATATGATTTGTTTGTAGGATCATATGTGGGAGTGGTTAATGAAAGTATAGCAATTTTTTCTATATTTTTATATTTTATTAAAGAAGGAGTGACAAGTCATGACAAAGAATAGCATTTTTTCTGATGACTTCGCAACGGACAAAAAGTCTGTTGTTGTGGAAAACAAGGAAATCGGTGAGTTTGTGAAAATAATTTCGTCAGATGTATCCGATGAGGCAAAACGCAAGGGTGAACAATTTGCCGCAGAAATTGAGGAGAGGTTTGTTTCGGATTTTGAAAAATCCGAAGTGCTTCTTGAAGAAGGAAAGGTTAAAGAGCGTGATTTTATGGTTCATGTTTCTACATTTGCAGTAATAAATGACGTAATTTATATGACATATTACGCAAATAACAAGACTGATTTGGAGGATCCGCATGATCATACGGCGCGTTTTGTGTATTGTCCCGTAAACGATTTGGCAAATAAGACCTTTGTGGATATTCAGTCTGCCGGTGATGTTTTTGGCGGCAGACGCATCAATGCATTGTATGATACGGTTTTGATGCAGAAGGATGAGGATACATTATATATTTTATGGACTGCCGAACTGGCGGATGGGGATACTTACAATTATTACAGACTGTATTGTCCGTTTAAGATCTCGACACAGGAGCTTGGAGAGATTTCGGTAAACAGATTTAAGGTAGGTGATGTGGTAAATGATTTTAGCATAAGCGGAATGAAAAGCGCTCTTGCCGAGAGCGAGATAGGATTTAAGAAAATGTACAGCGACATCGGAATTATGCAAAAGCTGTCTGTCCGTATTGAGAACGGTGAGAAGGTTCATTATACAGGAGCCTACAGCGGAGATTTCACTTGTATTATAAAGAGCAGAGATCTTATAACATGGGAGTATGTTTCCGAGCCCGATTTCGCAAACGATTCCAAATGGGAAAATGCGACATATGTATTAGGGGATAAGTGCTATTATTTTGTAAGACAGCATGATGAGTCAACAAAGTACGGTTTCTTGACAGTGTATGATTTGATAAACAAGACATGGGAAACCCCGGTGCTTGTGGAGGACTGTCAGTCAAGGTCGGATTTCATCGTTTATAACGGCGAGCTGTATCTGTTCCATGCGCCGATAGACCGCGAGCATATCGGCATAATCCATATAGATACGGAAAATATTAAGGACAGCACTGTTGTGCTTTCGGCGCATATGCACACAAGCTGCTTCTATCCCTTTATTCAGTATTTTAAAGACGGGGAGCTTGCAATGTCGTATACGGTAGAAAGAAAGCATATAAGACTTGCCGGGTTTAATTTGAAAAATTACATATGATTTGGAAAGGGCAGTAAAAATGCTCGAAATTTGAGTAAATTGTACTCTAAATCATAGTGGTTTTTTTCGGAGAAAACGGGTATAATGTAAGTCATAAAATCAGCAATGTATGTAGATAGAATAATATCATATAGGAGAGAAATTTATGGGTAAAGAATTTACATTTTTGCAATTATCATCTTTGGAAAAGATTTTGCTGACGAGCAATTATACCAAACAAGATGAAGTTCGGGGTATAAGTGCGCTTAAAGGTGAAAGAGTTTCATACCAGATACTTTATAAAAAGGAAGGGGAAGACAGCCGCAAAACTACGGTTAGGTTTTCGGTAAATGCCGATAGCCGACTGACGGTACAGTTCAGAAGGGTAGAGAATGTACCATGTGCCCTGCCGGCATATACAAGGGATAACGATGATTATTATATATCAAAGGAGCCGGGACTTTTTCCCGATATTCTGTATCCGATAAAGGATAACACCTTTGAGGTAATTCAAGACAAATCCCACTCTTTATTTGTGACGGTGATTATACCTAAGGATATGCCGGCGGGAGAATATCCGGTTGAGCTTGTTCTTGTGTATGGTGAGGAGGAGCAGAAAAAGACTTTTACAGTAAAGGTACTTGACGCTTGTCTGCCCGAACAAGAGCTTACATACACCCAGTGGTTCCACGCCGACTGCATAGCAAGCTACTATAATCAAGAGGTATTTTCGAAGCAGCATTGGGCAATGATTGAAAAGTTTATAAAGATGGCGGCATATATCGGAATCAATATGATACTGACTCCTGTATTCACGCCGCCTCTTGACACCGAAGTGGGAGGAGAACGACCTACGGTGCAGTTGGTTGATGTGCGGTATGATAACGGTATTTACAGCTTCGGATTTGATAAATTAAAACGGTGGATAAAAATATGCAAGGAGAACGGTATAAAGAAATTTGAAATATCACATCTGTTTACACAATGGGGTACCGGCTGTACTCCCAAGATTGAGGCACAGACAAATGAAGGAAAGAAGAAGCTTTTCGGATGGCATGTCAAGGCGGATACTCCTGAGTATCGTTCATTCCTCAAGGCATTTATTCCGCAGCTCATGGATTTTCTGAAGGCGGAGTGTGTGTATGATGATACATACTTCCATGTTTCGGATGAACCGGATTATAAATGGCATTACGAATGTTACAAAACCGAGCGGGAAATACTTAAGGGATTGGTACCTGATGAAAAAATAATGGATGCCATGTCCCATTATGAGTTTTGTGAATGTGGACTCATGAACAATCCGGTTGTGGTTACGTCGTCTGTTGACAGCTTCTTTGAGCGGGGAATAAATGATATATGGGCATATTACTGCTGCTGCCCTGCGGGGGAAGGCTACAGCAACCGTTTTATCGCCATGCCGTCGGGGAGAAACAGAGTCACCGGAATGCAGCTTTATAAGTACGGCATAAACGGATTCTTGCAGTGGGGATATAATTTCTACTATTCACAGCTTTCAAAGCGTGCAATAAATCCGTTTTTGGTAACAGACGCGGATGAAGCTTTTCCCTCCGGCGATGCCTTTTGCGTATATCCCGCCGAGGACGGTCCTATAGAGTCAATACGCAGTGTGGTATTTTATGAGGCATTGCAGGATATAAGAGCGTGCAAGCTTTTGGAAAGCTATATCGGCAAGGCCGGGGTTGATGCGATAATAGATGAAAGCGGAGTTAAAAGCTTTAATGAATATCCGAGAACCGATAGAGGTGTAGCACAAATAAGAGAAAAAATAAACAACAAGATAGAGGAAGTATTGGGAAAAAAGCAATATTAAAAATAACTTAGTTAATATAGAGCAATTTCATTCTTAAATACAGACTTGAAAAGGGAGCACAGCAAGACATAGTTGCTGCGCTCCCTTTTTAGGATTGCATTATTTATTGATGAATACAGAGAAGCAGCATTGCTCAAAATTCGAGTGGAGTGTGCTCCAAATTATAGTGATTTTTTAGGAAAAAACAGGTATAATTAGGACATAAAATCAGCAATGTGTGCAGAAAGGAGATTTAACATAGCTATTTTTTTAAATGCAGTTATGTTATAGTGAACAGCATGAAAAAAATAAATACTACAATTTTTCTGAGTGCTTTTTTTATGTTTTCGACATCGTTTATGTGTGCGGCATCTGCCGGAGATGCTATTGAGAACGGGGGATTTGAAAACGGCATAAATGAATTCGGGATTTGTTACAGCGGCAGACAGGATACGGCATTGCCGTCTTTATATGTGACAAAGGAAATAGCAAGTGACGGAAACTATGCGCTGGAGTTCTTGCCGGGAGAGGATTTGGGAACGGAATCAAGCATAAGCCCCGCAAGCGACGGATTTGCATATCAAGGCGTGTACAATAAGAAATCATTTTCTATGGAAAGCGGAAAAAAATATACAATTTCGGCAAATGTATATCCAAAGAATAAGAATGTGAAAATGAGATTTATGGTGTTTTCAGACGGGAAGCTGTTGGAAAGCTCGGAAGAATTTACGGTTAGTGCCGATAATTGGAATCAACCGTCATATGCATTCACTCCGGACGAGGATTTTAACAATGTAAAAATCAGAATGGGATTTTATGATATAGATGAGGGAAAAAGTGTTTTCATTGATGAGGTTTCATGTAAGGAAGCTATAGCGGGCACTTCAATGTGGAAGCCCCGGGGAAGTGAAAACATCAGCATCAGCAACAACACCATGAGTTTTGCCGTAAACGGCGGCAAATCGGGCGGAATTTATTGCCAAAGCGATAAGAACAGCTACGGTGCAGGAAAATATGCACTTGTGGGTACTGTTTCAACAGATGCAAATTCGGCATATCTGATATTCAATTGCCCGTCTGTATCCGGTGCACACAGCGAGTATGTTTTGAAAAAGGGCGAAGAGGTGAATGCAGTCCTTGTATTTGATGCTTCAAAGTCAACAGATGATATGATACATACCCAAATCGATGTTGTGGCAGACAGTGATGCAACGGTAACATTGAAGAATGTCGAGATTGTTGACATGAATTACTTTATGAATGTTTCCCAAGCTGATAATGCTGTCACAATCAGCGGACAATTAAAGAGCGGGAATGAGAATAAGTCAATAAGCATTTCTGTTTCGGATATAGGAACATTTAATGTACGGACAAATTCAGACGGTGCATACACAATATCACAGGAGATACCGGCCTTTACCGGTATACGCAAGCTTGTGAGAGCCGAGGTAAGCGGTATGAGCGGATATAATGATGTCGGCAATGTACTCAGCACAGATTTCTATGTAACTAATACGGCTGAATTGGACGCAATAGCAGCCTCGGTTAATGCTTGTACAACTGCAGCCGCTGTTTCGGATGTTTTGACTCAGAATGTTTTGGATGATATGGGAGTTTCTGCAATCCCGGTTGTTATATCTGCGGACAAGAATAAAATTTTTAATTATCTTGCGGCAAAGGATATATCGGACGGAAAACAGCTCATGGATGCGATAAAAACAGCAGCCTGCTATGATGTGCTTGACAGGAGAGTTAAGAAGCTTACAGATATTGTTGACGAGTACGCTGATATTTTGAATGTGAATTCAATAGAGGCATACAAAGACCTATACCAAAATGCAGATAAGACATCTTTGAACACAATGTTTGAGCAGTCGCCTGCGAAACTCAAAGATTTTGACACATTCGAGTATGCACTGACCGAAACGATTGTACGGTGCGAGGTTAATACAAAAGTAACTGCGGCACAGCAGATGGCAGTTATTCAGAAATATGCAGAGGCACTCAATCTGGATTTTGACGGGTATTCGAAGCTGTCATCGGATAAGCAGTATAATGTTACAACAAGTCTGATGAACGGGATTAAGAATGTGACGGATTATTCAACCTTGCAGGCGAGACTTGACAGCCTTGTTGCGAGTGCCGGCAACAGTAATACCGGCGGCGCGGGCGGTTCGGGTGGCTCCGGCAGTTCGGGCGGTTCGGGTGGCTCCGGCGGCAAGGGGGAATTTAATTCATATACAGTTCCGCCGGATGAAAATAAAACAAAAGAATTTAGATTTAATGATATTGACAGTGTCGAATGGGCACAGGAAAGTATTTATGCACTTGCAGAAAAAGGCGTAATATCAAAAGCTGATGATAACAGATATAATCCGCACAACAATATAACAAGAGCGGAATTTGCAAAGATGGTATCGGTTTTGTTCGGTATAACCCAAAACGGAGAAATACTTTCATTAAATGATGTTAAGGAAAGTGATTGGTATTATCCGTATGTTGCGGCACTTTACGCAAACGGAATTGTAAACGGAGTTTCACAAACGGAGTTTGGCAGTAATGCTGAAATCACAAGACAGGATATATGCGTAATATTAGCCAATATTTTAAAGCCGGAGGAAGATGCTGAAGCAGCAAGCTTTACCGATATTGATGAGGTGGCTGACTATGCCAAGAATGCAGTCAGCATTATGAAAAAAAGAGGTGTAATAAACGGTTATGAGGACGGAAGCTTCAGACCTAAGGGTTATGCCACAAGAGCAGAGGTAGCCAAAATGCTTTATGAAATCAGTAAATAAGGAGGATTAGTCGTGGGATTATTAAAAAAATTATGTACCGGCATTTTATCGGTTTGTATTTTGGCAGCCCTTTTGACTGCACCTGTAATTGCAGAAGAGGTTGACCATTCGAAGCTGACATTCGATGATAAAGCAGAAATTCTTACATCCTTGGGATTATTGAATAAAAGCGGTGAGATTGATTTAACATCGGTGGTTAAAAGAACAGAGTTTGCCGACTCAATGGCGATGCTTGAGAATGAAAGCCTGCCTAAGGGTGTAATGGAGTTTGATTTGACGGCAAATGACAAAGGGATGCGTTGGCTTTACGAAAGAGGATTTATAGATGGTTACAATCAGGAAAACTTTTATCCTCAGTCTCCGATAAAGCTGTCTGAAGCGGTTAAAATTGCGGTTGATATGCTCGGATATAAAAAAATTGCAGAGATAAACGGAGGCTATCCGGAAGGATATATGTATGTTGCCGATAAGCTGGACATGCTCAAAAATGTGGGCATGGTCAAAAGTGAAGAGCTTCAATATGAAAAATTCATAAACTTATTGTATAACATTATAAATACAAAGACTATAGGTGTATCAAGCATATCGGGGGACAATATCAAATTAGAAACTTCAGATGATACTCTGCTTAGCAAATACCGAAAGATATATATGAACAGAGATTTGGTTAATGCCGATGAAGTAAGCGGATTGTACAGTATATCCGCAAGGACGCCGTTGGGAAGAATTATGATCGGTTCGGATGTATACGAATTGGGAAACACAGCTGTAACAGATACCCTCGGCTATAATATGGAATACTGGTATCGTGATGACGATACGGGAAAGACCCTTTTGTGTGCAGTGCCGTATAAAGACAAGGTGCTCAAAATAGATGCAAATGATATTGATTCTTACAGCAGTGGAGTTTATTCGTACCATGAAGGCAGTAAAGCGAAAAGACTGTTCTTGGATAGTGATGTAATTGTTATTTATAACGGCGCAAATATTATCGACAGCAAGGTATATGTTCCTCAAACCGGAAGCATTGAGCTTATTGACAATGACGATGACGGAAAATATGAGGTTTTAAAAATAAGAGATAAAAAGCTCCTGGTTGCAGATAGAACAAATGAATACGGCGATAAATTCAATATTTATGACAAGTTTGACGGCACATACAACATAGAGCTTACAACCGGTATAAACAGAAATTATATCATATGTGATACAGACGGAAACCGTAAGGATTTAAAGAACATTACAGTCGGAAATGTTTTGGAAGTGGAAAAGTCAATATCGGATGATCCATATTACAGAATAACCATTTCAGATAAGAATATAACTGCAATGATAACGTCAATCACTGATAACAGCATTGTAACCTCAGAGGGTGAGATTGAACTGACATCAAGATTTACCGAGCTTAGGGCAAAGGGAGAAAATGACGTTCAATTAAATACCGAATGTGCAATATATCTTGACTCGACGGGAAGAGCAGTATATTTTGGTGATGACGATGAAGAAAACGATGCTCTTGCATATCGTGTGGCATACTTGCAGGCATTTTATCCCAATAACGGCTGTGATATTGAGAAGCCTATAATAAAGCTGCTGGATCAGGGTGGAACATGGGAAAAATTTGAATTAGCCGATAAGGTAAAGATCGGCGGCGAAAGCATAAAATCAAAGACAATTTCAAACCTTTCCGATTACTTGGGCGGAATAATTAAATATCGCATGAATATTCAAGGCGAAATAACGGAGCTTTTCTTCTCCAATGAAATTCCGGAGGACACGCAGAATACGCCTATGGATGAGGATTTTCAGATGATTTACACTAACTCCAATGCCGTGTACAAATATTATCCGGGAGGATATGTATTTGGAACGGGTGCTGACCCGATTGTTCAGATACCGGGAACTTGTAAGCTTTTCATAAAGCCGGCTGAAATGACGGATGAAACCAGACCTGAGGAATGTATAGGTGTGGCGTCGACAAGTGTTCTGGGCGATGGCAGCTATTACGGAATATCGGCGTATTCCGTAAGCGGTATTCCCGGAATAGCAGATGTCGCACTTATAACCGTAAAGGATACATACGGATTGATTAACACCTCAGGTCAAAGACCCTTTGCGATAAACAATGTTATTGTCGCAATAAACGATAACGGCGAAGAGGGCTACCTTGTACAAGGCTTAACGAATGGAGTGGAGCAGGAAATATTTGTTGTGGACAAGAGAACGGATACAAGTGCAGCGCTTCCTTTCGGAAAAGGCGATTTGGTATTCTTCTATACTGACGCTAACAATCAATATGTAATACGGGACGATACAGTGTCAGGAGAAAATCATTACGGCTATGGCTGGAAGATGCTCTGTGACTACACAGATACGGGGCTTGTACCGTATACGAACGCAGATCAGTTCAAGAACAGCACACCGACACATACCGTAACCGGTGGAAATCAAAGAGTAAAATTCGGAACGGTATATGATGTTAAGGATAATCAGCTGTTTGTAAATTATTCGGACTATTTAAACGATTGGTATCATGTTGAAGCGGTAAGATGCATATGGGGTACGGTTTATGTATGGGATACCGATATAAATCAGTACAGAGTAGGTACCATTGATGACGCAGTATGCTCCAAGATTGCCGGTACAAGCGCATCAAAAGCATACATTGCAAACTACAATCAGTATTTGGTTGTAGCTATATATCCCTCGGAGAATTAAGTTATGCTTGAAGTAAAGTCTTTAACAAAAAATTACGGCAAAGTAAGAGGTGTAGATGATATATCTCTGTGTATAGGCGAAGGGGAGATTGTAGGCTTTATAGGCCCTAACGGTGCAGGCAAATCGACAACCATGAATATGATTACGGGCTGCCTTGCACCTACATCGGGGCGGATAGGTGCAGACGGCATAGACATGAGTGCGGATCCGGTTGCATTGAAGAAAATGTTCGGATATCTTCCGGAACAGCCGCCTGTATATAGGGAATTGACTGTATATGAGTATCTAAAGACTGTTGCAAAATTAAAAAAGGCAAAAAGCAAGTCAGATGAGCATATAGAAGAAATCATTTCATCATTCGGACTTTCGGAAGTTAAAAATCGTGTGATAGGCAATCTTTCAAAGGGATATATGCAAAGAGTAGGTTTGGCACAGGCATTTATAGGCTTTCCCAAATATGTAATACTGGATGAACCGACTGTAGGACTGGATCCGCTGCAGAAAAAGCAAACCCTTAAGCTGATTAAGGAAATGAGCAAAAACTGTGGAATACTTCTGAGCTCACACATTTTATCGGAAATCTCCTATGTTTGCAACAGAGTTATAATAATCGATAACGGGAAAATTGTAAAGAATATTGAAGATGTTGATGTAAAAAAGAATGTGTATCTATATGATATTGCAGGGAGCGAAAAAGAGATTAAGAATGGTTTAATGTCCGTTCCGGGAGTTGGCAGTGTAATCAGAAAGAATGATAAATATATTGTCGAGGCAGAAGAAAATTCCATTGACCAAATATTCTATAAGCTTGCTGATATGAAAATGCCCATTCGTGAACTGAAGCTGTACCGTGTGGATGTAGAACAGGAGTTTATAAACGCAACGGCAAATGACGAAGGGAGGCGGCAATCTTGGAAACGGTTATTGAAAAGGAATTAAAAAGCTATTTCTTTACGGTAAGAGGATATATTTTTATCGGAGTGTTCCTGCTGATATCGGGATTTTTCTTTGCGTCATATAACGTGATGGGCGCAAACGCCGATGTGGGAGTAATGTTGGATAATACGGTTGTTTCCTTTGTTCTGATTATTCCGGTACTGACGATGGGTCTGTTTGCGGGCGAGAAGAAAAACGGTACGGAAAAGCTGCTTTTCTCGGTACCGCTGAAAAAATGGGAAATTGTTCTGGGCAAATATCTTGCGGCGGTTGGTGTCTTTGCGATTGCAGTGGTGATAAATTCATTGTCCTCATGGGTGATGGTATTTTTAAAAGGACAGACATTCGGTGAAATCGTTACCGTATATACAGGGTTCCTGCTCCTCGGTGCGGTGTTTATAGCAGTTGGCGTGTTTGTATCGGCATTGACGGATAATCAGATAGTTGCGGCGGTTATTTCATTATGCGCCTGCTTTCTGCTTTATCTTTCGGACTGGATACTTGATGTAAGCTCAAATTCTATTTTGCATTTACTGGCACTCACATCATTTTACAGTAATTTCCTTGCAGGAATATTTGATGTTAAGGCATGTATATATTTGTTGAGCCTTTCGGCGGTATTTATATTTCTGACAGTGGTGTATATTGAAAGAGTTGAAGTAAAAAAAGAGGGAAAGATATATATTCTTATTACCACGATTTGCGTGGCGGCAAGCTTTTTACTGTTTAACTATTGTGTGGGAAAGATTTCAAATAAAGTAAAAATGACATTCGATATGTCAAAGAACGGAATTTTTGAGCTTTCGGAGGAAACCGAGAATTATCTTGAGTCACTCAAAGATGATATTGATATTTATTACCTCACAGAGGCGGGTCGGGAAAGCCCTTATACCGCAGAGGTTTTGGGAAGATATAATAGAAAAAACTCAAAAATACATATAAGCAATGTTGATATTATAAAAAATCCTTCTTTTACAACAAAATACACAAGTAACGGTGAAGTGATAAATAAGGGCTCTGTGATAGTAGAGAGCAGTAAAAGATTTACGGTTGTAGATCCGGGCAGTGCGTTTTTTATAAATCGTGATGAGAACGGAAAGGTGTCCAGAGAACTGGGATTTAGTCTGGAAACAAAGCTGACCGGAGCCATTGATTATGTACTTCAGGATAAGGCTCACACAGCACTTTGTCTTACCGGCCACGGAGAAATAAGGTTTGCAGCGCCGGCATCGGTATTAAAAAGCGAAAATATCCTGGTGGAATATGCCGAAACCTTTGATGAATATAAAGGAGATGCAGATACGGTTATCATATTCGGACCTGTCAAGGATATAAGTGACAGAGAATATGAAAGCATATGCAGTTATCTTTCAAAGGGAGGAAAGCTGTTTGCGGCGATTGATCCGGGATACGAGCATGAAAATCTCAATAAGATTATGCACAATTACGGACTGGAGATAAATGATGATGCATTGACAGTTGATGATATGTCTGAAATAATTCAGAATAACAGACTGTATCTCATGACATATCCGGCACAAAATGACATAACCGGTGATTTGGCAGGGACAAGGAACTTAATATTCCCGGTATCAAGCTCACTGAATTTAACCGGACAAGAGGGATGCAATATTACTAAGCTTGCCGTAACCGATAAGAAAACGGCGTCAAGAGTTTTAAATGAGGATTCACTCGGAGATAAGCTTGGTACGGGCGAATTTACCGTAGCCGCCATATCGGAAAATACACGCAGCAAATCAGCGGTATTTGCGGCCGCATCCACACAATTTATTGTGCCGCAGGATGACAGCCTCGGAGACATACTTTCCGCTTATAATTATTGCAATAAGGAATTTTTCATAAAGAATATAAAGTATCTGATGAACTATCGGGATAATATTGTCATAGCACCTAAGAGCATTATGAGCCGGAGTTTAAATATTGCGCTTGGAGGGCAAATTGTACTTATTCTGGTGTTTTGCATACTTATTCCTCTCATGGCATTTGTTGCAGCATATGTTGTATACAAAAGGAGGCATAATCGTTGAGAAAGAGAATAACGGTATTATCGGCCATATTATTGGTTTTTTCGGCGGCGGCAATTATATTGTCATTACCGGAAAAATCGCAGGAAGAACGGGTTGATTTGGCCGACTTTAAGGCAGAGGATATAAAAAGCATTACATTTAAAAACAGCTCTGAGGAATGGACGGCTGTCAATGATAACGGCTGGAGAGTAAAGGACAGTGAAAAAACTGCCGATTATGCTGTTACAAACATAATGGATACATTGCTGAATTTCAGCGGTAAGCTGATTGGGCAAGGGGTGTCTGATGATAAATACGGACTTTTAAATCCGTCGGCGGTTGTTACTTATATGACAACGGACGGAGACAGCATAATATTTTGCTTGGGAGATAAAACGCCTCCGGGGACTGAATACTACCTTGCAGACAGCCATGACAATATATACACCGTATACACAGATGTGGGAGATAAGATGAAAAGCAAACGGTATATGGCAGAGGACAGCTTCATATTGGGAGTTGACTATGACAGTATAGACAGTATTACGGTGAGCGGGGAGAAGGCATTTTCCCTGTCTAAGGAGCAGAGGTCCTGGAGATTTGTCTGCGGCGATACCGTAACGGATGTACCGACTGAAAAGGTCAAGTCGGGAGTGACGCGGTATATGGGCGGAATGTATTCGCTGGAGGTAATAGCGGCCACTGATGAGAACAAAGAAAAATACGGCTTTAATGCCGACAGTGAAATCGTAACGGTTGCGGCCTGCGGCAGGGATGATTATTATAAGATAATCATGGGAAATGAAACGGAAAACGGAGTTTATATAATGCTTGACGGCAGTGACGAAATTTACCGTACTTCAAACGACTATTTTAAATTTATTAAATTATACAGAGAGGGTGTGTTTTAATGCGTAAACTTATCGGAGGTATTTTGGCTGCTGCAATGCTGTGCAGTGTAAACGCAAATGCGGTGTGGGCTGCTGCCGATGCGCCTTATACTATCTATGATTTGACATTTGAAAACGGAAATGATATGGATGTAAATCTCAAGACAGAGGTTGCAGAGGGAGGCAGAAGCAGTGAGCATGCACTTAGGATAACACCGGACGAAAAGGGAACGGTTCTGCGTACGGCACTTAGCAGTTTGCAGCAAAAAGCAGAAACGGATATTTCGGTATGGGTAAAGCCTGAGGAGAGCGACGTCACATTTAAAATGATTGCATATGTTACGGCAAACGGAAAAGAGAGTGCATACACTCTTGACAGCAAGCCGGTGTCGAACAACACTTATGCAAAGATTTCGGGACATATCAATACACGACTGATCAATACAGACGGCGATATTGTAATAGGAATATCCGCGGAAAAAGGAGGAAAGCAGGTTGGATTTCTCCTTGATGACTTTAAGGTGACTTCAAGCAAAAACACCGCTGAGTCGGCGGTGTTGCCGGTCCCCGAAATAAAGTATGACGGAAACCTGTTAAAAAGAGCGTCATTTGAAACGGGAACCTTTGAAATGTTCAATCTTTCTTCGGGATGCTTGTTTGAAATTACGGATAAAGTAAAGGCTCATACGGGAAAATATTCAATGCACTGCTATGACAGAGATCAATCATGGGAGGCGTGCCGAGTATATTTAAACGGAGTAGATCCCGAATGTAAAATAAAGGTTTCCTGTTGGGTGAAGAAAAGTCCGAGCTTGGCAAGCTGTGATTTTAGGGTACAGGCTGATATTGATGCGGTGGGCGGCAAGGTATGGCCGTATGTATCAGGGTATCTGACGGTTACGGACGATGAATGGCACTATCTTGAAGGAACGATAGATGTTTCCCAGTATGATGTAAAGGGTTATGTGGGATTTCAGATTTCCATAGGAGATACTAACTTTGCGGAATATTGGGTAGATGATTTGGTTGTGTCGGGTGATAAGCCGGGTGAATTTTACGATGATATGGATTATAATCCGGCAGACAGAGATCCCTCTCTTTCCGATACCCCTGTTGCCGTAAGCGCATTTGTCAAGGATGTACAGCAGGACATACCAAGCCTTAAGGATGTGTTTAAAGACTATTTTAAAATAGGTGCAAATCTTTACGGCTACAGAGGAGCTGAAATGGGTGCAAACGAAACTCGTCTCAACCAGTTGGTAACAAAGCATTTTAATTCCGTCGTTTCAAACGGATATTTCAAAATGCCGTTAATACTGACCAAGGGAAACAGAACCGATTATGATTTCAGCAACGGTGATTGGCTGATGGAATTTGCACAGAAGAACGGAATTGATGATGTTGTAGGTCATAACCTCATATGGGAGCTGAGCATGACAAAACCGTATACGCTTGATGAAAACGGAAACTATATTGACCGCGACAGCTTGCTTGCCTTCATGAAGGAATATATAACAAAGGTAATGAAGCATTATGAGGGTGACGGAGATCCGTCCGAATATCAGCCGGGCGTGGATTATTCGGACTGGCATATACCTGTGTGGGATGTAGTCAATGAAGCCGTGGTTGAGGGAAATGAAAACTACAGACACGCCAGCGGATTTTTCAACATTTTGGGCAAGGAATATGTAAACTACGCATTTCAGTTTGCCGATGAAGTGGGATATGACGATGTCAAGCTGAGATATAACGATTTTGAGAATTACCGCAGCGGTAAAAGAGACGCCGTATACATACTTATGAAGAACCTGCTCGATTCGGGCTGCCGAGTTGACACTTTGGGTATACAGTCCCATCTTTCGGTCGATGTGGTGCCGTCGCAGATGAGGGCAGCATTTGAGAAATATGCTTCGTTGGGTGTGGATTTTGATATAACAGAGTTTGATATATCCGCATATACAACAAAGCAGACAGCGGAGAAAAAGGCACTTTATGATTACGGCTTGCCTAAGGAGGTTGAGTTTGCTCAGGCAGAGCTGGCTCGTGAAATGTTTAACATATTCAAAGAGTATTCGGACAAAATCGACCGGGTGACCTTCTGGTCATTCTTTGACTCGCAGACACACCTCAATAACTTAGGCTTCGGTCATGTGGATTTCCCCGGTCTGTTTGACAGAGACTATCAGGCAAAGCCTTTGTATTGGGCAATTGTGGATGAGAAATATTATTACAACAATTGTCTTAAAGAGGATACATCGGTTACAAGAGTGGCTGTAGACGGTGTACAGCTTGAATTTGAAGACGGTGAGATGTTTGAAAACGGCGATACAACCTATTGTGAAATAGAGAAGCTGTTTGACAGTATCGGTGTGAGATTTGTAAAAAGCAAAGATAAATATGCCGCAATAATAGCCGACTCATACATGGAGTTTGGCGAGGGAAAGGCACAAATCAGAGGTTTTAAGCCCTACACAATGAATAATGACATAATAATCAAAGACCAAAAGACATATGTTCCGATAATGGATATATGTAAGATGATGGGATTTGACGCTTCGTTCAGCGATGCGAGAAATATGATAAATATTGCCAGCGGAACGGGCGGCAGCGGCTTTGCCGAGGCGGAAAGAGACTAAACAAAATTTGGAGGTAGGAGACATGAAGTTAAAGGGAATTTTATCGGCAGCTGTTGCGGCAATGACGGCTATGTCTTGTACATGCGCATACGGAATGAGTGTCGCAACACATGATGTTACTCAGGAGCTTGAGGTGATGAAAAATACCGTAAGCTCATCAAAAACCAACTGGTCGGCTGACAAAAATGCAAAATTGGGTATCAGCCTTTTGGATGCCGCTATGAAGATAACGCCGCAAAACGGAGGCGATTTCGAGGTTTCGGCAGCAGCCGGGGGAGATTTGTATGAGGAAGTCAAGAGTGAACATACAGTTTTTTGGGACTTTGAGGACAGCAGTGATGTATCTACAACTCTTGAACCCAACAAATGGTGTAATATGTTTGACTCAAATATAATAAGCTGGACAAGACCGACGCAGATTAGCGTTGAGGAAGTTGAATATTACAATTCGGAATTGTCGGCAAGCTCAAGCGGCGGAACAGATCCCGGAGTCAGGGAACCGGCGTCTGAGGGAAGTACAAAATGTGTGCGCAGCAGAACGGGAAAAAATGACTGGCATATGGGCTCACTGGGAATGAGAATAAAGCTTTCCGACAGTGATTTGCAGGTGGGAAAGAGCTATACATTAAGCTTTTACGCAATGAACAGCACAGCATCAAGACCGCTGTATTGTCAGCTTACAAAGCCGTCGGCGGAAGTGCCCAATGCCAATGACGCAAATGCGCCCTGGTGTCCGCCAAGTGCAAAATCTTTTGGGAATGTTAAGAGATACTGGTCAAAATTCAGTGTTGAAATAGTTCCCGGGGCAGATAAATTCGAGGACGGCTATACCGTTCTTTGGCTGGGCATGGCAGAACAGCTTGAAAGATATGAAGCAATATATTTTGATAATGTAACCTTGACGGAAAATACCGAGGAGGAGACGCAAAACTCCCTCGATTTCTCGGTCAAGATTAAATCCCAGTCGCCGGTTACCGTAAAAGGTATTCTAAACGGTACACAGGAGCTGTTCAGTGTTACAAATGAAGGCGGCGGTGAATATGAAACCGTTAAGACATCATTTTCGGTAAGCCCCGACGATCCCTTTGTTTCCGGAGAAACCAGAGGCTCAACCGATGCCAAGGACATAGGCAAGTTTAAAATAGTGTTTGACGGTAATGAAACGGAAGCTGTGCTGATAAAGGAGTTAAGCATAAAGAAACAGGTAGAGCCTGAAAGATTTAATTCCCTTGAAAAGCTGGCGAAAAGAAGCATAACGGTTAAAGGTAATGTATATGCACCGGATGATTGCAGTATTTGGGCGGTGTTGTCCATGATAAACGAGAGCGGTGAAACCGTTATCGGAAAAACCGAAACGGAAATGACAAGCGGACTAAATTCGGTGAGTGTATCCGGAAGAATTCCCAATACCGCAGATGAAAACTCATATTTAGCTATTTATTACACCGATGAATCGGGAAATATAATATCCGAAAGACGACAGAACATAGGAAAGTTCTGCAATAACGGTGAAAACCTTGTAAACGGAAACAGGAATATAAAGTCGGCGCTCGATACATTCGGACCGGGACAGTATCTTGTTGAATTTACTACGGCACAGGATGCCGATACGGCACAGGTAAGAATAGGAACGGCAAAGGGTAGGGCATATATAAATCAAGGCTGCGGAATGTGCGTAATTACGGTGACGCAAAGCGATATTGACGGTTTGGGCAGTCAGGAAGTGATTGAAGTAGGTGAAATTGAGAGCGCAGATGAAATTACATTAAAGAAGGTTGCGGACTGAAACGAGGAGTGAATATGAAAAAGTTTTTGTTGAAAAAGGTATGTATAGCCTTTGTCTGTGCCGCTGTGGTTGTATCACAGCTTGCCGCTTCAATAGGAGGCGTAAGCGGTATATCCCATGCGGCAGAAAATCAAGACGGCACCTTAAGCTGGGATTTTGAAGCTACTGACGATATTGCATTCTTTGATAAAACCATATCAAACTACGGATATGTAAAAGGATACGATACCTTCAATTCCGGCGCATGGAGTCATCAGTTTGCAAAAGCTACAAACAGCTTTGCATGGCCGGCATACGGTCAGCCCTATCAGGTGAAATTTGAAAATATAGGCAGATCTACCTGGGGCATTGTTTCGGATACTAATGACGGTTACACGGGAAGCGGCGTTCCACTGGAAAACGGCGGTTCGTACTGTGCGGCAGTGTCAACCGGTGACGGCATCGGCGGAAGAACTCTGGGAATGGTTATAAGACTGTCACAGTCGGAGATTATAGCGGGCAGAGAATATACACTTGAATTTGATGTTTTATCATCATTGACAAGCGGAACAAGGGATGTTTATGCAGGCTTTGGAAAGCCCTCCGAAAGACCGACTTCAGGCACTGAGGTTCCTTGGTTTACCTCGGACAATGCGGTGCATGTCGGAAGTGCAGGCGGGACGGCATGGAAACATATTACAACAAGTATTACCTCAACATGGGAAATGTATGAGGACGGATATACGGCATTTTACATTGCCGGCGGAAACATAGCCGGCGGCAATGTGGACGCAAAGGAGAAACTGTACCTTGATAATATAGTGATAAGACCGGTGTCTGAAAACAAAATGCTTACAAAGCTCAAATACGGCAGCGCATGGGATTTTGAGGGAGCAGCGGCAGAGGACGAAAGCATATCCTGCGGTGCATATGCAGACGGTAATTGGTCGGCTCTGACCTCGAACATGGAGCAATACAGCTACAATAATCCATGTTATGTAAATGTATCGCAATTTAAGAATAATCAAACAAAAGGCTACTGCGGCAGACCTGCCAACGGCAGTGAGCAGTGCGTGAGAGTAAGGGTAAATCCGGCATCCGGTTACGGCTGGAATGCGATGTACTTGGGTACAAGAATACGGTTATCCAAAGAGTATTTTAAAGCCGGGGAGTATACTTTGAGCTTTTATGCGGCATCAAATAAGGAACGGGGCGATATATGCGCAGTTGTTTTGCCTGACGGAGCGCAGGATATTCCAAAGCAAATCTTTAGCAAAAATTCGCTTGAAGAGTCTAAAAGCGATAAGCAGGCAGTAATCGATTGGCTTGGCAGCGTGAAAAAAATTGACCTTGGAACTGTGTTTAATTATTGGGGAAGCTTCAGCGGCAATATAACACTTGAGGACTCGGATTTTAGCGATGACGGATATGTGACACTGGCTATAATCGAAACAAACCGCATTGAGAATGCACTGGACAATATCAATGACGGAGGATTTGCGGCAAACGCATATCTTTACCTTGACAATATAAGCTTTACGGGCAATGGTACTGACTGCGCACCCAAGGAGAACGAATCCTTTAGCTTTTATATGCAGTGTATGAGTGATACATTAAAGGATGCTGTAGGGTATGTGCCGTTATATGACGGAACAAGACTTGTTTCTCTCAGTGCCGTAAACAGAAAGATAAACAAAGAGGCTAATCTCAGCTATAATATAAAAATAGACAGTGCTTTGGATAATCCTTGTGTGAAGTTCCTGTTGTGGCATAATAACACATACGTCCCCATTACCGATGCATATATCTTTGATAATGAGGTTAAGGTGTCAAGAGCTTGGCGGGCAAAATGGGTGGATGTTGAAGGTAACTGCTATGAGGAGAATGAAAATCCTACCGTACAGACTGACGGAAACCTTACGGCGGCGGTGACCTTTACCGAGCCGGCTGACGATGCGGGAGAGTTTGTGTATGCGGCAAAGGTATTCGATAGATACGGTGCAATTTATTCAACGGTATCCGGAGACAGCGGCTTTGATATAACCATGCCGTATGGTGAAGAATATTCGGTTAAGCTGTATTTAAAAAGCAAGTCCAACGGAGAAAACGGCGGAGTTATAGGCGAATATTCAAAATCGGAATTTGAGGATATGGTATCATATAAGGTGGCAAATGTTGATAATAACGGTACCTTTAAGATACGAAACAGCTTCGAGGCGGGTAAGCTTGATTTTATACCCTTCACAAGTAATATGGGATATGATATAACCAATACCATTCAGGCAAACAGCGGTGATAATTGTCTGTATGTTCATGACAGAGCCGGTGGCTGGGCAAACTTTACAGTGTCCGATAAACGATTCAGAGACGGAAAGCTGTCAGTTTCGGTATATGTGAAGAATGATGAGAGCGTCAATGATTATGTAAGGTATATACTCAGAATGGTGATACCCCTTGAGGACGGAACAACGGAATGGCCATCCCTTACAAATTGGCATACATATGTTTATGCGGATAACAATAATTGGACGAAGCTGTCCGGTGAGATTGATTTGTCCCGGTATAACATTAAGGATGAAGCAGAGGTTAAGCTCAACATTACAACAAGCAAGGACAATGTGGGAGCAGATGACTGCAATGTTCCGTTTTATGTGGACGATTTGATGATTTCCATGGACAAAACCGGAAGCTTTTATGACGATACGGATTATTTGTCAAAAATATCGTCAACCGCAAACCTCTATCCGTCAAGCGAGCAGCTGCCTATAGAGGATGACTTGGCGGCATTAAAGGATGTCTATAAGGATTACTTTAAAATAGGCTCATGCCTAAAGAGTAATCAATGGCTTAAAAACTCAAGTCGGGATGCACTTACAAAGAAGCATTTTAATTCGGTGGTTGCAGACGGATTTTTCAAGATGAGCACCATATATCCCAAAGCGGGCGGCAAATACAGCTTTATGGGAGCGGATAAACTGATGAAATTCTGTTACGATAACGGAATCACCGATATTGCCGGACACGCTCTGATATGGGAAGTTGGCGGTTACAACAAATATACCGAAGGCAAAACCCGTGATGAGCTGCTGAGCTTTATGAAGGAATACATAACAAAGGTTATAAACCACTTTAACGGCAAAGGCGACGCAAGCGAGTATGAGATAACGCAGGATTATGGGGATTGGCATGTTCCGGTATGGGATGTGGTAAACGAGGCGGCAAAAAGAAATAATAACGACCTAAGCACAGATCCTATATATTCCAATGCGGGTGCAAACTGGCTGGGAGTTATAGGCAAGGACTATGTAAGCTATGCGTTTAAGTATGCCAGGGACGCAGATCCCACAGCGGAGCTTCGCTATAATGACTTTGAGGATGAGCCTATAAAGCGTAACAGAATCTACACGATAGTCAAAAATGTAAATGACGAAGGAAACTACGGCGGCAGACCGCTTGTGGACAGCATCGGTCTTCAGTCCCATTACACCGTTGATTTCCCCATACAAAACGCAAGAGAATCCCTGGCAAAATACGCATCTCTGGGAACGGCGATAGATATAACGGAGTTTGATATAACCGCATATTCATTTGCCGAGTCCGGTGCGCGCGTTAAGCTTTTTGAAAACGGAATACCGCAAAAACGTGAATTTGAGCAGACAATGATGTATAAGGAACTGTTTGATTTATACAAGGAATACTCAGATTCAATTAACCGGGTAACCTTCTGGACAACGGCGGACGGCTGGTCACATTTTAACACCGATTCATGGTTCCCCAAAACGGATTACGCCGGAGTGTTTGACCGTAATTACAAGGCAAAGCCCCAGTATTACGCTTTGGTAAAAACCGAGGAAGAGCTTAAGCAGATGTATCCTAAAATGTATGCCGGCTTTGACAAGACAAGGTGGAGCTTTAATGATGAGGATGATGTGTCAAAGATTCTCGATACGGGAAAATGGAGCAGTGTGACTACCGACTATTCGATAATCTCCTATTCACAGCCGGTTATTGCAGAGGAGGACGGAATTAGCTGTGCAAAGGTATCCACAAACCCGGGAATAGACGCATATTCCTTGGGAATGAGGATAGAGCTCGGTGATAAACAGGTAAAGATAGGCAAAACATACAATGTAAAGTTTAAGGCAAAAGCAAAGAATGTCACAGGCAATAAGCTTTATGCGGCGACGGCAAATCCGGATACAAATGCGGTACAGTATAATATAATCAATAATTATATTAAGACCGGTACGGCATCGTGCGGAACGGCGTCCGAGAACTGGCAGACATACACCGCACAGATTACGCCGACAGAAGAGGATTTCAAAAACGGTCATACCCTGCTGTATATAGCCCAAATGCCGAGTCTCGATAATTCTGCTGTCATGGCAAAGGGTACGGCGGCAGAAATGTATATTGATGATATAGAAATTGTGTTGGCACAATAATGAGCAGTTGTTCTGCATATCTATAATGTTAAATTTTTAGTCGTAATGACTAATAAAATAATAAAAAATTTTTTAAGGAGGAATAAAAAATGAAAAAGAACAAGGGAAAAGCATTGGCGGCAGCTTTGGCAGCGGCTTCAATGCTGGTAACAAGCACAGCATTCGCAGCCACAAGAGCGAATGACGGAACATTAACATGGGACTTTGAGTCGACAAATGATGTTGCGTATTTTACGGATTGGGATAATACAAATGACACAATCGACTCCGGTGCATGGCACTGCACATATGTGAAAAAGCACGGCATATACGGAAGCCCTCATGTGGTACAGTATGCGGATTGTCCGTTGAGCGATCCGGCACTTGCACTTCCGGAGATCAATCCTATCCCGACAGACGGAGGCAACGGCTTTGCATATGTAAAAACGCATCAAAATGCTTGGGCGCAAAGCAGCGCTTTGGGAATGTCAATAAAGTTGTCGGATACCCAGCTTGTTCCGGGAAGAAGCTATATGATAGGTGCCGATATATATCAAACAACTTCATGGGGAATTGACACTTTTGTTGCTTGTACAAAACCGTCGGATTTTAATACAACAAGAACCGACTGGACAAAGAGTACAAATAGGACATATCTCAGTCATCAGAAAACCGATGGGACATGGGCAACAAGCGTTGCAAAGGAAGAAGGCTGGGTAAGAGTTATAGCGGAGTTTACACCCAGTGCAGATATGTATGAAAACGGAAGTGTTATATTAAATATAGGAAACTGGAGCACCTATGAGGCAAATAAATTCATCTGCTTTGACAATATCAAGATTGCTCCGGCAGATAGGGGTTGGTACACAGATCCCATGTATAAAGAACCGTTTTCCACTCAGATAAGGTACGGCAAGAACTGGGATTTCGAGGATGATACTACATTTAAAACAGGCAGAACTTCGGCATCCGTTCCTGCAGGCAAGGAAGATCAATTTGCTTATGATATAACATTGACAAAAGCACCGGGGGACTATGAGGACGGAACATGGTCGGCATTCCCCGGATATAAGAACTCATATCAAGAGCCTCGTGTTATAAATACAGTGGATTATACCGCAACAAACAGATATGCTTCAGCCGGCACTTCAGCTTCAATAGACAGGGGATACCATGGTGCTTCGCCGGCAGGTCAGTACAGTATAAGATGTGCTTCCCGTACCGATTGGGGTGGTAATGACCTTGTAGGTGCAAGATTAAGACTGAATAAAAATGATTGGCTGAAAAGCCGGCTTGATTATCCGAGCGGAACTGCTGAGCTTACAGACGCAGAAACAAGCTATACCTTCAGGCTGAAAGCGTCAAACAACACAGGTTCATATGCAACAGGCTTCAAGGGCGGATTATGTGCATTCGTAGTTCCCGAGGAAGCTGACAACAGTGCAAACGGTTATGAACAGGTTAAAGGCTGGTATGATAATGCAAGGAAGGAAGGCACATTGATAACTCTTGGCGAGCTTGAACCCTATTGGAGAGAATATACAGCCAATATTACTTTAAAGCCTGAAGATTTCAACAGTGAGGGCTATGCCGAATTGATTGTTCTGGCACTGTTCAATAAAGATTTGCCGGATAAGTTGGGTGACTACTTCCCGCTGACATATCTATATCTTGATGATATAAGCCTTATCAGAAGCGATGAAAACGTGTCGATTATTGACTATATGGGAAAGAATATGAACATAGACATCACAAATGTATGCCTGCAGGAAATCCCCAATGTACTTTTGGCGGTAACGCATCGTGACGCAGATACAGGCAGAATGCTTTCGGTTTCATGCAACAACAAAACAATGAGCGGAATTTATGAGTCTAATTTGAGTATTCCAATCACAGGTGATCTTACAAAGAACCCTGCAACATACTTATATATGTGGAGAGGGGATACTCTTGCTCCCATACCGGTAGGCAGAGACCTGGGCAATGGTAATGCTCCGATTTATACTACCGCAGTAGAGGATTTCAATCTTTCAAACTAACAAATTGCCAAAGGGCAGGGCATACAAAGCCCTAAAATGGGGGGTATGGACAAGGTCCATACCCGCACCTTGGCAATATAAGTCCAGGAGAAGAAATATGAAAAAAATTATTGGTATATTGGTGCTTGCCTGCTTTTTTGCCGGTTGGACATGGGCAAGTGCCGAAACGAGTACAGAGATACCGGAGGTGTTTTACGGCACACCGGTTCTCGACGGTGAGAAGGACAGCATTTATACGGGAGAGCCTATGCATGTAAATCATATGCTTGAGGCAAACTGCACTATTGCAGACGGCAGCAGAGCCAATGTATGGCTGGCATGGGACTATGAAGCATTGTATGTTTATGCACTCGTTGACGAAAAGACCCTTTCGATTGTCGGAGCGGAGGAGTGGCAGAAGGACAGTGTGGAAGTATTTATCGATGAGGACAACTCAAAGAGTACGATAAACGATAACAACGATAAGCAATATCGTGTTTCGGCGAGCGGGTCACACAGTAACGGTATTTCAGCACCCAGCGACTTTGAAGGCGTGGCAAAAACAAACGATGACGGAACATACAGTGTGGAGCTCAAATGCTGTTGGCATGATATATTGCCCGCCGATGATTTGGTTATAGGCTTTGATGTCCAGGTAAATGACGCAAATGATAAAGGGCAGAGAGTATCATGCGTCACATGGCAGTCGGATTCCACCGAGTGTTATGTAAACAGCACAAGCTACGGAAACATAAAGCTGAAGCTTGGGGACGCATATAAAAAGTGGAACGGAAAAGATGTGCTGAAAATCTCAGTAAACAGTTATAAGGTTATATTTGATGATGTAAATCCCACAATCGTTGAGGACAGAGTTCTTGTCCCCATGCGTAAAATATTTGAGCTTTTGGATGCTGATGTGGCATGGAACGAGGAAAACAGGTCTGTGTATGTAATCGGAAACGGAAAGCTGATGATTATGCCCATAGGCAGCAGCGTTGTAACCGTTAATGATGAGGAGTATATATGTGATGTTCCCATACAGATTATTAACGAACGGACAATGGTACCGATTAGATTTGTTTCTGAAATGCTGGGTGCACAGGTTAATTATGACAGCATTCAAGGCGCGGTATTCATCAACAGCAATAATGAGTAAGGAAGGCAAGTATATGAAAAAGAAATTAAAATCAGTATTCGCACTGCTGTGTGCTGCAAGCTTAATGCTTGCGGCCGCAGGCTGCGGAGGCAAAAATCAGAATGAAACGGTCGGTGCGATAGCGGTCGATGAGAATGTTACCGCTCCCGGAGAGCTGCCTATCGTAAAGGAGCCTGTTACGCTGACAGTGGGTGTATTGGCAACCTCAAAGGTTAAGGATTATAAGACCAATGCATTTACCAAGTACCTTGAGGAAAAGACAGGCATAAATATTGAGTTTTACGAGTTTCCCTCAAGCGGCGGTTATGATAAGCTCAATGTTATGCTTGCATCGGGAACGGAGCTGCCGGATGTAATATGCGGCTTTGGTTTGGATAAGAGTACGATTTTGCAGTACGGAAGTGACGGAGTATTCCTGGATCTTACCGACTACATGGATAAGTACGGCTATTGGATAAAAGAGGCTTGCGAAAAGACAATCGTTGAAAATATCGAGGGTAATTTAAAAACTGCCGACGGTAAAAAATACTTTATGCCGGTTATTATCGAACAGCAAGGAAACTATTACTGCGGAAAGTCATTTATAAATAAGACATGGCTGGATAAGCTGGGTCTTTCAATGCCGGAAACAATTGATGAGTTTGCGGATGTAATGAGAGCGTTTAGGACCAAGGACCCCAACGGCAACGGAAAGGCAGATGAAATAGGCTTTACGGGAAGTACGGGGGGCTGGAATGAGAAGCCGGTCGACTTCTTGATGAACTCATTCATTTATGATGATTTCAGAGACGGATTTGTTGTTGATGACAACTATAAAATCTCACTGAACTATACCTCACAGGATTACAGAGAAGGACTTAAATATATTGCGAAAATGGCACAGGAGGGATTGGTTGATGTTCAGAGCTATACACAAAGCAATGATGTACTTCGTTCCCTTTGTTCCTCAGATGAGCTGACAATAGGTGCATTCACTTCAAGCTCACCGGATAATCTGTTCCCCGCAGGCTCGGAAAGACTTAGAGATTTTGTTGCTCTTCCGCCGCTTAAAGGGCCTAAGGGTGCAGCCTATGCAAAAGTCGGAGATTTTTCGGCAAACAGCTCGGGCTTTATCACAAAGTATTGTGACAATCCCGTTGCGGCATTCAGATTTTTGGACTTCATGATGTCGGAGGAAGCGTCAATATTTGCGCGTTTCGGCGTAGAGGGAACGGACTGGAAGCCGGCTGATGAAAATACTAAGCCGCTTTTCGGTGATCTCGGCTTTGAAGCAAGAATATTGCCCATACTTCCTTACGGCACAGTACAGAATTCGCACTGGTTCCAGCTTAATCCGGCATTCCTCTCATCGGATATACTTGACACCATGGCATGGGACGGCGACGAGCTTGACGGCGAGTATTTTAAGGCAAAGGCACTAAAAGCGTATGAAGGCAAGGGACCGAAAAACAGCTTTGTCATATCGCAGATGCTTCTCGATCTTGAGGATATGAAGGAATTTAACGGACTTCAGACGGATATATCGAATTTCATCAAGGAAAATGTACCGTTATTTATCACAGGCAAAAAGAGCGCCGACAGTGACTGGGAGGATTTCCAAAACAGTCTTAAAAGCCTGAATGTTGACAGATACTTAGAGCTGGCTCAAAAGGGCTATGATGCATTCAGAGCGGAAGCGGGTAAATAACATGAAATGATAAACGGCAGCAGAGGCATTGCCCTCTGTTGCCCGTTTGAAACATCATAACGAAAGGATAGATTTTATGAATAAAAATTCAAAAATTGCTTTGCGAAAAAGCAGAAATGCAAGCCAAAAAGCTTATTTGAAAAAGAGCATACGCAGGAATTGGGACTTGTATTTGCTTTTGCTTCTTCCTTTTGCCTTTTTGCTTGTGTTTAATTATTATCCTATGCTCGGACTGCAGATTGCCTTTAAGGATTATACGGCTTCGGGCGGAATATGGGGAAGCGAATTTGTAGGTCTGGATAACTTCAGAAAATTATTCAGTATACCCAAATTCACAGAAGTGTTTTTAAACACGATAAGACTTTCGGGGTACCAGATACTTGTTGAACCGGCGATAACTCTTATATTTGCGTTGCTTCTCAATGCAATATATTCCCGCTCATACAGGAAAACGGTACAGATGATTTCCTATATGCCGCATTTTATTTCGACTGTAGTAATGGTCGGGGTACTGGCGCAGATATTCAACACAAAAATCGGTCTTTACGGAAAAGTATGCGATATGATAGGCGTTGAAGCTATAGATATATGGTCGGAGCCAAAGGCATTTCCTCATATTTATGTATGGTCGCTTATCTGGCAGAATATAGGCTGGAACTCCATTATATATATTGCCGCACTTGCAAGTGTGGATACCGATATGTACGAGGCGGCGGAGATAGACGGTGCAAACAGGTTCAAGCAGGTACTGTACATTGATCTCCCGTCCGTACTTCCGACTTTTGTTATGTTGTTTATACTGAAGATTGGCTCAATGATGTCTATCGGATATGAACAGGTGCTTTTGATGCAAAATCCTCTAAATCTTCAATCGAGTGAAATTATCAGTACATATTCATATAAGGTTGCGCTTGTGTCGGGGTCGGACTATTCATTCGGTACGGCAATCGGGCTGTTCAATTCGGTTATTAACCTGGTGCTGATTGTTATGGCAAACAAGTTCTCGCGGCGGATAAGTGATGTCAGCTTGTGGTAAAGGAGTGTGGAAATTAGAATGAAGCGTGCAAAACATAAAAAAATTGCAATAGAAGACAGAATTTTTTACAGTATAATAAATGTTATTATGCTTTTGGTACTGGTTGCCGTAATTGTTCCGCTTTTATATGTAATATCTTCATCAATATCAGAGCCGCGAGAGGTTCTGCAGGGACAGGTGTTCCTTTTACCCAAGGGCTTTAGTTTAGAGGGCTACAAGGCAGTTTTTGAGGATTCGCGAATAATGACCGGCTATGCGAATACGATTTTCTATACAGTTGCAGGAACGGCGCTATCGGTGTTTCTCTCGATATGCTGTGCATATCCGCTTTCGAGAAAGGATTTGGCAGGCGGCAACATACTTATGTTTGTTCTGACCTTTACCATGCTGTTTTCAGGCGGTATTGTACCCACATATATATTGGTACGGGATTTGCATTTGATTGATACAAGGCTTGCAATTATCCTGCCCGGCGCAATAAGTGCATACAACATAATTATTGCCAGAACGTTTTTTATGACCTCCATACCAAAAGAGCTTTTGGAGGCCGCTCAGATAGACGGATGCGGTAATTTGAGATTTATATGGTCAATTGTTATGCCCCTCTCAAAATCAATTATTGCGGTGCTGGCTCTGTATTACGGTATTGCCAACTGGAATAACTGGTTCTCGGCATATCTGTATCTCAGTAATGCAAACAAATACCCGCTGCAGCTGGTATTAAAGGAAATACTTTTCGGAAGCAGCACAAGCATGAGTGCATCATCATCAAACAGCGGTGCAATAGGCTTAGATGCATTGTCCGAGAGTATAAAGTATGCATGTATTATGATTTCGTGCTTGCCTGTATGGATTATGTATCCTTTCGTGCAGAAGCATTTTGTAAAGGGTGTTATGATTGGATCAATTAAAGGTTAAGCTTATGGGATAAATACACTGTTTCAATTATCGATTTGGTTAATAATGCATAGGGTGAATGTTATGAAAAGACTTTTTAGGATATCAGCATTTAATGACATCAAATTCAGAAAAAAGATTTTGATTGTCTATGTGTTGTGTGCATTTTTGCCGATTATACTGATAAGCTGCATTTATTGTTTATCAATGATCAGTAAAATACGGGATGCAAATCTGAAAGAGGCACAATTTGATGTTTATAAAAGCTGTGTTTCGATTGAAAATATAATAGATAAAGCATGGCTTTTGAGTGAGCTTTGCTATTATGATTACGACCTTAACAACAGCCTTATGATGCAGGAGGGAAATACACAGGACTTTATAGATAATGCTAAGAATATTGACGGTATACAGTCATATCTGACACTGTACGATATGCTCGAATCCTGTAAAATATATTCATATAACGAAAAGCTGTATAAAAGCCATGTGTTATACCCGATGTCACTGCTTCCCAAGGATACAAATTGGTATAATCAATTTATCGACACGAACAGTGAGTACAGTGTTATTTCCTATTACGATAATGAACAGGATGAAACAAAGATAAGCCTGATAAGGCTCTTAGATACAGATGAGAATAATAAAGATATTTTGAAAATAGACATTTCACGCAATGCCCTTGCAAAGGAGCTTGAAAACAACACCAATAAGATGTATCTGGTCGATGCAGCTTACAACTGTATTGTAAGCCCTGAAGCAAATGTAAAGAAAATAACACCGAGCAAAAACGCCATTGAAAGGGACCTTGGAACATTCAGCGGATACAAAATTTATTGTGAGAATAACAGTGACTGGACGAGAGGTTTAATACAGGAACTGTTGCAATTTTTCGCAATATTGTTTATAATATTATTAATCTCGTTGGTGGTAGGTTATGAGATAACATATTCGATGGTTGAAAAGCTTAATGAGCTGACAGATGCGACGGCTAAAATTCAGAACGGTAAATTTGAAAAGATAGATGCCGCAGGTGCCGGCAAGGATGAAATGGGTATGCTTGTAAACGGCTTTAATGCCGCCGTAGACAAGATAAATACACTTATAAATGAGGTGTATAAAGAACGCATAAAGAGCATTGAGAGTGAAAAAGAGAAGCGAACGGTAGAATATATGGCACTTGTTAATCAGGTCAATCCTCATTTCATGTTTAACAGCCTGGATATGCTTAGAATGCATAGCTTGAAAAGAGGGGACAGGGAGCTTGCAAAAGTGATAGGAAGTATGTCGGTTATGATGCGCAAGCTGATTGAATGGAAAAAAGACATTATCACTTTTGAAAATGAAATGGCTTTCATTGACGCATTTATTGAATTAAGCAGATTTAATTTGGAGGATAATGTGTCGATAGACATTCAGATTGATGAGCGGATTAGTAAATGCTGTATTCCCAAAATGTCAGTCCAGGTTTTTGTTGAGAATGCTTTCAGACACGGACTTGACGAAATGGAGGACAATCGTTCGTTTAAAATGTATGCAGGCTGTGAGAATGAAAGAATAGTGATAAAAATATGTGATAACGGCTGTGGTATAGAAAAAGAATTGGTTGAGGCGATGAATAACAGAGATGTTGCATATCTCAATACCCGGGGAGTGGGCATTGGAAGTGCGTATACAAGAATGAAATTATATTTCGGTGATGATTTCAGTATAAGCGCCGTAAGTATACCATTGGAAAAAACGGAAATCACAATGAATTTACCTATGAGATTTGAAAAGTAGGACAGGGGTGAGTAGATGCTTAAGGTTATGCTTGTTGACGACAAACAAACTATAGTCGACGGAATGGAGATGCTTATCGACTGGGAGAAACATGGCTACAGTGTGGCTGCAAAGGTAACAAATGCGGCTGACGCTATCGAAATTATTAAAAAAGAAAAAATCGATGTTGTTATAACCGATATTCGTATGCCAAAGATGTCCGGCATTGAACTTATTAAATGCATGGAAGAAATATCATCCGCAACCAAGTATATTCTTTTGTCTGCTTACAGCGAGTTTGAATATGCCAAATTTGCCATAGACCATCATGTCAGCGGGTACATATTAAAGCCTGTTGATGAGGAGGAGCTTATTGCACTGTTACAAAAGGTTAAAACTGAAATAGAAAGAAACAATGAGTATCAAAAGCAACAGATAGGTGCATATATAATGTCGCTGCTGGCAGGAAAAAAGAATAATATAAATGAGCTTACCGAGTTTAGGGAAAGCAATAATTTGAGGTATATTGTTGTGCGGGAATTTTATAGGGATATGATAAATCTTAACAGTTCCCGCAATGTGACGGGCGGAAGCTTGTATGCTGTTATAAGCAGATGCAGTGACGAAATATGTTTTATAAGCGAAAACATAAGCGGTGAGGTTGAGCTGGTGGTGGATTTTACACATTCGGACGGGAATGTGAGGACATACACCGAAAACATAAAAGAACATCTCGAAGCCGCCGGATTAACTAATTTTGTCATATTTGTCGGAAGTAAATGTGACACTATTGAGGACATAAGTATATCAAAGAAGTCAAGTGAAATACTTGTGGATGCTCTGTTTTATGAAGACACCGGGAAGGTGTTTATATATGACGATTATAAGGATGTTGAGTATAATAAGCTTATATCAGAGCATGAATTGATAGACAGCATAACGGAATATCTGAATATGATGAACGATGTGGGCTTGAGAAAAACTGTAGACTTGTTCCATGATGAGATTGTGAGAATGAGAATACGCCCTGATTTCGTAAAAACATATATCGGAAAAATTATCGTTGAAATAGGCAGCTTTATAAGCAGAAACGATGTACAGGATGCGGTATTTATCGTTTACCGTTGGTCAAAGCTTGAAAAACACCCAATGCTTACGCATAATATTGTTTATATGTTTTTAACCGGCGCTGTGGATGAGATAAGCAAGGCGTTTATGCGCATAAAGAATAAATCGGCTTCCGGCGTTATAGGCGAAATTACGGATTATATCAACAAAAACTATGCAAATGCCGAGTTATCCATGCAGCTGATAGCAAAAATATATTATCTTACCCCGTCATACTTAGGCAAGGTGTTTAAAGAAAAAATGGGAGAAAGCTTTAAGGATTATGTTTTGCGTGTAAGAATGGAAAAGGCAAAAGAAATGCTCATAAATACAAGCTATAAGGTACATCATATCGCTAATTTGGTTGGCTATACGGATGTAAACTATTTTTATACAAAGTTTCAGAAATACGAAGGTATATCTCCGACACAGTATCGCGAGAAGAACAATAAAATCGGTATTGATGAATAAAAATATGGAGGAAATAAATTATGAAGATTACATTTATGGGTGCGGGAAGCACCATTTTTGCAAAAAATGTTTTGGGTGACTGTATGCTTTCACAGGTGCTGCATGATATTGATATTGCATTGTACGATATTGATCCCGAACGCCTTGAGGAAAGCTATGTACTGATTTGTGATTTGAATAAAAACTGCAACAACAATCAGGCAAGAGTGGAAAAATACTGCGGTGTTGAAAACAGGAAGGAAGCACTGCGTGATGCACAGTTTGTTATAAATGCTATTCAGGTAGGCGGCTATGAGCCTTGCACCGTCATCGACTTTGAAATACCCAAAAAATACGGTTTAAGACAAACCATAGGTGATACAATGGGCGTGGGCGGTATTATGAGAGCCTTAAGAACAATTCCCGTCCTTGATGAATTTGCCCGGGATATGGGGGAGGTTTGCCCCGATGCGTGGTTTTTGAATTATTCAAATCCTATGGCAATGCTTACAGGATATATGCAGAGATTTACCAACATCAAAACCATAGGTCTTTGTCACAGTGTTCAGGTTTGCTCAAGCTGTCTTTTGGAGGCACTCGACATCAAGGTGGACGGATTTGTTGACAAGATTGCCGGCATAAACCATATGGGCTGGCTTTTGGATATACGGGATTTGGAGGGAAATGACCTCTATCCTTTGATTAGGGAAAAAGCCATTGCAAAAAATAAGAATGAAAAGCATACCGATATGACTCGGTTTGAATATATAAAATATTTCGGCTACCACTGTACGGAGAGCAGTGAACATAATGCGGAGTACAATCCGTTCTTTATAAAATCAAAATATCCCGAGCTGATAGAGAAATACAATATACCGTTAGATGAATATCCCAGGAGATGTGTTGAGCAAATTGAGCAGTGGAAAGAGCAAAAGGAGAAGCTGTTTGCCGGCGGCAGTGTTACTCATGAGAGAAGCCGTGAGTATGCTTCCCGCATAATTGAGGCTATGGTAACAGATGTTCCCTATAAAATAGCGGGAAATGTTATCAATACAGGTCTTATAACAAATTTGCCCAATGAGGCTTGCGTAGAGGTTCCGTGCATGGTTGACGCAATGGGTATCCATCCTACATATATCGGAAATCTCCCGACACAGCTTGCGGCAATGAATCAGACAAATATTAACGCACAGCTGCTTGCAATTGAGGCCGCGGTTTCAAAGAAGAAGAGTGATATTTACAGAGCCTTGATGCTTGATCCTCACACTGCGGCAGAGCTGTCCATTGATGATATTGTAGCTATGTGTGATGAGATGGTTGCCGCCCATCAAAAACAGGGTTATATGAAAGAATATCATTAAAAAATTAAACTTTGCAAAAAAGAAAGGTTTAAAGAAGATATGTTTGAAAGGATTTTTTTAGATACTGATATCGGCAGTGATTGCGATGATGCCGGTGCGATTGCCCTTTTACAGAACCTATCCAAAAAAGGAGCTGCACAGATTATCGGAATGACTCACTGCGGTTCGGATATAGGGGGAGCTGTTACAATAAAGGCAATTAACTCTTGGTTTGGCAGAAGTGATATTCCGGTTGGTATATATACAAAAAAGACATTTCTCGAGGAGAAACACTGCAAAATCTTTACCGAGGATATAAAGCAAACTTATTTAGAGCATAATCCGATGCCGAGCTTTGAGGATGCGGTGAGCGTAATGCGCAGGGCTATTGCCGAGAATGATAATGTAACTCTTGTTACTATAGGTATGCTGAATAATATTGCGGATTTGCTAAGATCAGAGCCGGATGACATCAGTGATAAAAACGGCATTGAGCTTGTAAAGGCCTCGGTCAAGTGCCTTTACGCTATGGGAGGTAACTTTGAGGATCGGTCAAGTGCCGAGTACAATATAAAAACAGATATAGAATCGGCCCGTTATGTTGCAGAAAATTTTCCGATGCCGATTGTTTACTGTGGCTTTGAGGTGGGACGAGATGTAATAACCTCTGTAGACATGACATCTTCGGATAAGTCTTGTCCCGTAAGAGTTGCGTATAATGTTTTTAGCGGGAAAAGAGAAAGCTGGGATCCTATTACGGTATATTGTGCTGTGTGTCAGGAGAACGAATTTTTCAAAAAACAGAACAATCTTCATGTAAGCTTTGACAGTGAAGGACATACAGTATACACTGATGGAGGCAAGGACAGCCGAATTGTTTTAAACTGCACAGAAAAGGCAGCGGCAGAGGAAATAGTCAAGTATATGAAAATCAGTTGATATGTGAAGGTGTAAATATGAAAATTTTAAATTTTGGTTCATGCAATATAGATTATGTTTATAATATTGAGCATATTGTAAAACCTGGGGAGACGGAAACTACCGATAAGCTTGAGGTGTTCCCCGGAGGAAAGGGGCTTAATCAATCTGTTGCGATAGCAAGAGCGGGAACAAAGGTTTATCATGCGGGATGTATCGGAAGTGATGCCGAAATTCTTTTAGACACCTTTAAGACAAGCGGTGTTGATACATCATATATAAAACAGGTAGACGCAAAAAACGGACACGCAATCATTCAGGTCAGTTCACAAGGTGAAAATTCTATATTTTTACATCCCGGTTCCAATCATATGATTACAAATGATTTTACAGATGAGGTTCTTGGCGGTTTTGAAAAGGATGATATTATTCTTTTGCAGAATGAAATAAATAATATTGATTATATTGTGGATAAGGTATGGAAAAAAGGAATGATTATTGCCCTTAATCCATCCCCGTTTAATGAAAAGCTCAAGAATCTTGATTTTAATAAGATCACATATCTTATCTTGAACGAAATAGAGGGGTGCGAAATCACCGGTGAAAGCTCTGCGGAGCAAATATTGTTAAATTTAAAAAATAGTTATCCGCAGCTTAAGGTGGTGCTTACTTTAGGTGAAAAGGGATGCGTGTATATGGATAAAAATTCCCAGTACTATCAGCCGATTTTTAAAACGGAGGTCGTTGATACAACTGCGGCAGGTGATACATTTACCGGATATTTTATTTCCGAAATATCAAAAGGAACACAATATAAAGATGCAATAAAAATAGCGTCATGCGCTTCCGCGGTTACGGTTTCGGGAAAAGGTGCCGCACCGTCAATTCCCACAGAAGAAGAGGTTCGTAAGGCTTTCAACTATTTAAGAGAAGAACAGTAATGATCTATTGGTTATATCAATGGAAAACTGATATATGCAGTAATACTCAACCATTATTACTGCTGATATACTCTCAAAAAATTATACGTACAGTAAAAATATCCTCTGATGTGAGGATATTTTTTTGTAAATTTGTAACAGAAAGTTGTAATATTATTTTATTTTTTTTGTAAAATGTTGAAATTTGGTCGTTAATACTATATTATAATGGAATAAAACTGGATTATTATACGGGGTGTAATGTTATGAGAAAAAAAACATTCGCAGTTCTTGCAGCAGTGCTGATAGCGAGTATCGGTGCGGCGTATTTGTATACATATTTAAAGCCTATACAGGATATTGCATATTATCAAAATGAAGTACGCAAAACCAAAATAAGAATATATTTGAATTTCGGACCACAGGACAGGAAAAGCCGTATTTATCAGGATATAATAAATAATTACAATGAGGAACATAACGATGTTGTTATAGAAACAAGCTATGTGCCGGGGAATGATTATTTTTCGCGCTTAAAGATAGATTTTGTGTCGGGAAATGAGGCAGATATATTTATCACATGGCCGAGTGTGACCACAAATAAATTTGCAGGCAAGGGGAAAATTGTAGACATGAAGCCGGAGATTGAAAATGATTATGACTGGTACAGCAGCTTTAACAAAAGTGTATGGAAATATGTTTCCAAGGATGATAAGGTAATCGGACTTCCTCTTATGACAACCTATGCGGCCATGTATGTAAATACCGATGTTTTAAGCGATGCGGGTGTCAGCATACCTCAAACCTATGAGCAGCTTAAGGAGATAATCCCTGTTCTTCGCTCAAAGAATATAGTGCCGATTGCCTTTGATATGTCCGATGACGGGCTTTTGCTCTACAGGTGTATTGCCGCCATGCTCGGAGGAAAGTTCAATGCATCCAATGTTTCAAGCTCCGGTGTCCCGAATGAATATTATATTCGTGCTGCCGACTACATTAAGGAGCTTTATAATATGGGAGCATTTTCGAAGGATTTGTTTGCAATAACAAAAAAACAATGCGATAATCTGTTTTTATCAAAAAGGGCGGCGTTTATAGTGCGCTATTCCGAATTTTCGGAAAATATTGATGAGAGCGGACTTTTTGAAACAGTTTCAATAAATCCGTTTCCGGTTTTTGAAGACGGTCTTTCGCTGGATAAGGCAATTCTTTACGGCGCCGGATCTGATACGATTTTTGTCTCCTCAAAAAACTGGGAAAATGAGAAAATGCGTGAGAAGATATTATCTGTGGTTAAATATTTTACATCCCAACGGTCGGCATATTATATTGCGGAAAATTTGGGCAGTGTTCCCACCATAAAAATACGAAAAGCGGCAACAAAGGCAAAGAATCAGGTCTATCAGAGAAACTGCGATTTTATTAACTCGGCAAATCAGATCATAGACTTTTCAAATTACTATATAGATTCGGATGTTCTGCGCCATATCTGTGACAGATTTCCGTTATTTTTGGAGGATAAAATCACCATACAGGAGGTGTGGGATTATGCATACAGATATGTGAGTGAAAATTAAATATAAAGAAGGGGACATACAAATTGAAAAAAACAACAAAACTGAAGAACAGAATAATCCGTCTGTACGAAGACTGGCCTCTTAAAAAAAAGCTAATGCTTGTATTTGGTGCAATAGTCATTTTGCAGGCGGTCAGCGGTGTAATTTTTAATGGTGTATTTACAAAAAGGTGCTTTTCGGATATGTTTGTAAAGTATTCAAACAGCATGCTCTGCAATATAGGAAATAATGTTCGGACGCATATGAACAATGTGGAGAATATTTCTCAAAATATTTTGTATAATGAGAGAATTTACAGCATTATATGCTCCAATACAGATAAATTCGATCTGCTCAAAGCATATGACGAGTCACTGGAAATTGATGAGTTGCTTAAGAATATATCGTATCCTCAGCAGGAGGTTGAGGCTGTATATCTTTATAATAAAAACGGACTTTGCTACAGAATGAACGGCAGCGATATATCTGATACGGATGAACTTTTAACGAATTTTTCGTCTGAGTCCGCCATACCTGTATGGAAGTGCGTCGATGGGAAAATATATATGGGCAGAACCGTATACAACAAAGACACTCTGGAAAGAATAGGCACTCAGATATTGAGAATAAGGGACGAAGCTTTTATAAATGAGGACACGAATCTGAACGGGTTTATGAGCTTGGAAATTATAACAGATGGCTATGAGTATATGTATTCATACAGGGAATCGGCGCTGCCTACATTGGATCAAGAGCAGTTTGACAGTCTTATTGCCGGCAAAAACGGCTCATATGTGGACAGGAAAAATCACCATATGGTTTTCTTTTTACATATGGATGAATATGAATGGAACCTTGTAGCAATGATGCCTTTTTCAAAGCTTTACAGCAACACAAACAAGGTACGCAATGCGGTAGTATTATTTGGAATTTTCACGTGTTTGCTGATACTGGTTATGGCACTGATGTTCTGCAAGGATTTATTAAATGTAATCGAAGTGCTTATAAAAGCAATAAATGATTTTGAAAAGACAAATAATATAAGCATGGTTCAAACCGACAGAAAGGATGAAATAGGCTTTCTGACAGTAAAGTATAATGACCTTGTAAAGCATATTGATATGCTTGTAAACACAGTGTACAAGGAGCAGATAAGTCGAAGAAACGCTCAGATGAAGGCATTGCAGGCACAGCTGAATCC
>JAQXZB010000052.1 GCA_029226975.1 Clostridiales bacterium | reverse complement strand
ACTACTCATATGTTGTAATTTCCTGATAGCAAAAAAGCTTACCTTGCGCCAAAGGCGCAGCTTTGTCAAAAGCTTTTTTATAACATAGGAAATTGCTCGTTTTGAGTGAGCAATTTTGCTTGTTCAAAAAAAGCGTACCTCTTTGCCCCCAAGATTGGGGGTTAGGGGGTTGATGCGTTTTAACGCTTTTTTATGGCTTTATATATAACTATCGCAAATGTCACTCCACGATATTTATAGCATTGTTGGTTTCCGATAAGTAATCGGCACCCGATACAACCACTCTTTCTCCCGCCGAAACCCCGGAGGCAATCTCCGCCTTGTCATCGGTTTCAAGACCTACGACAATTTCGCGTTTTTCGGCTGTTTTTCCATCCGGATTTACAACGTATACATACATTTTATCCTTTTCCTGGATAAGAGCCTCGGAGGGAACGGTTATGGTGTTTGCAATGTCCTGAAGCGTCAGATTAACGTCCGCAAACATACCCACATTAAGCGCGCCGCTTGAATTGTCCGCCGAAACCTGAACGGTGTACATTCCCGTCTGAGCGTCCTTTGTGGGGTTTACAAGAGTTACAACTCCGTCCGCGTCCTCAATGCCCGCTGAGGTAACCGTCAGCTTTGCCTTTGTTCCGGTCTGAACATAGGGTATAACCGATTCGGTTACGGAAATCTCCGCTACCAGGGCGTTGGGGTTTTTAATGGTAAAGAGGGCGGAGCCTGCTGCTGCCATTGCACCCAGCTCTGCGTTTTTGGAGGAAACATATCCCGATTCGAGAGCCGTAATCTTGGTGTTTGCAAGATTGTTTGAAGCGGTGTTTAACGCCGTTTTTGCGCTCTCCAATGCCGCCTGCGCCGAAGCGATGTTTGCGGAGTTTGAGGTATCGGTCACGCCGATGTTCTCCTTTGCCTGAGCAAGAGCCTTTTCACTGCTTTCAAGCTTGCTCTTTGCGTTGTCAAGAGCCGTTGAAGCGTTCACCTTTGCGGTGTTTAACGCCTCCTCGCAGGTAACAACTCGGCTTCTTGCGCTCTCTAATGACGCCGAAGCGTTTACCTTGGCGGTATTTAGAGCCTCCTGTGCGCTTACAAGCTGTGCATAAGAGTTGTTTAAGCTTGACTGCTTCTGGGAATTTAAGGTATCATAGTTGGACTGAGCGTTTGCCGTATTTCTTACCGCCGCGTCATAGTCCGCCTGTGAAACCGCGCCGATGTTGTAAAGCTCGGTCATTCTCTGCTCGTTTTCCTGTGCCGTTTGAAGCGAGTTTCTCGCCGCAACCAGGGCTGTATCGTTGTCATAAAGCTCCTTTTCCCGGTTGTAGGCATCAAGAGCGTTGTTATAGCTCTGTGTTGCGTTTACCACCGAAGCACTTTGACCGTTGTTGTATAGCTCAAGCTCTCGGTTGTATGCCGTTAATGCGTCGTTATAGCTGACCCGTGAGTTTACTACCGAGGAGGTTTCTCCGTTGTTGTAGAGCCTTACCTCCCGGTTATATGCCGTTAGGGCATCGTTATAATTTAACTGAGCGTTGGTCAGTGAGTTCTGCGCTGTGGTGGAGCTTTGCTTTGTTGTTGCGTTTGCTACGGAATTGTAGCTTGCCAGTGCACTTTTATAGCTTGCCAGTGCGCTGTCATAGGTGTTTTGAAGATCCGTCCTGTCAAGCTCCGCAAGTACCTGACCGGCGTTTACATAATCACCCTCCTCAACGTTAATGCTCACTATTTTCGCGCTTATTTTCGGTGAAATCACCGTTTCCTGAGAGGATTTAATCTCACCTATGTATTTAACATTGTTCTGGATTGAATCGGCACCCGCGGTGTAAACCTTTACATTGGTGCCCGCGCTTTCCTGCTCCGGCATCATTGGCTTGCCGCAGGAGGCGCAGGACAGTGCCGTTATGACGGCAACAGCCGCCGATATTATTTTTCTGTTCATTCCCCAAATCTCTCCTTACTTTGTAACCGTATTGGTGTTTGCAAAAAGCTGACGATACGCTTCGTTTACCGCATAAGCGTTAAGCTCTGTGTCCGCTATGGTGTTTTTTACGGAATCAAGCTGCTGAACCGTAGTATTGTAATCATCAGCGGTCATCATTCCCATTTCATACCTGAGCTTTGCCGCCCGGGCGGTTGCTTCGCTGTACTTTAAGGACGCGTCAAGATAATCAAGCGACTCATAGATTGACTGAAGCTGATGATATGCCGAGGTCAGTCCCGTTTCCAGTGAGTTTAAGTTGTTTTGATAATTTGCCTTTGCCGCCGAAAGCTCATATTTCGCCGCCTGATACTCATACAGATTGCTTGTATAGTAGGCTGAATAATACTTGAATTTGGTTTCGGACAGCTTGTAGCTGTCATCGATGTTTGCTCGGTCAATGGAGCTTTCCATCTTTATTCTTGCATCCTCAAGAGAGGTTGTATCCATAGGCACTCTCTCAAAGCTTCCGGTAACGTCTATATTCTTGTCGAGAGGGTAGTTTATAACGGTTTTTAAGCTTAGTATGTACTCGTCAAAGGTCCTTTGCTGAGTGTTAAGCTCATTTTGCGCCTTGCTTACGGCAAGCTCAAAGTTCTGCACGTCAAGCTGAGAAATCATGCCCGAATTAAACTTCACATTGGCATAGCTTAAACGGTCGTTGGCACTGGATAAGCTTTCTTGGGCAAGGGTTATTTTCTTTTTCTGATTAACACATTTGTAAAACGCCTGCTTTACGGTGCTTTCAAGGTTGGCTTCTGCCTTTATGGTATTGCGCTTAGCTACTCTGTAGGAGGTTTGGGTTGCTTCGTAATTATAACCGCCGGAGAGCAGATACCCGCTTATGGAGCTTACTCCGTAATCGCTTTTGTGAGCGTTTTTTGTTGCAACGCGTACCGCTTCGTTGTTTAAGCGTTCGTATTCCTCCGATTCGCGCTTGGCGATTAAATCAAGATTATTTTCCTTTGCGTATTCAATCGCTTGATCTATTGTAAAATACTTGACGGAAGTGTCAGCTGCCGTTTCTTCCGCAAATGCCGCGGCGGGGGTGAGCAGGCAGGCGGCAAGCGCCGCCGCCATAAATCTTTTAACAGTTCTCATTAAAGTGCCTCCTTTTTGCTAAGACGTTTTCTTGATTTTCTTTCCTTTTTTTGACGCCGTTTTATCTGCTTGTCATCAACAATCGTATAAACGGTGGGGATTACCAAAAGCGTCAGGAAGGTTCCCACAAACAGACCGCCTATAAGCACGATTGCCAAAGGTGCCATCATTGCCGAGCTTCCCGAGGTGGAAACCGCCATGGGCAGGAAGCCGAGTATTGATGTAAGCGAGGTCATAAGCACCGGCCTCATTCTTGTGATACCCGCATTTACTACCTGATCCGTTCTGTCGCCGTCGGGGTTTTCTTGGCGCGAGGTGTTTATAAAATCGATAAGCACTATGGCGTTATTAACTATAATACCCACAAGCATAAGCATACCAATCATGCCCACTGCCGAAAGGTCCGTATTTGTTACAAGCAGTGCCAGCACAACGCCTATGAGGGCAAGAGGTATGGTTACAAGAATTATAACCGGCTGTATAATGCTCTCAAACTGCGCCGCCATAATCATGTACATAAGGACTATACCCAAAAGTATTGCCAAAAGCAGCTGCGACATTGCCTCCTGCATGGTTTCAAAGGAACCGGTCGCAACGGTGGATACGCCCTCAGGCTTTGGAATATCGGCTGTGGCTTTCATAAACGCCCGGTTTGCCGAGCTCATGTCCGTACCGTAAAGCTTGCCCGTTACGGTTAAGGTACGCTTTTGGTCAACTCTTGTAAGCGTTGAAGGACCCTCGTCAATGCTCACATCCGCAATATCGTCAAGAGTAACCCATGCTCCCGTTTGGGTCTTTATCTGTAAATTTTTAAGCTTGTGGTAGGTATCGGCATAATCGTCGGGGTACTTTACCACTATATCATATTCGCTTCCGTCCTCCATATACTTGGAAGCCGTCACACCCTCAAGAATACCCTTGATAAGTACGGACTGCGACGCCGGGGTCATGCCGTAGGTCTGAGCCTTGTTGCGGTTGGGACGAATATGTATTTCCGATACCGTATCCGAGATTGAGGTGCTTGTTTCAACAACACCGTCAATGCCCTTCATTGCCTTTTCACATTCGAGAACGTAATTTTCAAGCTCCTCATCGGAGTTTGCGCCGGTAAATTCAAACTCGATCTCATTTGCCGACATGGACATTCCGCCCTGGCTTGAAGCTTCAAGCTCGATTTCCGCACCGGAAATATCCGAAAGAGCATCTCTCAATTCCTGTACAACGTCCTCTGTGGACTGCTTTCTTTTCTTTTCGTCTACAAGTGTTATGGTAATATCCGCGCTGTCCGATGCCGATGCGCCGGTAAGCGCGCCGCTCATTCCGCCGGAGCCTACTCTTGAGAATACCGTTTCAATGCAGGGATTTTCCATTACAATCCCCTCAATCTTCCGGGTCAGCTCGTTTGTGGTTTCAAGCTGTGAGCCTTTGGGCATGCTTATGCTGATGCTTATCATGCCCTGGTCACCTGAGTCCATAAGGGTCATGCCTATTTGAGTGAGTGAGATTATTGTCAGCACAAACACTCCCGCAACTCCCAAAATGAATATCTTTCTGTGTGAAAGCACCCACCTAAGAGCCTTTTCATATACGCGGTAGAACAGCCCCAAAAGCTTGTTAAAGGGCGAAAGTATCTTTGCAAGTCTGCTGCCCTTTGCCGGCTGGGCGTTCTTGATTTTTGATGAGAGCATCGGCACAAGCAGGAAGGTCGTAAGCAGTGATGCCGTCTGCGAGAAGATAATCGTAAAGGCAAGCTGCTTGAACATTATCGCCATCATGTTATCGACAAAGAGTATCGGCACATATACTATACAGGTTGTAAGCACCGAAGCCACAACCGCACCGATAACCTCGCCCGCACCACGTATGGACGCCTCCGCGGGGGATTTGTCAAGCTTTCTGCGCCTGAATATATTCTCCAAAACAACAACCGCGTTATCTACAAGCATTCCCACGCCCAGAGCCAGACCGCCCAGGGACACCACGTTTAGTGACATTCCCGAGAAGAACATACCTATAAATGTTGTTATAATGGAAATGGGCATTGAGATACCGATTACCAGCGAGGTCTTGACGCTGCCCAAAAACAGCAAAAGCACAATTACCGCCAAAACTCCGCCCAAAACCGCGTTCTGGGCAACATTGTGAACCGCTTCTTTAATCTGCGTTCCCTGCTCCATTGTCATATTATATGAAAATTTCGGATTCTGTGCGCTCAGCCCGTCAAGGGTCTGATAAACAGCGTCAACAACGTCAACGGTGTTTGCGTCCGATTCCTTGGATATGGATATTGAAATAGCCTCAATCTGATTAAGTCTTGCATAGGTTTCATCCTCTGAATAGGTATCCCTTATCTCGGCTATGTCGCGAAGATAAATAATCGAGCCTTGGGGTGTTGTAAGAGGTATTTTTTCTATTTCCTGAACCGATGAGAATTTTCCGATAACTCTCGATGAAAGGTCCTTGCCGCGGCTTGAGGTTGAGCCGGCGGGCAGGTTTTGATTTTGCGCCGCAATGGCGTTTGAAACGTCCGTAAGGCTCATGTTGTAGCCCGCAAGCCTTGTGGGGTCTATGTAAACATCGATTTCTCTGTCCTGCGCTCCCGTTACGGTAACGCTTGCAATGCCGTCTATTGCTTCAAGCTTGTTTTCTAAGTTATCCTCAACATATCGTTTTGTCTGAACAAGGTCGTAGCCCTCATATGATACGCTCATCATGGCAATGGGCATCATGTTCATGTCAAGCTTAAAGACCATCGGATCGTTGGCGTCATCGGGGAGAGCGGATTTAACCAAATTTATATTGCTCTCCATATCCGAAACGGCTTTATCCATGTCAGTACCGTTTGAAAATTCAACCATTACGATGGATGAGCCTTCTGTGGACTGAGAAGTTGTGCTTTTCGCTCCGCTCACGCTTGCGACAGAGCTTTCAATCGGCTTTGTAACAAGATTTTCGACCTCCTCACTGCCGACGTTGGGATAGCTTGTTGCGACAAGTGCCATTGGCATTTCCATGTCGGGTGTAAGCTCCATCGGAAGCATCGTAACAGAGTACAGTCCGATAACAACGAACATCAGTACCACCATTACAACCGCAACAGGTCTTTTTACCGATATTTCATGAATTTTCATACTGTTTAATCTCCCTATTTTAAATATATACTTTACAGGTCAAGGTCGGGAGCATCGGTAACTTCAATGATTTCCAAAAGTCTGTCAAAAATCCGCAAAAGCTCCATGGCGTCCTCCTTGCCCAGTTGTTCGAGTATTTCGCTCTGATGAGCCCATACTTTTTCATTGAGCATACCTACAACATACTTCCCCTCCTCCGTAAT
>JAQXZB010000051.1 GCA_029226975.1 Clostridiales bacterium | reverse complement strand
ACCAACGTACGCCTACGAGTTCATTTTCGCGAAATCTGACTCAATTTCTCGCAGTCTGCCAGCGTGCAGACGTTTGTCTGCACGCTGAATGCCCCGATACTTCGGGGCATTAAACAAGCTCTGAAATACATCGTATCTCAGAGCCAAATACACAACTGTCTTCTTCCATCCAGACTGTACTGTCGGTACCGGAATTACACCGGTTCATGCCCGAAGGCTTGCGGACTTTACCGCCGGTCGGGAAACTCTCCCTGCCCTGAAGTATTCACTTTTCTACATTATAGCACTGTTTTTATTTACTGTCAATAGCTTTTATATAAATTTTCTGACCAGCTTATATATTTCATTATGAATATCCAAAACGCTCCGCACTCCGTTTTCGTCAACGCAGTTTATACGGCTCCAACCGTACTTTTTTGCTATGTACACCGCGTTTTCATAGCTTTCCCTAAGATATTCTTTATCGCTTTCATGAATATCCTTTTGCTTTGTGCCGTCTATTTTGTTTGAACGCTGTGCCATGAGCCTTGCCCCGTACTCCACCGGCATATCCAAAAACACCGTAATATCCGGCTTTGGCAGTGCAAATTTATTATATTCAAAATCATGAAGCCAGTCGAGGAATTTATTCTTTTCCTCCAAATCCGCTATCTTGCCCGCCTGATGAATCATATTCGAGGACACATACCTGTCCGCAAGAATAATCTTGTCGGACAAATAATCCGCGCCCCAGTCGGTTTTATAGGTTATATACCTGTCCACCGCAAAAAATGCCGACGCCGCATAGGCGTTTACATCACCGGGATTTTTTCCCAAAGTGCCGTTTAAATAAAGCTTTACAGCCGTTGAGGAGGGATTGTCATACATCGGAAAGGACACAAGCCTTACCTCCCGCTCGCTCATGAGCCTTTTTTGCAAAAGCTCCGTCTGGGTCTGCTTTCCGCTGGCGTCCACTCCGTCAATTGCTATAAGAATACCCATTTTCTTCTCCTGTCAGTCCTGCTTGAATTTTCTGCCCTTGGTCATGACCGTTGCCGCGAATTTCGGCAGATCCGTCATGCGCTTTGCCCGCCATGGCTCTTTGATTAGGCGGTAAAACCATTCGAGCCCGAAGCGGCAGAAAAACTCCGGAGCGCGCTGTGCCGTACCGGCAAAAACATCAAGGCTGCCGCCTATTCCCATGGCAACCCTGACATTAAGCTCATTCTTGTGGGCGTTTATCCATTTTTCCTGCTTGGGCGCACCTAAGCACACGAATACTATATCCGCGCCAGAGCGGTTTATCTCCTCCACAATCCGGGGTTCCTCCTCCTCGGTGAAATAACCGTTTCTCACTCCGACAATTTCAAGCTCCGGGTAATCTCTTTTAAGGTTTTCCCGCGCTTTTTCAGCCACACCCGGCTTTCCGCCGAACAAAAACAGCTTGTGGTCGGTATAGTTCATCTTTTCAAGGACTTTGCGGGCAATGTCATAGCCCGCGGCGCGCTCGGATATGGGCTTTTTTAAGATTTTTGAGGCATAAACCACGCCTATACCGTCGGCTGTGAGCAAATCCGCATCGTTTAGCATTTTTCCAAACTCTTCATCGCGGTACGCCGCCATGATTATTTCCGAATTGGGCGTAAATACCGTATGCACCCTGTCCTCATTGAAAAAATCCATGATTGCGGCGGCAGCCTCGTTTATGGTTACCATATCGACCTTTACGCCGAGAATATTTACTCTTTCCATAATTACCTCTGTTTTTCTCTGTCGCTTAGTTTGATGTACTGCTTATTTTCAAAAATCGACTTGTATGCCGGACGGATAATCCTCGAACAGCCGATTACCTCCTCAAGCCTGTGCGCCGACCAGCCCACAATTCTCGAAATTGCAAACAGCGGCGTGTACATATCCTCCGATATACCCAAAATTTTATACACCAGTCCCGAATACATATCCACGTTTGCGCACATAACCTTTTTGTCGCCCTTTACCTTGGCAAACAGCTCCGGCGTAAGGCGTTCTATCGTCTTATACAGATTAAATTCCTTTTCATACTGCATATTTTGCTTTACCAACAGCTCCGCTCTTTCCTTTAAGAGTATGCACCGGGGGTCGCTGTAGGTGTAGATTGCGTGTCCCATGCCGTATACAAGCCCGGATTTGTCGAAAGCTTCCTTTTTAAGTATCTTTATAAGATAGTCCGCAACCTCGCCCTCATCGTCCCAGTTTGAAACGTGCTCCTCGATATCCGCCATCATTGCCATTACCTTGGCATTTGCGCCGCCATGCTTGGGGCCTTTTAAGGAGCCTATCGCCGCGGCGATTGCGCTGTAGGTATCCGTTGCCGAGGAGGAAACCACCCTTGTGGTAAAGGTGGAGTTGTTTCCGCCGCCATGCTCTGCGTGTATCATAAGCAAAACATCAAGCATTTCCGCTTCCTCGCGGGTGTACTTATTGTCCGGACGCATCATGTAAAGCAGATTTTCCGCCGTAGACAGCTCCGGCTGCGGCGAGTGCAGATACAGGCTCTTTCCGTCATAGTAATGACTCTTTGCCTGATAGCCGTAAGCAGCCATAACCGGCAGTCTTGCAATAAGCTCTATTGACTGCCTTACTATATTTCCCACGCTTGTATCATCGGGGTTCGGGTCATATGAATAGGACGCAAGCACACTTCTTGCCATTTTATTCATAATATTGCTGCTGGGAGCTTTTAAAATCATGTCCTCGGTAAAGCCGTAGGGCAAAATCCTAAAATTGCCTATAAGCTTTGTAAATACATCAAGCTCCTCCTTTGTGGGCAGCTCGCCGAACAGCAGAAGATGCACAATCTCCTCAAAGCCGAAACGCTTCTCGTTTTCCGCATTGCGCACAAGGTCCTGAATGTCATAGCCGCGGTATTTGAGCTTGCCCTCAGTGGGCATTTTCTCGCCGTCCTTCATATAGTAGCCTATAACAGCACCAATAGATGTTAATCCTGCTATAACGCCTGTTCCGTCATCGTTTCTCAGACCGCGTTTTACTCCGTATTTTTTAAAAGTATCCCGCGGGAAGGTTTGATATACACCCTCCGCTCTGGTCTGGAAACGTGCTTTTAAGTTCTCTCTTTCTTCCGGTATTAGCATAATTACATCATTTCCTTTCTATTATAAGCTGTTTGACCCGTCAGATAAGACTTATCTGCGAGTCGGTTTTTCTAAGATAATTTCCGGCAGCCGGAATATTCTTTGTTCTGTAATACTTAATATCCTCAATCCCGCATTCGCTGACTTCGCACAGCCTGTTCATAACAGCGCCCTTTTTCTTTAGGGTAAGAACCTGTACGCCCTGGGTGCTCTTTGTCGCCTTTACTGGGATTTTATCGGTGTTTAAGCACAGCACCTTGTTGTTGTCGGACATAACGACAATATCCGTATCCTCCTCCAAAAACCTTATTGCGCATACCGGGGACTTTGCACTGTATGCGTTTATCAGCTTTTTGCGGTTGGTCTTTGTGGCGTAAGCGTCAAGACCCACCTTGGCGATTTTTCCGTTTTCAAACGCAAAAAGCATCATTCCGTGATAATCCACCGTAACAACAGTATACAATATTTTCTCGTCCCCGTCAAGACCCGCAAGCCCCGGAACATACTGTCCCATGGCGCTGACCTTGCTGTCCTCCAAATCAAAGGTTTTCATTTTATATACGTTCTGCTTGTTTGTAAAGAACAGTATATCCGATACGTTTGTCGCCGCAATTTCCTGTATAACCTCGTCATCCTCTTTTAGCTTATGCTCCGCTGTTGTGGAACGAAGGGACGCGGCGGTGACCTTCTTTATATAATTTTCGCGGGTGAAGAATATTGTAACCGGGTAGTCCTCGATATGCTCCTCCTCGCGGTATTCGGTAAGCTCCTCATCGCTTATAAGCTTTGTTCGTCTGTCCTGACCGTATTTTTTGGCTATGGCGGCAAGCTGCTTTGAGATAAGCTTCTTTATCGCCCTGTCGCTTGCCAGGGTTTTGTTAAGCTCCTCCAACTCCTCCATAAGCTTTTCTATATCCGAAACGCGGTTTAGGATATATTCCTTGTTAAGGTTTCTTAATTTTATCTCGGCAACATACTCTGCCTGCACCTCGTCAATGTCAAAGCCGGTCATAAGATTGGGAACAACGTCCTCCTCCCGCTCCGTATGACGGATTATGGAGATTGCCTTGTCAATATCCAAAAGTATCTTTTTAAGACCTCTGAGAAGGTGAAGCCTTTGGGTCTTTTTGTCTATATCGTAGCGGATAGAATTCTTTATGCAGTCCATTCTAAACTCTATCCAGTTTTTCAATATCTCCTTTACACCCATTACTGACGGTCTGTTCTTTATAAGGATATTGAAATTACAGCTGAAGCTGTCCTCCAAGGGTGTAAGCTTATATAGCTTTGTCATCAGAACATCCGGGTCGGTACCCCGCTTTAAATCAAAGGTGACCTTAAAACCGTCAAGTCCCGTTTCGTCCCTTGCGTCGGATATTTCCTTTAATTTATTCGCCTTGATAAGCTCCATTACCTTGCCGATTATTGCTTCGGAGGTAGTGGTATAGGGAATTTCCGTTATCTCTATGCAGTTATTCTTCTTGTCATACTGATAAACCGCCCGCATTTTAAAGCTGCCTCTGCCGGTTTCGTAAATGGAGCGCATTTCGTCCTTTTTATATATAATGGACGCTCCCAAGGGGAAATCCGGTGCGGGCATAATCTCTAAAATATCCGCATTTTCGTCCTTCATATACGCAATAGCCGCATCGCATACCTCTCTTAAATTAAATGAGCAGATATTGCTTGCCATTCCGACAGCTATTCCCTGATTGGGATTTACCAAAATATTGGGAAACGCCGCCGGGAGCAGTGTAGGCTCCTGCATTTCGCCATCGTAGTTATCGACAAATTTTACCGTATTTTTGTTTATATCGCCAAACAGCTCCTGGCATATCGGCTCAAGCCTTACCTCGGTGTATCTTGCCGCCGCATACGCCATATCCCTCGAATACTGCTTTCCGAAGTTTCCCTGGGATTCCACCAAAGGATGCAAAAGTGCCTCGTGTCCTCTGGTAAGACGCACCATTGTTTCGTAAATTGCCGCATCGCCATGGGGGTTTAATTTCATGGTCTGTCCCACAACGTTTGCGGATTTTGTCATTTTTCCGCCCAAAAGCCCCATTTTATACATGGTATAAAGCAGCTTCCTGTGCGCCGGCTTTAAGCCGTCAATTTCGGGAATGGCTCTCGAAATTATAACGCTCATGGCGTAGGGCATATAATTGGTTTCAAGGGTTTGAGTTATAGGCTGCTCGTCTATGGGAGCCTGCGTGATTATCTGCGGCTCGGTATCTTTCTTTTTTCTTGCCATAGCGCGCCTCCTTTACGAAAGGTCAAGCATATCCATGTATGCCGAACCGTTATTTGCTATAAATTCCTTTCTGCTTGCGATATTGTCCCCCAAAAGAATATCAAACATTGCCGCCGTTCTCTCCATGCTCTCCGGGGTTACGCGGATAAGCCGTCTTGTTGCCGGATGCATGGTTGTAAGGCTCATCATGTCGGGCTGGTTTTCGCCAAGACCCTTTGAACGCTTTATGTCAAAATCGTCATGTTCCTTTGAAAGTCCGTCAGCTTCAAGGGTTCTTAACATTTCCTCTTTTTCGCCGTCGGTATAGGCAAAGAGCTTTTCGCCCTTTCTTTTGGTTTTGGTTATGGTTATCTCATAAAGAGGCGATTCGGCAATATACACCTTTCCCACCTCGATAAGCGTTGGCATAAGCCTGTAAATCATGGTCAGCACAAGGGTTCTTATCTGATAACCGTCCACATCCGCATCGGTGCAGATTATAACCTTGCTCCATCTCAGATTATCAAGGCTAAAGCCCTCAACCTTGTTATTGTGCTTGGATTTTATCTCTATTCCGCAGCCCAAAACCTTTACAAGATCGATTATAATATCGCTTTTGAAAATTCTGGGGTAATCCGCTTTTAAGCAGTTTAGTATTTTTCCCCTTATGGGCATTACCGCCTGAAAGGACGGATCCCTTGCCAGCTTTACCGAGCCTAAAGCACTGTCGCCCTCAACGATATAAATCTCGCGCTTTGAAACATCCTTTGAGCGGCAGTCCACAAACTTCTCCACTCTGTTTGTAACGTCCATGCTGCCGGTAAGCTTCTTTTTTATATCTATTCTCGCCTTTTCGGCGTTCTCGCGGCTGCGCTTGTTTACAAGCACCTGATTTGCAATCTTTTCGGCGTCCGCCTTGTTTTCAACCAGATAAAACTGAAGCTGCTGCCTTAAAAATTCGGTCATTGCTTCTTGGATAAACTTGTTGTTTATCGCCTTTTTGGTCTGGTTTTCATAGCTTGTCTGCGTGGAAAACGAGTTTATCACAAGCGCCAGACAGTCTGCCACATCGTTAAAGTTTATCTTGGATTCGTTTTTGTTGTATTTGTTATTTTGCTTAAGGTATTGGTCTATTGCGTAAACAAAAGCATTTCTTACAGCCTTGTCCGGCGAGCCGCCATGCTCCAAGTAGCTTGAATTATGGTAATATTCAAGCAGATTTACGGTATTGGAGAAGCAAAAGGCTATGCGCATCTTCATGCGGTAGTCCTCCTTGTCCTCCCTGTCGCGGCCGCTGCGCTCACATTCCCAGGTTTCAACAGTGGTAAAGCCGTTTTCACCCACCGCTTCCTTTAAGTAGTCCACAATACCGTTTTCATAATAATATTCAAACATTTCCATGCCGGTTTCGGTTTCGTTGTATAAAACAAACCTTATTCCGGCATTTACCATTGCCTGCTTATTTAAAACATCCTTGAAAAAATCAATGGGAATGTCTATATCGGTAAACACCTCAGTATCGGGCTTCCAATGCTGTACCGTACCGGTTTTTGAGTTTTTTGCGGGAGTTTTTAAAAGCTCGCCCACAACCTCGCCCTTTTCAAAATGCAGCGAATACTGCGTCTTGTCACGCATAACCGTTACATCGAAAAATTCCGAGGAATACTGCGTGGCACACGCGCCCAGTCCGTTTAAGCCCAAACTGTATTCATACATTCCGTCCTTGTTATTTTCGTACTTGCCGCCGGCGTAAAGCTCGCAGAACACAAGCTCCCAGTTGTAGCGCTGTTCCTTCTCGTTATAATCCAGCGGGATACCGCGCCCGTGATCCCTGACCTCAATTGACTTGTCCAAAAAGCGCGTGACCTCTATTACATCACCGTAGCCCTCCCTCGCCTCGTCAATCGAGTTGGAAAGTATTTCAAAGAAAGAATGTTCACAGCCCTCAAGCCCATCCGAACCGAATATTACGGCAGGCCGCTTTCTCACTCTGTCCGCGCCCTTAAGCGCCGTTATTGCCTCGTTTCCGTAGGTTTTCTTCTTAGGCATAGAGTCCCTCCGTTTTCTTAACACACCTTAGGTGTATTTATAATTAAATTCTATTATATATCTAAATCCCGGTTTTGTCAAATCAATGACAGTATTTTTGTATTACATACACATTACAATTTTACTTTTTTTCGTAACACCTTGGGAATTTTTGATAAATACGCTCTTTTGCCGCAATAAATATTTAACTATTTATCAAAAATTTATTTTTTTGTTGTTTTATGCGAATATTTATGATATAATATATTGTGTGCAGCCATATATTTATATGGATTATTTTTAACGAAAGGTACGGATTTTATGAAACCGGCTTATGTATACCTGCAATTGTATAAATTATTTGATGATGTAACACCACTGTCAATAGACTGCGGACTGCTGTGTTCTTCTCGCTGCTGTAAGGGAGATGATAGCGGAATGTTCCTTTTCCCCGGCGAGGAGGAGGTCTATAAGCTTTTAAACCCGGATTGGATACGGGTATGCAAGTCTGATTTTTGCTACACCCACAAGGGCAGCACCTTCCATACCCCCATTGCCATGTGCAACGGACACTGCAGCCGTTTTGAAAGACCCTTGGCGTGCAGAATATTTCCGCTCACGCCCTATATCGACCCTTCGGGCAATATGCAGATCATCACAGACCCGCGCGCAAAGGGCATATGCCGTCTGGCACAGGGCTTTTCCTCGAAGGATTTTGAGCCGGTTTTTGTAAAGAATATTGAAAGAACTTTCAGGCTTCTTATGAAAAATCCCCGGATTTATTCGTTTATGAAGGCATATTCGTCCTATCTGGATGAATTTGCAAGATTTTTTTAAAAGAAGCTTTTGCTGACAGAGAAAAACCGAAAGGATAGGATTGTTTTATGTCTGATGAAAAGAAAAATACCGGGGACATGACCTATGATGCCCCAACTATCATCGGAAACGAGGCAAAGGACATAATTACATCGGCAAAGCAAAGGGAGGTCTCCTTGCCGGAGCAAGCCCCTGCCGCGGACGCCACGCAAAAAATCAATACGGCAAAAATAAACGCGGCTGCAGCGGAGCGTGGAAAAACCGTTTCGAAGCAGTCCTCTTTGACTGCGCGCAAGGCTCGCGCCGAAAAAAAGGATTATTCCTATCTGGAATACCGCGTATATGACGAGTTTGACGACGAGCCTGCCGATACGCCGAAAAAAAGCACCCGCCGCAACAATAAGCAAAAAAAACCGTCCGCAAAAGACCAACGCACCGGCCGGACATTTCTCATTCCCGTTTGTGTGGTTTTTGCCGCCCTTGTCGCCGTATTCATTTTTATGTATTCGGTAAGCCTTGCTTCACTGCCCGCCGACACTGTCGCCTCAAATGTCTACATAGAGGATCTGAATGTGGGCGGCATGACCTATGACCAAATGCTTTCTGCCTTAAAAAGCACCCATCTTTTTGACGAGCAGGAGGTCACTTTAAAATGCGGCGGTCAAACCTTTTCCTTCGGCGGCTCCGATATAGGGCTTCTGGCAAGCCCCGAGGAAACCGCACAAAAAGCCTTTAATTACGCAAAAACCTCAAGCCGCAGTTCAAACGCCTTTAAAAATATGCTGCTCTCGTTTAAGCGCCATACAATAGTTCCCGTTGCCGAGGTGGACGCGGGGCTTCTGTCGCAAAAGCTTGCGGAATTCGGCGTTTTGGTATACGGTGAGCTTACTCAGCACTCAATTGTTGTTCAGGCAAACTACGAAGCGCTCATAACTCCCGGACATTCCGGCTTTAACAATGACACCTCAAAGGCTCTTGAGGAGGTTTTATCGGCCTTTGACAACGAGAGATTTAAAAACATCCCCGTTACGCTCGAAGCCTGTCCTCCCGATGATTTAACGGCGGACGCGGCTTATTCTGCGATTTATATGGAGCCTGTTGACGCGAAATATGAAGTGGACGGTGATAAGGTAACGGTTATTGACGATATTGAGGGACGCCGCATTGACAAGGACGCTGTCGCCTCACAGCTTGCCGCGGTTAAGGAGGGCAGCCCGCCGATTTCCATTCCCTGGTATCCCATAGAAGCCGGGGTTACGGCACAGCAGCTTGAGGATCAGCTTTTTGCCGATGTTCTCGCCTCCTACTCCACCGATTACGGCGGCTCTACAGCAAACAGAGCGGCAAATGTTTCCCGGGCGGCAAGTCTTTTAAACGGAGCGGTGATTGCCTCAGGCGACACCTTCTCCTTTAATAACCGCGTCGGAAACCGTTCAAAGGAAAACGGCTTTTACTCCGCGCCCGAATATGTTGACGGAAAAACCGTTCAGGGTATAGGCGGCGGTACCTGCCAGGTCAGCACCACCCTTTACAGTGCCGTTTTGTACGCGGATTTGGATATTGTTACAAGAACAAATCATATGTTCACCATTTCCTACGCACCCTTAGGTCAGGATGCGGCGGTTGCATACGGAAGCGTGGATTTCAAGTTCTTAAACAATACCGACGCGCCCATAAAAATTTCGGCATATACCGAGGGCGGAAGTATATATGTAAATATCCTGGGCACCGCCTGGCCCGACGGCAGAACGATAAAGATAAAGCACGAGGTTTCCTACGGCACCGGCACCTCCGTAACCTCAAAGAGGTATGTGTATGTGGGTGATGAATGTATAGATGAGGAGAATATCCCCTCAAGCTATTACAAGCCTCACAGCTGATTTTACAAAGTACACAATAAGTTTTTTAATTTGCTCTAACATTTTTATCATGTTGTATATTGACATTTTGCTCCAATGTGAGTATAATAGTAAATGAATTGAATATGTATGACATGGATTAAAGCAATGGCGTTTTATCTGGAGAGGATAGAACGCCCTTTTTTATGTAATCTTTGTTAGCTTTAATTAACATATATATTCACACTTTTCTGTAATATTTTATAGGAAGGAAATTATAAGACGTTGTTTTTACAGCGTATTTTGGGAGGTAATTTACCATGGTATCAGAAATCTTTGGTGCAAAAGTATTCAACCTTATTACAATGAAGCAAAAGCTTCCTAAGGATGTTTACAAGAAGATGGAAAAGATCATAAAGGAGGGCGCTCCTTTCGATCCGTCAATCGCAGACACAGTAGCAAACGCAATGAAAACCTGGGCAATCGAGCTTGGCTGTACACATTACACCCATCTCTTCCAGCCCATGACGGTAACGCTTACCGCCGAGAAGCACGACTCCTTTATAGACCCCGAGCTTGACGGAGGCATGATTGAGAAGTTTTCGGGCAAGGAGCTTATGGCAGGCGAGCCGGACGGCTCATCCTTCCCCACAGGCGGCATAAGAGAAACCTGCGCGGCAAGAGGCTACACAGCATGGGATCCTACATCATACGCGTATGTAAAGGAAAATTCATTATATATTCCGACTGCCTTCTTCTCCTACACAGGCGAGGCTCTTGACAGAAAGACTCCCCTTTTAAGATCGCAGGAGGCTATTTCAAAGCAGGCAAAGAGAGTGCTTGCACACTTCGGCAAAACTCCGGCAAGAGTTCTTTCCTATGTGGGTCCCGAGCAGGAATACTTTATTGTTGACGCAAAGGAATATGCTCAGAGAAAGGATTTAAGACTTACCGGCAGAACGCTCTTCGGCGCAGCTCCCTCAAAGGGACAGGAGCTTGACGACCACTACTTCGGAGCGTTAAAGACAAGAATTGCCGACTTCATGGACGATTTGGACAATGAGCTGTGGGCATACGGCATCCAGGCAACAACCAAGCACAACGAGGTTGCTCCCTCGCAGCATGAGGTTGCTCCCGTATTCTCCACAACGGTTATTTCAACCGATACAAACATTCAGACAATGGAGATATTAAAAAAGGTTGCCAAGAACCATGGTTTGGAGTGTCTGCTCCACGAGAAGCCCTTTGAGGGTGTAAACGGCTCCGGCAAGCACAACAACTGGTCAATCGGCACCTCGGACGGTGAAAATCTTCTAAAGCCCGGTGATGTTGCAAACAACAAGCAGTTCCAGGTGATTTTAGCGGCTATCGTTAAGGGTGTTGACGAGTACGCAGAGGTATTAAGAGCATCGGCGGCTTCGGCAGGCAATGACCACAGACTGGGCGCAAACGAGGCTCCCCCGGCAATTGTATCGGTATTTTTGGGCAGTCAGCTTGACGCGGTTGTTGAATCAATCGTCAGCGGAACTCCCGTTAAGGACTTCCCGGACGAATATTTGGAAACAGGTGTTGCATCGCTTCCGTCCCTTAAAAAGGACACCACGGACAGAAACAGAACCTCACCCTTTGCTTTCACAGGCAACCGTTTTGAGTTCAGAATGCCCGGCTCAAACCAGTCAATTGCGGACATTAACACAGCAATCAACACAATAGTTGCACAGTCCTTTAAGGAAATTGCAGACGCGCTTGACGCGGGCCGCGATATGGACGATATTATAAGAGAATTTTTAACAGACCACCAGAGAGTTATCTTCAACGGCAACGGCTACAGCAAGGAATGGCCCGAGGAGGCTGCAAAGAGAGGTCTTGCAAACAACAAGACCACCCCGACCGCACTTCTTGCTCTTACAACCGACAAGGCAAAGACCTTATATGCCGGCAACGGCGTTCTCACCGAAAGAGAGCTTGCCGCAAAGTATGACGTAGGTCTTGAGGAATACTCAAAGCTTAGAAATGTTGAGGCACAGTGCTGCATCTCAATGGCTGAGGAGGAAATCCTTCCCGCCTGCCTGTCATACACCAAGTCGGTGGTTGACGATATTATCGCCAAGAAGGCAATCGGCATAGAAGCCCCGGTTGAAACCGCAAAGGCACAGAAATTAAACAGCCTGACAGAGGCTCTTATGACAAAGATTGACTCTCTTAAGGAAACGGTTAGTGCCGCTCCCGAGAGTACTGTTGAGAATGCGTCGTATTTTGCAGATGTCGTACTCCCCGCAATGGACGATTTGAGAACCGTTGCAGATGAGCTTGAGGTAAACGTTGCCAAGTCATACTGGCCGTTCCCTACATACGACGATTTGCTCTTCAATGTATAACCCTTTTTCTTAAACATAAAGACTGCGAGAAATTGAGTCAGATTTTGCGAAAATGAACTCGTAGGCGTACGAGGGTACGGTAGAGTTTATTTTCGCAAAAAGTGCATACCAAAGGCATTCCTCGA
>JAQXZB010000050.1 GCA_029226975.1 Clostridiales bacterium | reverse complement strand
AGGTTATCTATAACCCACTGATTATATGTGCCTGTTCTGTTTTCACTTCTGCCTACGTTCTTTACAACCTCATCAAGGTCCGGTCTGAATGGGCAATATGTTGCCGTAACCGCTCTTCCGATAAGCTTTCTTCCGTCATCGTGGAGTGTATGCAGTCTGCCCTCAAATTGACTCTCATATCCCTTTACAAAAATAGGTTTCCAAACCTCTTCAAGCGTCAATGTCTTTAGTGCCTTTAAATACTTGTCGTCGACCTTCGGACGACCGTCATCAAATCTCTCGCCTTTCCATTGGGGCGTAAGCGCAATTATTTCATCTCTGTCATTAAATTTCATTTCAATGTCCCTTTCCAAACAGTATATTCTCTGTTATATTCCATAATAAAACCGTTATTGATGTTATCGGTGTATTTGTGCGGATCCTCGGTGTTTGACTCAAACATCCCGTAATGATTAGGTACGCCGGTCTTTGGCACTATTTCCTTTGTAAGCTTAACCGCCTCTTTAACGTCCATATTCCCCAGCTTTCCGTTTATACACACAAATAATATGTCACATTTTACTTGAGCAAGCTTTTCATTATAGAACGTGTCACCGGTAAAATACAATCTGTTTTCTCCGTATGTTATAACAACTCCCACAGCCGGTACTGTATGGTCGGCATATACCGCCTCTATCTCAAAATCACCGATTTTTGCTTTCGTACCGCAGTCAAACGGTATATAGCTTTTAACACCCAATTCCAAAAGTGTTTTCTGACAATCGGACGGCGCATAAAAATCTATTCCCCCAGTATTCATCTCTCCAATTAAATCAACGTCAACATGGTCGAGATGATTGTGCGTACATATAAATGCGTCCGCCTTTATATCCTGTGCCGAAACGGGAGCGGGAACCATTCGTTCCCGTCCCGCAACACGGTTTACACAGTCGGAGAGATAGGGATCAAGATATATCGTTGTGTTTTCATCACTTAAGATATATCCGCTCTGCCCGATCCAACGTATTTTAAAATTATTCATGTTCTGACCGCTCCCTTTAAAGTATCACTTCCATACCATCCTCATCAAGAACTACTGTATGTTTTTCTGTGCCTGAGCCGGTTGTAATTTCAATCTCATATTCCCCGTAAAAACCGCGGAATGAATATTCACCGTCTTTTACCGCCGTCTCAAATGTCGTTTTCCACTCATGGTTTATCAGACGGTCAAGAGCTTCATATGCCGGTTTTTTTGTCATATCAAAATGAACAAGTCCTCCTGCAAACCTATTCTCACCTTCCTCCGAGCCGAGCGGAGCGTATGCCGCATAACCGTCAACAAGATTCCACCAGACTATGCTTTTCATGTTCCTTGTGGCAAACCATGTTGTGTACAGTGTTTCCGCTATTTCAGCCTGAATTTCCTCATTCTGAGGGATTTTGCCGCTGTAACTCGGAATTGTTATTTCCGAAATATGCATTGGGAGGTTGTATTCATCAAATATATCCAAAACCTCAAGCATATATTCGGCGTTCAAGTAAGTGTTGTTACCTTCAAATCTCTCCTCTGTATCGAAAATATGATATTGCAGACCTATTTCATCAATCGGCAAGCCTTTTCGGATAAACTCCTTAAGCTGCATATTAAATGCCATATATTTTCCTTCCGTAACGTAATCGCGCCATATGGCTTCGTTGGTTTCGTTCAGTATTTTTATGTTGTTCTTAAAGTATTTACCTCCCAATTCAAGACCAATCTCGTCATAGTTTTCAAAAAGCGTGTTTTTGCCTATTCTGTAATTCGAAGCTGATTCATTGACAATATCAAAGGATGGAATGATGTCCCCATAACGCTCCGCAATCTCTTTGAATCGTCTTTCGAGTATGCGTTTTCTGTCCTCAGCGCCGTATTTCTCCAGCCATTGAGGTACAAACCAACACCATGTAAGGCAATGACCCTTCGGCTCTATTCCGTATTCACGGCAAAAATCAATAACAATATCGGGCGCCGGACGTCTGTAAATATTCTCGCTATCTCGATCAAATCTCACTTTCCCTTCTTCCGGTTCCAGGTCGGACCAATAGAATGGAACAACTGCCTGGTTAAACAGATTTGAGAATAAGCTTTTAAATTTATCCTCCTTTTCGGGTGTTTCAAAGCTGTTAAGCATAAATGCGGTACAGCCGAACAAGAACTTATGTTTTGTCTGTCGAACCTTAATTTTGTTTGTATTGTTGTCAAATTTAAGGGTAAAATTTCCCTTGCGGTATTTTTCTATACCTTCTTTGTTTCGTTTGTCAAGCCTATCTTTGTTTTCGATATAGCTCTTTAAAACCTTTTCTCTGTCAAAAGCCACGTTCATTTTTATTATCGTTAATTCCTTTCATAAAAGACGTAAGATGCGCCGCTTATTTGTGTGACGCGAAAAAGAAGCAAGCAGATTGCTCGAAAACCTACCGCAGACGTATGTGTATACTTCAAGTCGCTGAGGGTAACGAGATGCGCCGCTTATTTCCGTGACGCGAAAAAGAAGCAAGCAGATCGCTCGAAGGCCTACCGCAGACGTATGTGTATACTTCAAGGTGGGCTTTCGAGATGAGATGCGCCGCTTATTTTTCGCGTCAGCTCCACTCGCGGTCGTTTGCCCACTCATTATCCCATTGGGTGGTCGGCTCCCACTGACCCGGGTACTTGTCATGTATATGCTCGGCTATTACTTCCTCGTTAAGCTCATCAATACCCAGTCCCGGCTTGTCGGGAACATTTACAAAGCCGTCCTTAAAGAGCGGATTATCAATACCCAATGCAATGTCATTCCACCAGGGAATGTCAACCGAATGGAACTCAACCGCAAGAACATTCTGAACAGCCGCAGCCGCGTGGATTGCCGCCATGCAGGCAATCGGGCTTTCAGCCATATGTATCGCCATGGCAACTCCGTATTTCTCACACATATCGCCGAGTTTTTTCATTTCCAATGCACCGCCGACTGTAAGTATATCGGGATGTACAACCGATACACCGCCGTTTTCCATAAGCGGACGGAAGTTTTCGGCAAGATAAATATCCTCGCCCGTACATATAGGCACATTGCAGGCGTGTGAAATCTTTTCATAATGCTTTGTATAATGCCACGGTGCAATATCCTCAATCCATGCGATATTATACTTTTCAAGACGCCTTGCAAAGCGTATGCAGTCCTCTATGGCAATATGTCCGAAATGGTCTATCGCAAGCGGTACTTCGTAACCTATAACATCACGCACTTCTTTCACATAGTTTTCAAGCACATCCATGCCCTTCTCTGTAAGATGTATGCCTGTTGCATGATGCGGAATTGTAAATGTTTCATAATTCTTTCCGAGCATCATATCCATATCTATAGAGCCGCCCTGATGCAGAATTGCTTTCATGGAATATTTCTTTATATCCTCCAAAAAGCCTATAGGCGCGTTAAGACAGCCCGGCTCATCGAGAAGATGCTCAATTCCCAAATCCATTTTAAGGAAGGTAAAGCCCTGCTCCATACGCTTTTTGAGTGCATGTCCCATATCCGTTCCTGTGTGCTTGCCGTCTACATCGGTATCGCAGTACATTCTCACCTTATCGCGGAATTTTCCGCCCAAAAGCTGATATACGGGAACGCCCCATGCTTTACCGGCCAAATCCCAGAGTGCTATTTCTATTCCGCTTACGCCGCCGCCTTGTCTTGAATGGCCTCCGAACTGCTTTATTCTTCTGAAAAGCTTATCCACATTACAGGGGTTTTCGCCCACAAGTCTTGATTTGAGCATAAGCGCATATGTGGCACTTGACGCATCTCTCACCTCACCGTAGCCGACAATTCCCTGATTTGTGTAAATCTTTATCAGCGGACAGTGCTTGGGTGCGCCGTTTATATTGCATACACGAATATCAGTTATCTTGAGCTGTGACGGCTCTGAACAACGGTTTACATTGATTTCCATATAATTTCCTCCTTGACATACAGCATTTACTGTATTATACTTATTTCATGAGATAAGTATAACACAAAACGATTGATAAAAACAACCACCATTTTACGATGTTTGTCCACTATTTTACGAAATGAGGGTTTAATTTTCTTATTCGGGAGCAATCTCATTGGTCGGAATAGGCCGAACATCTACCGACACCATCATGCTCCTTGAAAAATCCGTGAGCTGCGATAGTAAATCGATATTCAAAAAACATCAAGATAAGAGAAAGCCTGCTCTTCACACACATAATGCGCAAGAGCAGGCTGATATGGTTTTATTCAGTCACCGCAAAGCATATCTTATTTTTAAAGGCAACGCCGTATTTTATGATATTTCTATATCCCCGACTTTTAGCCTCCGCGTCATAGTCCATATCGTTAATCTGCTTTAAGGCTCTTTTGGCCGCCGTTTCTATTTCTTCCTCCGGTCTGCACACCTTAAATTCGATTATCACCGCATCGCTAAACATATCCTGACGATACAAAATTAAGTCGCTTCTGCCGTCACCCGTTTCGCGGTTTGATTTTATTTCATAATATATATTCCCTGCCAAACGCCCCGAAACAAGCCCATGGTAGAAGGCTTCCGTATTATCATAGAAGCTTATGCTTGACTTTAAAAGCTTTGTTATCGGTGCGGCAAAGCCCGCCGCATCGCGGCTTAAGAGTGCTTTATATAATTCGTCCTTGTTTATTTCTCTTTTATATTTATCAAAATACTGCATGATTATATCG